>JAJDXV010000086.1 GCA_022823085.1 Candidatus Poribacteria bacterium
CGACCTATCGTTTTAAGACAGACTTTGTGGCTGCCACGCCACGATACTGCGATATTTTACTGTAGTCAATAGTTTAACTTGTGGAGTGAACGCTGGCTACGCTTCGCACAAGCCCCATGCTTTAGCGGGGGGTTACTGACGATTACATATCTCCTAAAGCTGCTTAACCGGATTTGACAGCGTGCCGAACCCATCAATCTTTATCTCAACAATATCGCCTGCGGCAAGTGGGAGATCGTTCGGTACGATGATGCCAGTGCCAGTCGAGACAACGGTGCCGAGCGGGATCGGGTTATCACGCATCAGGAATTCTGTCAGTTGTTCAAATTTCCAATTGATTTGAGAAGTGTTTACCTCGCCTTCATAAATAACGTCTTCACCACGGAGAACGGTGCATCGCATGTCTAAATTGTATGGATCGTCCACCTCAGACGGTGTCAGAAACATCGGTCCGAGCGCGCAACATCCGTAAAAGACCTTCGATTGCGGGAGGTAGAGCGGGTTATCACGTTCAATATCCCACGCAGAGACATCGTTACAGAGCGTGTATCCGACGATTTCGCCGTCACCACCGAGGACATAAGCCAACTCCGGTTCTGTTGCTGTCAACACAGAGTCGCTTCGGATGCCGACAAAGCCGTTCGGACCGACACAACGCGAAGGGGTCGCTTTGAAAAATATCTCAGGACGATCGGCGTGATAGACGCGGCTGTAGATATCCTGTTCGGAGTCATCATCGCGCATATCAGCACTCCGCCTGTAGGTCACACCGCAGCCCCAAACCTCAGGCGGATCAATAGGCGATAAAAGGTGTGGCACATTTTCATCAGGTGCGACATCCAATTTCTCCAGCGTAAGTCCATCAGGTTCATCCGATGTGTTTTCCGTTTCTGTAAATGACGGAAGTTGCATCGGAGCAGGTGTTGCCACCTTTTCTTGAATATCGGCGAGTATAACACCGAGGCTAATCTGCTCCCTATGTGCGAGGACTAACACTTCTAAGACACCGGGGGATTCCTCGCTTGTTACGTCAATCACTTCCGCATCGCGAGTGACAATTCCGACCCGTTTACCTAAATTGGGTAGGTAAAACTGAATTAATTTCATATTTTTAATTTCCCTTGCGGTTCGGTATGGCGGGTTCAGACGAAACCGTTGAAATCCGTGATAACCGATTCCATATCCGTTTCCTTTTGCCAACTAAAAAGCGCGCCCGTGTATCCTAATTTTCGGCAGGGACGAGACCGGCTTTCACAAGTGCTGAGACGACAGCCCCCGCACACGCTTCTATAGAGAGTTCCGCACTATTGACTGTGACCTCCGGGTTAAGAGGCGATTCATACGGTGCACTAATGCCCGTAAACTCCTTAATCTCTCCAGCGCGCGCTTTTTTATATAAACCTTTGGTATCCCGTTCTTCGCAAACCTCAAGTGGACAGTCAACGAAAACTTCGATGAATCTACCTTCAGCGATAAGTGCCCTTGCCTGATCCCTATCGGCACGGTAAGGCGAAATAAAAGCAGTCATAACAATGCTTCCCGCGTCCGCGAAGAGTTTCGCGACTTCGCCGATACGACGGATATTCTCCTCACGATCTTCCGGTGAGAATCCCAAGTTCTTGTTCAGTCCGTGTCGGACATTATCGCCATCTAAGACATAAGTGTGGTGCCGCTGTTGATGCAATACATATTCAACGGCATTCGCTAATGTTGATTTACCTGAGCCGGAGAGTCCCGTGAACCAAATCACACAGCCTTTCTGGTTCAGTAATTTTTCTCTATCTTCTGCCGTGACAGTTGTTTCATGCCACGTAATATTGGTTGCTTTCTGTTGAGCCAATTCGATTGCTCCTCAATAATAAAAAATGAAAAAATAGAAGTTTTCTGATCGCACCTCTATTGTTGCTAAACTTTAGAATATTATTACTATTATACGCGCGGGTATAACGCAATGTCAACCCTAAATCAGAAATTTTTTAGATAAAATCATAGATTAGAAATGATGGGTTTAATTCAGACGATCCTCGGTGATATGGATGACATCATTTATCGGGCTTTCGGTTTTAGAAAAATCTATCGTTTGGAGGTGTCCACTTAGCCATCCGACCTTAATAGATTGGAGCGTCTCTTGTGTGCCAATACCGAAAAGTAGATGATGATCGCTGTCGGAGGCATAGCTTCCACCACAGGTGACTTCTCTAAATTGTGTTGTCTGGTCTGTATGTAGCCATACTTTCGCGCCAATACCGTCGCGATTGCTTTCGATCCCGACGAGTCGGATTTTCACCCAACTGTTTTTTCTCGGAGCCGCTTGCGACTCGTTGCGTAAGAGGACGGGGGATTCAGCGCAGGCGGTAACAAGGACATCCGGCGCGCCGTCGTTGTTATAATCACCAACGGCTACGCCGCGAGCGACTATAGCACGCTTGAAAAACGAGCCCGCTGTCTCGGAGAGGTCTCTAAATTTTCCGGTGTCAGTCCTACCGAAAATCTGGCACCGTTGTTTGTAGGAGAGGGATGGTGTGATTTCTGAGACGTTATCCCATACATGCCCGTTTGCAACAAAGAGTTCAAGTGTTCCGTCGTTGTCCGCGTCAAGGAACTGCGTTCCGAAACCGAGTTGTGAAAAACTCGGATCGGCAAGTCCGGCCTCAAAGGTTGTCATGGTGTAGAAACCGTCGCCATCATTGTGAAAGAGACTGTTAATTTCTAAGGAGAAATTAGTTATGAAGATGTCCGCGCGGCCATCGTTATCGTAATCTCCGTTAGCGATCCCCATACTCGCGGTCGCTCGCCCCTCTGAATTGTAAGCAACACCCGCCGTGACAGCGATGTCAGTGAAGGTTCCGTCTCCGTTATTGCGGTAGAGGAAATCCGGGACCGCATCGTTAGCGACGAAGATGTCCGGGGAACCGTCATTGTTATCGTCGGTAAAGAGAGCACCTAATCCTTTACCGGCGTTATGCAGTCCTGCGCGGGCGGTGACATCCGTGAAAGTGCCGTCCCCATTGTTCCGATAAAGTGTATCGCGTACCCCCGGATATTCGTGTGGACCGCAGTAGATATGCACACCTTCTAAAAAACAGGCGTGAGCGGTTTCCGGGCGGTAGTCCAAGTAGTTCGCGACATAGAGATCAAGGTAACCATCGAGATTATAGTCGCCGAAAGTTGCACTGACACTCCAACTGCCGTCACCGACACCTGCATAGGACGTTGCATCCGTGAAAGTACCGTCACCGTTGTTCCGATAGAGTTGGTTTCTCCCAAAGTTCGTGAGATAGAGATCCGCATCGCCATCGTTGTCGTAATCTGCGGAGAGACACCCCATACCGTACCCCGAATTTTGTTGTAACCCCGCCGCTACGGTTGCATCAACAAACGTGCCATCGCCTCTATTGCGGTAGAGGACATTTGCCTGTTTAGGGTCTCTATAGGTGTCCTGACGCGTGGTGCTGATCGTCCCGCCGTTGACGAGATAGATGTCAAGGTATCCATCGTTATTATAATCAAAAAAGAGTCCACCGGAGCCCATCGTTTCCGGCAAATACTTCTCTTTAGATGCACCGTTGGTGTGTTTAAAATGGATACCGGCTCGCTGCGTCTGTTCTGTGAAGTGAGGGGTCGTTTCAACCGCATTCAGCGTGGCGATAGAAGTAAAAAACAGTAGGGAGATGAGCAGGAGGGTTGCGGTGTTGATACCGAGCGAGAAACAAAAGTTGGTCTTCAATTTTCCACATATCCAACGATGGTAGCAAACGCGAATAAAGGCATCCGGTGAGAGGATGCCTTTAAGCGTCTGTTTGATTTAGAATCCACCTTTGAGTGCGCCCCAAGTTGTCGTAAGTTTGTTCTCGGGTTCGACAGCCGTCTGCGGATCGGTTTCATTCGGGTCAAATTCAATATCTGTCGTTGCGAAGATTTGGTCGATATAGGTGCCATCTTCGCGATGGACGATGTGGAGTGTATGCTCACCAGCGGACAAATTCACCGGAACCGGATCATCACCGTGCTGGACAAGTTCCGTTCCTTCAAAAGGACCGTCGCGTGTATTCAACCGGAACCAAACCCAGTCCGTCGTATAGTTTTCGCGGAGCGATTCCTGTTCATAGAAATCCCAGATATTCATGGTCGCGTTATTCGTGGAGAGTGCATCGGCATCATCAATGTCAAACGCCCAATAGCAGGAATTGTCGCTAACTGAGGGAGCAATCACACGTCCCCAGAAATGCCAATCGTCCAATTCAATTGAGAAGTTATATTTTACCCATGCGTTACCATCATTTCCAATGCCGTTGGCAGAGCCGATGAACGCGCCACCGGATGCCTCACTGATCGTGTAATCCTCTACACCTTCAGCGGCGGTACCGATGTGGTCGGATGGTACTTCAAAGACCTCAAATTTGTCCCCACTAATATCATCAAAATTCTCCGCTTCCCAACTAATGTATTTTTGCGCGAACGCGGGGGAGACAATTAGGCTAAGAACTGTCAATAGAATGATAACTCGCATTAACATCCTCCTTTCAAAAAAATTAGATTGAAAGTATTATATCAAAAAAAACAGAAAAGTGTACACTTTTTTTCATCTCTCAATTGTGTTTTCCGATTCTCATAGGACTTACGCATGCCCCTCTTTTTGTACCACAAACTTCCCAGTTTTGCGGCGTACTCGCCCAGATGCGAAGTGCATCGTGATATAAAAACGCTGGATTTTCCAAAAAATTTCACCGAACAGAACGATTTACATCCCAAATTGCGTAAGTCCTATCTCATCTACATCAACGCGTCTTCAACTTCTTCAGGGAGTTCAACTGTGCTTGGATCAACATCAATCGGATATTCAGTGCCATAAGCTTCGACCAGATCGTCAAAGACGACGTTATCTACACGCTCAAGATCGTCACCGGGGTAGACAAGCCATACGCCGTAGCAACCGTCGCAACTGACGAGGTCCACGTCGTCTTGTTCAATCGGAAACTGCGTCAACGGATTGTTACAATCAGGACAAGGGAACATATAGGTTCCTCCTCGGAGTTGTCTAAATCTCGGTATCAATCGTTAATTATCAGTCAGCGGCGGGTGCGAACGTGTCCGGATTTTCCGCCGCTGCGTCGTAATCGTCAATCAATTGAGTGATTACAGGGTTATCGCCACAGAGCGGGCAATTCTCATCTCTATTAATTTTCATTTCGCGATATGTCATGCTGAGTGCATCATAGAGGATGAGCCTACCGATAAGCGGTTCACCGATACCGATAATATATTTAATCGCTTCAGTCGCCATCATAACACCAATTACGCCTGGGAGCACGCCCAGGACACCGGCTTCACTTCAGCTCGGCACCATACCCGGTGGCGGCGGTGTCGGATACATGCATCGGTAGCAAGGGCCTTCATGCGGTTTAAAAAGCGTGACCTGTCCCTCAAATTGGAAGATACTACCGTGAACGACCGGTTTATTCAGTAGCACAGCGGCATCGTTGACGAGGTAGCGGGTCGCGAAATTATCACACCCATCAACAATCAGATCGTATTCCGAGAAGATTTCCTCAACGTTATCGGCTGTCAGTCGGAGGTTGTACGGTGTGATATCGATGTCTGGATTTAGCGACTTAATCGTTGTCGTTGCGGATTGAACTTTTGGCGTACCGACCGCTTCCGTACGGTGGAGTATCTGGCGTTGTAGATTGCTTAACTCAACGACATCAGAATCGATAATACCGAGGTGTCCGACACCTGCAGCACCGAGATAGACACCTGCGGGTGAACCTAATCCACCAGCACCCACCATCAAGACTTTAGCATTAAGCAGTTTTGCTTGGCCCTGCTCGCCGACTTCAGTCAGCATAAAATGTCGGCTATAACGATCAAGTTGCTCATGGCTCATCGGTTTATCTTGTTCGGTGGGGTAGCCTGCAGCCGACCAGTCGCGGTATCCGCCTGCAAGGGACACGGTATCGGTGTATCCCATTTCACGGAGCGACTTCGCAGCGAGGAGGGATCGGAGTCCCGCAGCACAATAGACGACGATCTTTTGGTTCCGATCTGGAATGTAGTTTTCAACGGAAAATTCAAGCATTCCGCGTGTAACGTGGACAGCGTTCGGGATATAACCGGCGCGATATTCGTCTTCATCACGTACATCCAGCAGAACGAAATCGCTATCTTTCTCCTGTTCGTCTTTCACATCGGCAACAGTTACTTCTGGTATTTCTGTTTTGGCTTCCTCAACGATTTCCCTATAGGATTTCATAAAATTTTTCTCCTGCCGAGAAGGAACATGAAGGTCAAGGTTTCATATTCTGCTTCCATAAATTTCAGTCTTTTGCGATTGCACAATTATATCATATATTGAATTTGTTGTCAATGTTGTTTTTCGTATTTTATCCCTATCCTCTTGTAGGAGCGACTTTCAGTCGCGATTCTTGTAGGAGCGACTTTCAGTCGCGAATTTCATCTCCGGCTAAACCACTCTACAAAAACTAAATATTTCCCTTGAACTTTCACCAAACGACACTCCCACCCCACGGTAGTTTCGGTTTCCCAACCGAACCTGCGCAACTGTTCTATTAATGCTAAACTTTACGATAAATATTTCCCTTGAATTTTCGCCAAAAGCATGGTAAACTTAAAATAAGTTATATTGACAGGAAATCCGCGTCCTAAACGGCTACTATCCTAAACGAAATAAAGGTTATCACCCCTTATGCCAAAAGAAAATTTCAACGAAAAACTGACCGCACTTCTCAAAACCCATCCAGACTTCCTTGACGATGCAGGCGAACTCATCCTTGCCGCTGTCCGAGACTACGCCTGGCGACTCGACCACGACCTCATCGGATTATTGCTTACCGATGAAGCGATAAAAGCAACGTTCTTTGACGAAATTGACGGGCATTGGGTTTTCAACCACAACACCTTCATCAACTACATCACCGATAAAAACTTCCTCGCCAATTCCTACACCCGATTCCGCAACAAAATCGGCTTGAACATTGGAGGTAAATTCCTCCGCGAACGCGGCGAAGTCTCACTCGTCTGGCCCTACAAGGACTGCGTCTTAGACGGTGGACAAACAAGAGAAGAAGAAAAGCGCAAAGAGATCTTCTTCAACGAAATCCTGGCACAGGACGAAATCAATCGGCTGTTCGATCCGAAAGTCCTTACCAACTGGAAACGCCACACTGTCAAAGGTGAACAAGACGTAACGGACATCCAACGCGACGAAAACGGCATCATCCGCGAAAACCTCATCATCAAAGGCAACAATCTCATCGCGCTCCACACCCTCAAACAGCAATTCCGTGGACAGGTCAAATTGATTTACATCGACCCACCGTATAACACCGGAAGTGACAGTTTCGGCTACAACGATAACTTCAACCACTCCAGTTGGCTGACCTTTATGAGAAATCGGTTGGAAGTGGCACGGGAATTTTTGAAAGATGATGGCGTTATCCTGATTCACATTGACGATCAGGAAATGCACTATTTAAAACTTGTCACTGATGAGATATTCGGTAGAGATAATTTTATCGCCACTGTTCCGAGGAAGACCCGAAGTGGAAAAAGTGATGTCCCTTACAAGCTTTCACAGGATTTTGACTGGATGCTAATGTACACAAAAGGCGCGTCGAAAAAAGATAACCTCTTCCAGCGGGACGTTTCACGAAAGTATCACAAGACCCCAGACTTTCCTGACGATGAATGGAGGCTAAGCGATCTTACCACTCAACGAACAATTCATGAACGCCCTAATTCAAATTTCACGTTGGTAAACCCAAGGAATGGGGAGGGATTTCCAGTAAATCCCAATCGCTGCTGGGGTATCACTAAAGACTCAGTAGACGAATATCTAAAAAAAGGGAAAATAGTCTTTCCGGGGGACTACGATTTTTTGAACATAAAGCGTCCCGCTATGCGGGTCTTTAAGTCGGAAGATATAGGAAAGACGGCTTACGTGTCCTCCGATTTCCTGAATCAAGTAATGGACGAACTGCTGAAAAATATGGTCAATAGAAAAGGCACGGATGAGATTGTAACAGCATACAACACCAGATTAATTTTACGAACCTATAGGCGATGCGAAAAGAAACAAAAACACCCACTTTTTTCGATTTTCCAACCGGGCCTGGGTTCCAAAATTGGACTAAAAACCTGGAACTGAATAGCTCTGGCATTAGCCCTGAATACATTTGACTTTCTATATTATATATGTTATCATACATAAACAGGTTATCATACATAATGTAACAGCATGTAAAAACCGAAGCAACCTTGCCTATAACACGCACTGTATACCAGCCAAATTAACAAACGTTAACCGATAAAATTCGCATTTCATGAACAACTTGAAAACAAACCAAGTCCATCAAGTGCCACCAAGTCAATCAAACACTACATTTGTGGCACTTTGAAAAGAGATATACAAAAAATAAAATTGCCCAATTGTTCACGAAAATTCCAGAGACATAGGACTCAAAAACGTCATACGCCAACGTTCTGACTGCGTTTGCTCTGTTTACAAAGGAGAAAAAGAATCGTGAACAATTTCGTGAACATTTATGAACATCTTGGTAAGAAGATCATCGTGCACAGAACCTATTTCGCTCACAAACCCACGCCTTGAATGGATTCTCGACAGCGTATACTGTAAAAACGAAAATCGAACAAATCGCCAATGTTCATGAATGTTCACGAAAATCGGCACTATGTTCACGAAATGTTCATAATTTATGCCTTAGAAACCTATTGTCCACGAAACCAGAAAAAATTAACATTCAGTTAATTTTTAGGACTTATACAGACCAGCGATAAAGGGTTCCTTTGCAGCCAGCAAAATTGAGCAGCTAAGGAGTATCCGTCAGTGACCCAACGCTAAAGTATTGGGCGTGTGCAAAGCCTACACCAAAGGTTCACTTCACAAGGTAAACCACTGACTACAGTAAAATATCGTAATATCTGTGGTGGTTCGCAAAAGTATTTAGGATGCTCCCCAAGTCCTATATCAACGCCGATATTTACGATCTGGATGGGGAAACACACAACCCGTAAGGGAGATTACAAACGATGTTTGTTCCAGTTAAGACTAAAGATGGCAAGCCATTAATGCCGACGCACCCTAATAAGGCAGGGATGCTCATCAAAAAAGGATTAGCGACGCCTTATTGGTCTAATGGGGTCTTCTGTATCAGACTTAATTATGAACCTAAAACTCGCCAGAAGCAGGAGATATGCGTCGGTGTTGACCCCGGCAGTAAGAAGGAAGGCTTTACCCTCAAATCAGAAGCACACACCTATCTGAATATCCAAGCGGATGCACATAGTAAAGTCGGCAAGAAAGTAGAGAAACGTAGAATACTTCGTAGAGGCAGACGTTCACGGAAGTGTCCAAACCGTAAAGAGAAAAAGCACAATCTATCGAACAGAGATCGTATCCCCGCAGGCACACGTGCGAGGTGGGATTGGAAACTTCGTATCCTTCAGTGGGTTTCAAAGTTGTATCCCGTCACACACGTCTGTGTTGAGGATATTAAGGCGTGCACCATAGAACGTGCGAAGAAGTGGAACACCTCTTTCAGTCCACTTGAAGTCGGTAAGCAGTGGTTCTATACCGAAATCCGAAAACGGTGGCAGTTGCTGACGTTACAAGGCTGGGAAACCCAAGAGATACGGGAGAGGCTCGGTCTGAAGAAATCCTCAAAGAAACTATCAGAGACGTTTGAAGCACATTGTGTAGATTCTTGGTGTCTCGCTTACCATGCTGTTGGTGGTGAGGGTGTCGTAGATAACACAGATATATTCTGTATATCGCCTATACCGATCCGGAGACGTGAACTCCACAGACAGAACCCCCAGAAAGGTGGGGAACGTCCTCGTTACGGTGGCACGACTTGCGATGGATTCGTGAAGAACACTCTCGTGAAACATGTTAAGCATGGCTTGACGCGTATTAGTGGATTTGGCAAGAGAGGTATTTCTCTGTATTCTTTAGCCGGGAAACGTCTCTGTCAAAATGCCAAAACACAAGATTTTAAAGTGCTAACCCGTCTTAACTTCAACTATAGGAACGGGCATTCCTCCCAACGCTAAAGCATTGGGTCTCCTGCCCGAAGATTAAATGAAATCTTGGACGAAGCCAACCGATGAACTTGTAAATAAGGCACTTACCTCAGTGAAAAAGGTAACTGCTCGCAAGTATTTTTTTGCTCGCTTGGAAAATCCATTGTGGCTCAAACCTCTTGTTGAACGTGGCTGTTTTAAATACCCTCCGAAAAGTCTGCGGTTTGACGACGGCACGATTCAATTCCCTTACTGGCCAGAGATACGGTACCTTAAAAACGTATGTACCGATTTACCAAATGAAGTTATCGATTTGGTAGTGAATCTGCCGAAAGTTGATAACCCAGTTGTCTATGATGGAATTTTAGATATCGCCTTGCAGCTGACCGGAAAACAATCGGCAAAACTAAAAGACAAAATACTTGAGTATACCGGTATGGAGCACCAACTCCAAACACACAAATTCGCGAAACTGTTGGAAAAATGGACAGCAGAAAATCAAACATCGGCGGCATTGGAGCTTGCGGGACTACTGATTGAATTCGCACCTGATCCGCAGTCAGAGAGTAAGCAGAAACGTCGGAAAGAAAATCCAATGGACAGTAATACTTTGCTTGAACCTTCACCCCGCATGTTACCCGGGGAATATCGTGATATGATGTTAAAAGGTATCCTACCTCTCACAGAAAGCGATCCCTATAAAGTTGCCTGTATTTTGATCGATACCACAGCAAATATGATCAGTTTACGAAGACATAAACAAGACCTTGACAAACAAGACGATGTTTCCGAATTATGGTGCCCGCGTCTTCAGGGAACTATTAAGAACTCCGAAACTCCTGAGGAGACCCTCGTTCATACATTGACCTTTGCATGTGAGAAAGTTTTTGAAAAAAAACATAAGCAAATTGGGAGTTTAGATAACGTTTTGCGAAAACAGCAATGGAAAATCTTCAAACGCTTACGTCATCACCTATATGCCCAAAATCCGAATCAACAGACTAAATCATGGATTCTGGAACTGATCTTAAATCCTGAATACTATAACCAATGGAAATATTCTTACGAATTTCGGCTCATGATACAGCACGCTTGTGAACACTTCGGCGATACATTTCTCACGAAAGAGGAACGCACACGAATTTTTGAAACTATTCTCGCTGGTCCATCAAAAGCAAACTATCGGGCATGGTTAATGAAGTGGTTAGGTCAGGAATATACTGAAAAAACTGAAGAAGGTTTTCTCGAATACAAACGTTTGCGTCAGCGGATACAATTAGAACCATTTGCACCTGTGCTCTTTGGGAAATATAAGACACGCCTCCAAAAGTTGGAAACCGAGGTCACACATAGGATTTTTGATAAGGATTATATCCCATCTAAAGCAGAGGTTTGATCGGTTGCTGTATCTAAACGTAGTCTGTACTCACATCAAGACCTTGCAAGGTTAACAGATGATGATCTTCTCAACTTCATAAATGCTTGGGATGATGAAGATAAATTCTACGAAAATGAAGATTATGTAGAGATTAATATTGAAGCACTTGCCAACGCGTTTCAGACCGCTTTTAAAGAATCAATCATCCCTGATCCTGTCAGATTAAAATTTTGGATGGCAAACCGTGATCAAATTGAGCGACCCATTTATGTACGTGTGATGATTTATGCAATACAAGCGTATATAAAGGAAAAGAACTTTGACCAACTCAACGAATGGTTAGCATTCAGCAAATGGGTACTTTCGCATCCAGACCGAGAACACAAAGGGGACTATAAACAAGCAGGTGAATCCCGCGAGGATCAGAACTGGACCAATGCACGGCGAGCTGTTGGCGACTTTATCGGTGTATGTCTTGAAGATGACCCAAATGTCCCCATTACTGTTCGTGAACAACTCGCGACGCTTCTGGAAACGCTTTGTACACAATATGATTGGAACTTGGATGAAAACAATCCAAACAGATTATATCGAAAGGATCCACTCATCCAAGGCATCAATAATACGCGAAGCCGAGCACTGGAGGACCTTGTCAAATTCGGTTTCTGGTTACGCAGATATAAACCTGAATGTGAAGTCCCTGAAGTAACAACACTCCTTGCAAAACGTTTCTCCTCCGAAAGCAATTATCCGCTGACACCGCCTGAATATGCCATTTTGGGCAAGAATTATCTTTCGATTTATAACTTGAATAAGAAATGGGCAATTGCACATAAATCAGATTTTTTCCCACAGGCACAAAGTAAACGTCAAGAATGGTACGCGGCATTCAGTAGTTTTCTGCTCTGCAATGGGGCAATTAAGCAAATCTTTGAAATTCTTAAAGATGATTTCAATTTTGCCTTACAACATTTATCTGATTTCAAAAAGCATGATCTCGTTGCCCAACAACCCATCGATGTCTTCGGTGAACGTCTTTTTAACTATTATCTGTGGAAAATGTTCCCACTTAACGGTGAAGAGAGTCTACTTGAACAATTTTACCAGCAAACCGACGAAAAACCAGAAGTTTGGGCAAATTTATTCAACAATATAGGATATCGCTTGTCGAGCACCGGAAAAGACTTAGACCCAAGTATGAAAGACAACGTAAAGAAATTTCTTTATTGGCGACTTAAACAGGAAGAACCGACAGAACTCCGATATTTTACCTATTGGTTACAAGCCGAGTGCCTGGACGCTGAATGGCGATTGAAGTCATATTCCAAAGTCATAGATGTATGCAAAGCAAAAGATTGCGAAGTAGAAGATTGGGAAATTTATCTAAGGGAGTTATGTCAAATGCTTCCAAAACATACTGCCAAGGTAATTGAGTGCTTCGCAAAACTAACCGACGGTATTCATAATAACATCTACATTCAGACAGAGGAAGCAAAAACTATCCTAAAAGCAGGGCTTAAAAGCTCAGACACCCTTGTATATCAGAATGCAGAACGTGCCCTTAATAACCTGCTCCGCGCTGATAAAATGGAATATATGGACCTTGTCATTGACAAAAACAAACAAATATCGGAACTGTAAAGCAACTTCGCCAATAATTCCAACGGATTGTACTGCCCCTAACCCATTGCAAAAAAAATATAACGCAGATTTTTGCGTACAAAAAAAATTAAAGTGCTTTTATGACAAAAATCACAACAGCAGATTTTTTGCGTACAAAAAAAATTAAAGTGCCTTTATGACAAAAAATTACAGCAAGGCAATTCTAACATCTGTTCGGGAACCTTAACGGGAGAACACTGGTTCACCAGCACATCAAGGAAACATCCCGCAAAGAGGAGGGAGAAAAAATGGCACAGACAATGGCTGAATACCTAATTGAACAAGGTGAAAAACAAGGCGAAAAGCGCGGCGAAAAGCGCGGTGAAAGACGTGGGGAAACGCGAGCAAAACGGGAGGATATCCTTAAGTTGCTACGCCTTCGATTTGATTCGGTCCCCGAATCCGTTGCCAGCAGGGTTACCTCAATACGGAGTCTTTCGCGACTTAATACGCTTTTTGATAGAGTAGCGACCGCTAAAACACTTGATGACATTGATTGGGAAAACTAAGGTTTACGATGCTTGAGCAATTTCTTCATGAACAACTCGAAATCGCTTTCAACTTCGGGGTCCCCAAACCCGAAATGCCAGATAGCATCACGCAAAATCTGAGTCCTGCATTTGAACTCCGCCCTTATCAAGAAGACGCGTTTGCAAGTTTTATCCACTACTTCAACAATGACCTGGCAGGTAAGGAAAAACCGCTACACCTGTTGTTCAACATGGCGACCGGTAGCGGTAAAACGCTCATCATGGCAGGCTTGATCCTCTACCTCTATGAGAAAGGCTACCGCAATTTCCTATTCTTTGTCAATTCCACCAATATCATTGAGAAAACGAAAGACAATTTCCTCAATCTACGCGCCGCAAAATACCTCTTTAACGAGAACATCTATTTTGAAGGGAAACAGGTCGCGGTGACACAGGTAGACAATTTCGAGGGTATCAACGAAAACGACATCAGCTTGTGCTTCACGACAATCCAGCAACTCCATACGGATATGACGACCCAAAAGGAGAACACCTTAACCGCTGAGAATTTCGCAGAGAAAAAAATAGTTCTCCTATCAGATGAAGCGCACCACATGAACGTCCGGACAAGAGCACAATTGGAACTGGAATTGGCGGATCAGAAACCGAGTTGGGAAAATACAGTCGAAAGCATCTTTACCGCACACGAAGATAATCTGTTGCTGGAATTCACTGCTACACACGATTACGAAAATCCAAATATTGTCGATAAGTACCGGAACAAAATTATCTACCGCTACGATTTGGTGAATTTCCGAAATGATCGGTTCTCCAAAGAGGTCGTCCTCGTACACTCCGATTTAGATCAAAAGTCACGCATCTTGCAAGCACTCATTCTCAATCAGTACAAAGAACAGGTGGCCGTGAATAATGGCATTAATCTAAAACCTGTCATTCTGTTCAAGGCACAGCGGACAATCGCGCAATCGCAAGAGAACAAGGCAAACTTCCACAAACTGATTACTGAACTTACCACCGATCAGATTGATAGTTTTCGAGAATCGGGTCTCGAAATCGTTCAACGAGCATTCCGTTTCTTTGATGAAAAGATGACAACAGCGGCGTTAGTCCAACGTCTAAAAGAGGCATTCCGTGAGGAACACTGTCTCTCGGTCAACAACGAAAAAGAGAAAGAGACTTATCAGCTGCGGCTTAACAACCTTGAAGACCAAAACAATCCGATCCGTGCCATCTTTGCCGTGCAGAAACTCAACGAAGGGTGGGATGTGCTAAACCTCTTTGATATTGTCCGTTGCTATGAAACACGAGATTCAGGAAAAAACAAAATCGGGAAGACAACAATATCTGAGGCACAACTCATCGGACGTGGGGCGCGCTATTTTCCGTTTGTCCTGCCAGACCACATAGACAAATTCCGCCGTAAGTTTGACGAAAACCTTGACCACGAACTCCGCGTGTTGGAAGAACTCCATTATCACAGCATCCACGATTCACGCTACATCTCCGAAATCCGTACTGCACTCATTGACCACGGTATGATGGATGCGCGTCCGGAAACCCGTGAACTGAAATTAAAAGATTCGTTCAAAGCGACTGATCTTTACAAACACGGCGTTGTCTGGCTCAACAAGCAAGTCCCAAAAGATTACCAGCATGTCAAATCTCTTACCGACTTAGCGAATCTGAGTGTAAAACAGAAAAACTATGAACATATCACCCACACGGGTGCTACTGGTATGACAACTCTCATGGAAAACGGTGAGACACCGGTGCAACAGGCGAGGCAAAGCAGCCGAGATGTCAAGATAGTTGATATTGAACAGCATATCGTTAGAGCCGCCATTGCGCGGAACCCGTTTTTCACGTTTGCCTCACTCAAACAGTATTTCCCGCATTTGGCATCTATCCGAGAATTTATCAGTTCAGCAAATTATCTCGGCGGTTTAGCAATCACTTTCAAAGGAAATCTTGCTTACTTGGAAGAAAATCGCCCCGCAAAATTAGCAGCCTGCGACGGGCTGCTCAGTCAACTTGAATCCGAAATTCGCGAAGAAATTATCGAATACGAAGGCACGAAACACTTTTATGAAGCACATATCCGCGCTGTTTTCACCGACAAAACTTTGAAATTCAATGTGGACACACCGCGTGCTGATGACAGCGATTTGGCGTATCTGCTCAAAGTCAGCGACTGGTTCGCCTTTGAGAACCTTTACGGCACAAGCGAGGAAAAGGCATTTGTACAGATGTTAGATAGGTGGATTCAGGAATCAGAGAAGACATACAAGGACATTTACCTGCTTCGCAACGAAGGGCACTTCTCACTCTACAACTTCTCCGATGGTCGAGGATTCCAACCTGATTTTGTGTTGTTCTTACGTGAGCAAAACGGAGACGCACTGAGTTACCAACTTTTTATCGAACCCAAAGGCGAACATCTAACAGCAAATGATCAATGGAAAGCGGAATTTCTGGAAGAGATCCGCACTGAATTCCAAAGTAGAATCCTGACAGAGAACAGCAAATACCGCATTATCGGTGTCCCGTCGTTCTATCACCAGAGATACGAAAATCAATTCAAAGATGACTTCAACGCAGCATTGAAACCAACAACGCAAACATGAAAATAAAATGCCCTTATATAGTTGCCATGAACATTTGACAAATAGGCTATGGACGTGCTAAAATTAAAAGAGGAACGCGAAATATTCCAACAGATTGATAAAACGGCATCACCTAACCGCTCATACAAATTATTCCAGCACTAAGGAGTCATTAATCAATGTTCAATGCAAACCCCTTTCAGCAACCCGGGCAGTGGTATCGAGGGAATACACATAGCCATAGCACGGAATCCGATGGGAAACTTCCGATGTCGGATCGCTTCGCTGCCTATCGTGAAGCAGGCTACGATTTCCTCGTGCTAACAGATCACCGTAAGGTTAACGATGTGAGTGCTTACAGTACATCAGATTTTTTAGCGATATCCGGGAGCGAAGTGCATCCGTCGAACCCTTATGGCGGCGCGACATACCATTTCGTAGCGATAAATATCCACGAGGCAATTAATTGTGCTAAACTGCACCCGAACGCAGTGATTGACGAGATTAAAGCACAGGGTGGTGAGGCTGTGCTATGTCATCCCTATTGGTGTGGACACACGATTACGGATTATCTGCCGTTGCGCGGCTATTTTGCGGTTGAGGTCTACAACGACACCTGTATGGGCATCGGTAAAGGTTTTTCGGAACAGGCGTGGGATGATCTGCTTGATAGAGGCGGCCCCGTCCTCGGCATCGCTTCGGACGATGCACACGGCACAGAACACGACTGTTTCCACGGTTGGATTATGGTAAAAGCAGAAGAACTGACACTTGATAACATTATGGAAGCACTTCGGACAGGCGCGTTTTATTCTACACTCGGTCCCGAAATTGTGGATTTGGCGTTGGACGCTAATGAGGTAACGGTTAAGTGTTCACCGGCACAATCCATCGTCTTCAAAGCGGAATGTAGTCGCGGTCGGCGAATCCTACCGGCAGAGGGTGAACTCTTGACTGAGGCGACATATAGCGTTCCAAACGGTGCTAAATACGTTCGGGTTGAGGTAACAGACGAAAGCGGGAAAAAAGCGTGGTCAAATCCTTTCTTTTTTTAACATAAAACATCCTTGCGTCCCTTGATGTCTTTTTACTGGTGTTAAGATGCAAAATATACTGGTGTGCCAAACCGGTGCTTGGATTGGGGACATGGTGCTACTTACACCTGCCTTGCGTGCTTTGAAGCAAGTCTACCCTGAATCCAATGTGTCGCTCCTTTTGCGACCACTTGTGGCAAATCTGATGGAAACCCATCCTTATGTCGATACTTGCATCGTTGACACCAAAACCGATGGTCGCTTGAAATCTCTAACGCGTTTGGTACGTCTGATACGTGCCGATGCATTTGATGTTGCTGTTGTGCTGCACCCGACTTCGTTCCGAAACGCATTGATACCCTTCTTGGCACAGGTACCGATACGTATTGGTACAAATATCGCTGGACGCGGAATGTTATTGACGACCTCCATCAAAGACGATACGGATGTTCACGAAGTGCATCGATATTTACGAGTGCTACGCCTGCTCAACATTGAGAATGCACCAGATGCCTTGGAGTTCTGGCATACAGATGCCGATCGGAAAGCAATTCGGGATCGTTTGCATGCTGCTCGGATTGCTCCAACGGATAGACTTGTTGCAATCAATTTGGGGACAACGTGGCGCACAAAACAGTGGGATATAGCGAATTTCGCGAAAGTTATCCAGCAAATCGTGGGGCGGATACCGAATACAAGGATTGTGCTAACGGGTTCACCTGCAGAACGGGAACTTGCAGCAGGATTGCCGACATCGCTGCCGGTCATCAACTTTGTCGGCAAGACATCAATTTTGCAACTCGGTGCACTCTTAGAGAGATGTGAGGTGTGTTTGACTTGCGATAGCGGACCCATGCATATCGCCGCGGCAGTAGGTACACCGACCGTAGCACTCTTCGGCCCAACCGCACCGGTTCGCCATAAACCTTACAGTGATGGACATACGGTTATTGAAAAATCTGTTGGCTGTCGTCCATGCTACAAACGCACGTGCTATCGATCGGATGCACCGCATCTGTGCATGACGAAGATTGAAACCGCCGAAGTTGTGAAAGCATTAGAGACAAAACTATATCAGAAATCTGTTCAACACAAAAATCACAAAAAGGGAGTGTAAATGAAGGACATCCGCGCATTAATATTCGATTTCGGCGGCACTTTAGATGGAAACGGTATCCACTGGCTGGAACGAGCGTATCAATTTATCCACGAACGCCATCCTGAGATTACGCGTGAAGCGTTTGACGAGGCGGATAGGGCAACGATAACAGAATTCGCGCTCGGGGATTCCTCTATTGAGTGGTCTTATCAAGACGGGTCAATGCTGCCAGTCGGGGCGGTCGCTTCTGAATATGCGGCGCGTTGTACTTTGCGAGAGACGACCGACGCGATTGCAGTCGGAATCTATAAGCGGTTAGGCTTAAGTGAGCAGATGAAAGATGAATATGTCGACTGGTTTTGCGCGGGTGCTGCCGAGCATCTCGAAAACAATCGGCGATGGCTTGAAACGCTCCATGGTACCTATAAACTTGCTGTGATTAGCAATAACTTTGGAAATACCCGTGGGTGGTGTGATGAATACGGACTGACCCCATGGCTTGAGGCGATTATAGATTCTACGGTTTTGGGGATAGCGAAACCGGACGCTCGTATTTTTGAAGCCGCTTTGTCAGAACTCGGTGTTTCCGCAGCCCACGCTATCTACGTTGGAGATAGTTACTCAGCAGATATGGTCGGCGGTAAGAATGCCGGGATGTGGACTGCCTGGCTCGTCGGTAATCAGGAAAAAGTGTGTCCCGACCCGGCGATGGTAGATGTTCAACTGTCCCATCTGCACGAACTGACTGATTCTCTGGCTGTGCCGTAGGGATTTTTGGCGGTTAATGGGCAGATACGCTGCTCTGCCCATCAAATTGAAATCGACAAATATGGGAGGTTACTATATTTCTCGATGAAGTCCGATGACTTTACCGAGTATCATCAAATCATTGTTATCAAAGATGGTCGGTTCAATCGCTGGATTTTCGGGCTGCAATCGGACATGTTCTCCGTCAATAAAGAAACGTTTCACAGTCGCCTCATCGTCCACTAATGCGACGATAATGTCACCCGGGTCAGCGTTCGCCTGTCTTCTGACAATAACGAAATCACCTTCAAGGATGCCGGCACCGATCATACTGGATCCGATAATACGCAAAGCAAAGCATTCGTGGTTGTTTACCATGCGCGTTGGTATCGGGAGGGTGCCTTCAATGTTCTGTGATGCGAGCAGAGGGGCTCCTGCCGCCACGCGTCCAAAAATCGGGATTTCAATAATATCGCGCTGTACATCTACTAACGCCGGGTTTGCGTTCTGCCCTTCCAGCCATTTGCTGGTTTCGAGTTTCGGGTCGGCTTCCTTCAAGATGGAAATCGCCCGCGGTTTACCTTCTTCTCGGTTAATATACTTTTTCTTCTCCAACGCGTTGAGGTGGTCGTGTGCCGCCTTTTCGGAAAACCCGAATTTACTGCCAATCTCACGGATTGTTGGCGGATACCCCTCCTTAATACGCGACTGGATATAGTTAAAAATCTCACGCTGTCTGGCTGTTAAAAGTTTTGCCATCGGTTATCACCTATAACATGGATTAGTTTATATGTATATATTATATTATATACAAGTTAAAAATGCAAGAAAAAATTGATAATTCGTACAATTAAGGACATCATCAAAAATTGAAACCGAATGCTGCTATTAGCGTCTTAAATTAGGAGAATTTTGGAAAATGTATAGGTCTAATCTTTTTACACATCTCTTTGCTAAGAATCGTTCTGTTGTTCTGTTTTCGACCTGTGTGGCAACGGTTTTATGCCTTGGGTTTACAAACTTCGGATTTGCTGAGGAGACGCAGGACAAGGCGGAGCTTGATGCTGTCGTTAAGGATTTCACACGCAAGGATGCCGACGGTACGTCCCACGCCTTGTATACGTTGAGCGAAGAAAAACAGGCTACAGTCATCGTGTTTCTCGCGACGCAATGTCCGGTAGCGACTGACTACGTGGAACGGATCGTCGCCCTTGTCAAGGCTTATGCGGACAAGAACGTACAATTTATCGGTATTAATTCAAACAAACAGGAAACGGTTGCGGAAATTTTGGAATATAACAAGAAGCACGGTTTTGAATTTCCTGTCCTGAAAGACCCAGAAAATAAAATCGCGGATTATTTCGGTGCAAGGAGAACGCCGGAAGTATTTCTCCTTGATGCGGAGCGTGTGCTACGCTATGCCGGAGCGATTGACGACAGTCGAAAAGAACCCAAAAAAAACTATCTCCAAAACGCTCTGGACCTGGTAATTGCAGGCAAAGATATTCCAAAAGCAGTTAAAAAGACCAGAGCCATCGGTTGTACGATTAAACGTGTGCGAAAAAAAGATGTCAATAGAACACCGTAACCCGTTCTATTAGAATACAGATTTCTCACGGAGGAGATAAAAGACAAAATGCGCCAATTCTTATATCAATCTTTTTATCACTCTCTTCAGACAGTGCTAACCCTGTTTTGGGTTGTTTGCGTCCTGGTGTCGATAGTGATTTTTGCTGGTATCGGTTTCGCGTGTGGCATGTTGATCGGGTGTTGGGAGGATGTACACGCTATCAAGTTTGCTGATTTGGAATATGACGCTGTTGATACATGGCAGCAGCATTTGGAAGTCTATTCCTCAGTCTGCGAAGTACAAAAAGCAGATAACGTTGCGTTCTTGATCGATAAGTTGGAGCGATTGGAATATAAGAAAGTCTCAGAAATCGTTCCAAAATTAAGCCAACAGGGCGAGTACGCTATAGCTTTAGATGCGAAAGGAAATGGAGCTGTCGGTATCCATCTCGAAGACTTTGCGTATCCGGAACTTGACGTGAAGGCGGGCCGCGTTGAGATTTCAGTTAAGGATGGAAAAATTGTATCTATTCGCGGTGAAGGCAATTCTGTGCGTCAGAACTTTTATCTTGCCGCGGAGAAGATAGACGAAATTGCGGATAAAGAAGAGGGCACAACGCGGCGTTTAGTTCCTTTACTCCAAATGCCTCGCAAGTTAATGGCGGCGTTTATCGCTATTGAAGATCGACGTTTTTATCGTCATTGGGGCGTTGATATTATACGTCTCACCGGGGCGTTCAAAAACAGATTATTGCATGGCAGCCGCTTGGCTGGAACAAGTACGTTGACACAGCAGTTAGCACGAAATATTTACATGTTTGAGCAACGCTCAAAAAGAGATTATGTCAGGAAAGCAAGGGAGATACTCCTCGCGGTCAGAATTGAGAAGGCTTTTTCTAAAGATGAGATTTTAGAACGTTATCTGAATCATGTCAACTTAGGGCGATCAAGGTTTGGTGGGAAGACGCTTTACGGTGTTCAGCAAGCGGCACTCGGTTATTTTGATAAGGAGGTGTCCGCACTGAGCAACCATGAGTGTGCGCTGCTCGCGGCTCTCCCGAAGGGGCCTAGCGATTATTCTCCGTTTTTCAACCCGGAAGCAGCGAAGCGCCGGCGTGACCTCGTACTTACCAAGATGTTAGAGGAGTCTTATATCGATGAATCCGAATGGATCGCAAGTGTGAATGCAGCACTCCTTCCGCAAAATCTGCACGGAAGGGGGATGGGAACGCAACAGAAGGAAGCTGGGCATTTTTTACAATACCTTCGCGAAGAACTCAACGACCTGCCTGAAATTAAGGGAAAATTGTACAGTGGCGGGTTGAAGGTTTATACAACAATAGACATGTCCATGCAGGCTGTTGCCGAAAAAGCGATGGCAGATCATTTACGGTATATGGATAGGACCTACGCGCGGAACCGTCTACCCGATTACGATACGATTAAAGAGAATCCGAACAGGGGTGTTGACCCAATTAAAGACTATTTACAAGGCGGCCTCATCGCTTTTGAACCGAAAACAGGACACATCAAAGCGATGGTGGGCGGTAGAGATTATTATATCGGCGGCGGAGATTTCAATTTCTATAACCGCGCTGTTGACCCTGACGCAATCCGACAACCCGGTTCCGCCTTTAAGCCGATTGTCTTCGCCGCACTGTTAGAATCCCCTTCAATTGTAACACCGGCGACAGTTATTAGGGATGAGGCGTGGGGCATCGTTCCTTTTCCCGGACAGTGGTGGGCACCGAGTAATTATATCGCTGGCAGGTTCAGGGGCCCCGTAAATATACGAGAGATTCTCACCCACTCCATTAACGTCCCGACAGCAAGAGCCGTGTGGGAGACACCTCTCGGAACAAACAACATAAAGGAAGGGATAAACCGGACAGTCAATTTGGCGAAAAGGATGGGCATTGAAAGTCATCTTGACCCGAAACCCGCACTCTCCTTAGGCTCATCCGGCGTAACTATACTTGAATTAACCTCAGCGTATGCTATTTTTGCAAACGGTGGGCTCCGGACGAAACCGAAACACATTTTATACATCCTGGACGCAGCCGGTAGAACTATCTATCCCTCGCCGGAGAACGCTGCGATTGAAAATGAGCGTGTGTTAGATGAGAGGGTCGCATACCAGATTACCTCGTTTTTGGAAAATGTGCTTGATAACGGAACAGCCAGGCGCGCACGCAGAGCAGAAGGGGATCGCCCCGCATTTACGCGACCCGCAGCGGGGAAAACAGGGACAACGAACTCTAAAGTAGACGCGTGGTTTGTCGGTTATACGCCTGACCTTGTGGTCGGGGTCTGGGTCGGATTTGATAGTTATCGCCAGAATCGCTACATCTACAATAGAACAGGTTCCGAGGCAGCGTTGCCGATCTGGACGGATTTCATGGTTAATGCAGCGCGCGGGCCCGAAAAAGAGTTTCCCATTCCTGATGGCATTGTGTTTCGGGAAATTAACAAAAGGAGTGGTCTCCTCAAGAGAGCCGGTAAATGCCCAGAAGAGGATATTAGTAATGAACCGTTTATTGAAGGTCAGGAACCCAACCAACTCTGTACTATCCATAGATAGCGATAAAGGAGCAAGAATCTGAAATGCAAGAGAACTGGGAGTTACTAACAAAGATTGATGAAATAGCAGACGCTATAGAGGATCTCGACGAATTGAGTGATCGCCAATTTGAGTTGATTTCAGATTTCTCACCGCAAGGCGACCAACCGCAAGCGATCGATCAGCTGACAAAAGGGCTTCGACGCGGCGATAAATCGCAGACCCTCCTCGGTGTGACAGGTTCCGGCAAAACCTACACGATGGCGAACCTGATTCAGAACGTCCAGTCGCCTACATTAGTCATCTCGCCGAATAAGACGCTCGCCGCGCAGCTTTATAACGAATTCCGCACTTTTTTTCCGAATAACGCCGTTCACTATTTCGTCAGCGATTACGAGTACTATCAGCCGGAGGCATACATCCCGTCTACGGACACTTTCATTGAGAAAGATGTCCGCATTAACGAAGAGATTACACGGATGCGGCTCGCCTCAACTGCGTCTTTAATAGCACGGCGCGATGTTATCGTCGTTGCAAGCGTCTCCTGTCTCTACGGTCTCGGCTCACCGGATGAATTTGAGAAGCAGCGAGTTCAGGTAGAAGTCGGGCAGATCATCCGACGCGACGCGCTCCTTCGCGCTTTGGTTGATATTCAATACTCGCGTAACGATATTGAGTTCTCGCAAGGTGTGTTCCGTGTACGAGGCGATGTTGTTGAAGTGTTCCCTGCCTATAGCGAAAACGCCTACCGCATCGAGTTGTTCGGTGATGAAATTGATCGCATTAGCGAAATTGATACAACCACCGGCGAAATATTGGGACAGAGGAATGACCTCGATATTTATCCGGCTAAGCACTTCATGACGGATGCTGAAATCTTTGATCAGGCACTGATTAATATTGAACTCGAACTCCAAGACAGAATTTTGACTTTTGAAAAAGAGAACAAATTGTTAGAGGCACAACGGATTGAGCAGCGCACCCGCTTTGATCTGGAGATGTTGCGGGAGGTCGGCTACTGCTCCGGTATTGAGAACTATTCACGGCACCTCTCAGGATTGCAACCCGGGGACCCACCGTATTGCCTCATGCATTACTTTTCTGAAGATTTCCTGCTCTTTATTGACGAATCCCACGTTACGATTCCACAGCTGCGCGGTATGTATCGCGGTGACCGTTCCCGAAAAGAGACACTTGTGAATTATGGATTCCGCTTACCGTCAGCACTTGACAATCGCCCGCTGCGGTTCGACGAAGTAGAATCAATCGTCAACCAAGTCGTCTTCGTCTCTGCAACACCGGGACCTTATGAGATGGAAAACAGTTCACAAATTGTCGAGCAGATCATCCGTCCAACAGGTTTGATTGACCCGCAAATCACTGTGCATCCAGTGCGCGGACAGATAGACCACCTCATCGGTCAGATTAAAGAGCGTGTCAAACGTAAACAGCGTGTCCTTGTTACAACGCTCACGAAGCGGATGGCTGAAGACTTAACGGAGTATTTTACCGAAGCCGGTATCCGTGCGGATTATATGCATTCCGAGATCGATGTGTTCGACAGGGCGCGCATCCTACGCCAACTCCGAGAAGGGGTCTTTGATGTATTGGTAGGTATCAATTTGCTTCGAGAGGGACTTGACCTACCGGAGGTCTCTCTCGTGGCGATTCTCGACGCTGATCGTCCCGGTTTCCTGCGGTCCGTTCGGTCACTCGTCCAGACAGCTGGACGCGCCGCTCGCAATGTTGATGGCGAAGTTATTTTGTACGGGGACAACGTTACAGAGGCGATGGATGAGGCGATTAGCGAAACACAACGCCGACGCGATATCCAACTACAATATAACAGCGACCACAACATTACACCTGTAACGATTGAAAAGGCGATTCAGGAATTGATCGCTGAATCGGAAACTGCGTATGAGGCAGAACAGGCTACGCAGCCCCCCGCTGTTATTGAAGATATGGCACCGCAAGATATTGAGGCACTCATTACAGACTTAACGCGACAGATGCGGAAAGCGGCACTCGAACTTGATTATGAAGAAGCCGCCGCGCTTCGCGACCGTATCGCTGAACTCAAGGAGCAACCAGCGAAAGGATCAAGCTGATCTGATACCTAATTTAATGCTTGCATTTGACAGCGTAATCTGCTAAAATGCAACAAATTGTTCGTAATTTCAAAAACCTACAACTTCGATTCTCGGAGGATTAATAATTTTGGTAATCCGATATTAAAATGCTAATCTTCTTGAGGAATAGAGAAAGGACATTGCAATGTTTGTTTGCATCGCTTGTGGTTATTTGTGGAAGGAAGCAGATAACCCACCCGAAGAGTGCCCGGCATGCACGGCACCGAAAGAGAAATACATTCCTTATGATGACAGAGCGGAACGCTGGGTCAAGCGTGCTGTTGCAGCACACGTTATGTACCCAGACGAAGAAGGTGCAGACCTCCGCGCAGAGAATTCTGCACTCTCCTCACATATCAGATTTGCCCTCGTCGGGTTACTTGGTGACCTCGCGAAGGAATAACGCGTGGGAGCCTCGATCCTTCAATCGAGGCTTCTTTTTTAACCTACCGTCAATAGAAAGGAAGCGGCGTTTTCTCAATTAGAAACTGCCGCGATATAGAAAATGAAACAGATACGTTATTTGCTGATCCTGTTCCTCGTTACCTTGCACGGAATCGCATCAGCACAAGACCTCGCCGACCGAGTGGTAGAACATACTTTTCCGAACAGTCTAAAATTGTTGATGATTGCGCGCGACACATCTCCGACTGTCGCTCCATATCTCCTCTTTAAAGCCGGTTCAGTAGACGAAGCAGACGATACGCGCGGTATCGCTCACATGTTAGAACACATGTTGTTTAAAGGCACCGAAACCATTGGCACAAAAGACTACAAAAAAGAAGAGGTTATCCTTGCGGAAATTGATCGGATAGGCGATGCACTTGACATGGAGCGTGCGAAAGGTTCGAGAGCCGATGCTGATAGAATAACTGAATTGGAAAAGGCACTCAAGGCGCAACAAGAACTCGCGAAAGAGTGGATTGTTACCGGAGAGTATACCGAAATCTATACGCAGCATGGCAGTACCGGTTTTAACGCGGGTACCTCTGTTGACTACACGATCTATACAGTGGAATTGCCGTCGAATAAATTAGAGTTGTGGGCGATGCTTGAGTCGGATCGGCTTAAGAATGCTGTTCTGCGCGAATTTTATGTAGAACGCGACGCAGTGAAAGAGGAACGCAGAATGCGGGTTGACACACAACCGGGTGGTAAACTCTATGAGCAGTTTATCGCAGCAGCTTTTACAACACACCCCTACGGTATGCCGATTATCGGTTGGCCCTCGGATATCGCGATGCTTAATCGTCGTAAAGCGGAAGAATTTTTCAAGGTCCATTATGCACCGAATAACTCCGTCATGGTGATTGTCGGTAATATTGACATCGAAGGGACGATTGCGCTGGTAGAGAAATACTTTGGCGATATACCGTCGCAACCGCTTCCGAGTGAAGTGACGACTGTCGAACCTCAGCAGGAAGGCGAACGTCGGATTGAAGTCGAATTTGATGCCGAACCGCAATTGATGATCGGCTATCACAAACCGACGATCCCACATTTTGATGATTACGTCCTCGATATGATTAGCGCGATCCTCTCTGACGGGCGCACCTCTCGGTTTTACAAGAACATCGTTGAAGAAGGGATAGCTGTCTCTGCTAATTCAGTGAACGGGTATCCAGGCGCGCGCTATAACAACCTATTTTTTATTAGCGGTACACCGCGCTCACCACACACAACGGTTGACGTTGAGGAAGCGATCTACGCTGAACTGGAAAAACTCAAGACCGAACCTGTAGCAGAAAAGGAATTTAAACGCATCCTTAAGCAGGTTGATGCCAGTTTCATCCGCAACCTGAGTTCAAACGCTGGCATGGCACAGCAGCTGGCTTTCTATGAAGGGATCGCTGGTGATTGGCGTTATGTACTTGGCTGGCGCGAGAACATGTATAAAATTACGCCAGAGGACATCATGAAAGTCGCGAAAACCTATTTCACAAAAAGCAACCGCACCGTCGGTACACTTGTTAAGAAAGAGGATACGACCTCCGCCGGTGATGAAGCGGAGGATTATGAATAATGAACAGACGAATTTCTACTGGACTCGCCATCACGACCTTGATTGTTTGCCTCATGGTGTGGGGCATTCCATCTACATTCTCGAAACCGCACGAAGAACTCACCTTTGAACCGATTACGTTTAAACCGCCGGTTCCAGAGAAACGGGTCCTCTCAAACGGGCTGACACTCTATCTGCTTGAGGATCATGAACTGCCGCTTTTCAACATCAACGGCTTGATTAAAACGGGTGACATCTATGATCCTGCGGATAAAGTCGGGTTGGCAGCAATTTTTTCGAGTGTTATGCGGACCGGTGGCACGGTGTCGCGTGAACCGGACGCACTAAATGAGGAATTGGAATCCATGGCGGCTGCCGTTGAAGTCGGTATGTCTGCCGAATACGGAACGATTAACCTCTCAACGCTCGCGGAAGACATCGAAAAAGGATTGGAAATTTTTGCCGATGTACTCAAGAACCCAGCCTTTCGCGAGGACAAATTGGAACTCCGCAAGCAACAAGCCGTCGAAGGAATCCGCCGACGGAACGATAACCCGATTCAACTCGCATGGCGTAATTTCTCAGCACTGCTATACGGAACAGACCATCCCTTCGGGTGGTATTCTGAGATTGAGGGGATCGAAAGCATTACCGTTGATGATCTTAAAGCGTTTCATGCGAAATATTATCATCCGAACAATATAATGCTCGCGATTACGGGCGATTTCAATACCGAAACCCTGATCCCACAGCTTGAAAAAGTATTTGAAGGTTGGGTATCTACGGAAATTACGTTCCCAGACGTACCGACCGTCGATCCGACACCGAAACCGTCTGTTAATTACATCTTCAAGGATCTCAATCAGACGACGATGTTAATCGGGCATTTCGGTATCAAACGTACGCCCGATTTCCCAGACTATTTCGCGCTTCGCGTGATGAACGATATTCTCGGAGAGGGTGGTTTTACCTCGCGTCTCATGCGGGAAGTCCGTGAGAAACACGGTCTCGCCTACATGGTAGGCAGTATCATGCCAACAAGTTACTACACGAATCCGGGGGAATGGTTCGCTTATTCGCAAACCCGTACGGACAAAACAGCAGAAGCGATTTCGCTCATTATTGATGTCGTCAAGGGACTCCGAGATGCCCCCGTGCCGGAGGCAGAGCTCCAGCGGACTAAAGATTCGCTCATCAATTCGTTTGTCTTCGGTTTTGAGAGCAGCGCGCAAATCGCATTCCAACAGATGATGCTCGCTTATCGTGGTTTTGCCCCCGATTTTCTCGAAACGTTTACCGATAATATTGCCGAAGTCACAGCGGAAGATGTGCAGGCAGTCGCGCAAAAGTATCTTCACCCGGACGCACTCACGATTGTCACCGTCGGGAATAAAGATAATTTTGACCGACCGCTTGATGAGTTCGGCGAGGTTAACGAGATTGAGATAGCGCAACCGGCACCACCGCCTACGGAACCGATGCCTGAAGCGAGTGAAGCAGACATGGCGAAAGCCAAAGAAATCCTCGCTGCAGCGGTTGAGGCACACGGTGGACTTGAGAAGCTGCAAGCCGTGAAGAATATGGTCGTTGAGGCACGAGCGTCAGCGAATTCACCGCAAGGACCTATGCAGGTAGAGGGTAAATCATATTACGTTTTCCCAGATAAATTCAGGCAGGATTTGAAGATGGCACAAGGTGAAATGGCTACGGTCTTTGACGGTGCCTCTGGATTTGTGATAACGCCGATCGGCGTTCAACCGATACCGCCGCAGATGGCCGCGACCTTCAAAGATGCGGTTTTCCGAGAAACTTTATGGCTATTGCCGAATTTGTCCCAAAACGACATCCCAATCCAGTACGCTGGCACCGAAGATGTCGCCGGTAAACCTGCCTCAATTTTGTTGGTACCGCAACCATCTGGCGAGATGCTGAAACTCTTTGTGAGTGAGGACACGCATTATGTCGTGAAGCTATCTTATCGCGAAACCGCCCAAGGTGTCGCTGTTATCCGAGAGACACTTATGGAGGATTATCGCGATGTTGATGGCGTTAAAGTCCCGCATCATGTTGTGCAGAATGTGGAAGGTCAGCTCTTTAGTGAGAGCAGGATAACGAGCGTCACACTGAACGCTGAACTCGATGACACACTGTTTCAGGAGCCAGAGTGAAAACATTAGATTTACGTGTCCGCTACTTTCAGGATAGTACGCCGGCAGATGTACCGTGTCGTGAAACGGCGTTCATCCGACGTGAGTTTAAGATGCCGTTGCCGGTTGAAGAGGCGGCGTTGGTTCTCGTCGATTTGTGGAACGTGCATTTCATCGAGAGCTGGATAGAACGCGCGGCACGGATAACGACTGAGTGTGTCGTGCCTGTGATAGGTGCCGCGCGGGAGGCAGGGATGACAATTGTGCACGCGCCTTCGCCACCGGTGGCAGCACAGTATCCGCAACTCAAACGGCACAAACCGCCTGAACCTTCTACGCCCTCGGCGTGGCCGCCCTCCGATTTCCGAAGTCGTGAGGGTGACTACGCCGTTTACCGGGGTCCTCGCAGTCAACCACCAGGCATCGGTATCCATTGGGACAAACTCGCGTCGCAACTCGCGGTCTCTCCTGCGATTGATGTACAAGAGAATGACTTTGTTATCGCTACGGGTCAGCAGTTGCATGAACTGCTTGAAGAACGGCGTATCCTCCATCTAATCTTTGCCGGTTTCGCAACGAATTGGTGTGTATTGGGTCGGGATTACGGGATCCGATCTATGGCGCGGTACGGTTACAACATCGTGCTACTCCGCGATGCCACAACAGGTGTCGAGTTCCCGGATACTTACGATAACCTCTTCACAACGGAGATCGCTATTCGGGAAGTAGAGCAGCAGTATGGTTTCAGCGCGTCAAACGCCGATTTCTTTGCGGCGGTTGAAAAACTTCCAGCATAAGATGTGTTTCGAGGATAGATTGCTTCAAACCTCGGTTTATTTTTATGAGCAGAGATCCCGTCCTTAGTGTTGTCTTTTTTCGTACCGATGTGGGCCGGATGCCTGTACAGCAATGGCTTAAAAGTCTTGATGACGCGGATAGAAAGGCTATTGGAGAAGATATAAGACTTGTGCAATTTGGTTGGCCCTTAGGTATGCCTCTTGTCAGGAAGATGGAAACATATCTATGGGAAATCCGCAGTCGTCTCAAAGGAAGGCGTATCGCGCGGGTGCTTTTTTCTGTGGAAGATAACAAGATGGTACTTCTGCATGGTTTCATCAAGAAATCTCAAAAGATACCTCGGACGGATTTGAATTTGGCACGTGAGCGAAGAAATTTATGGCAAAGTAGGAGAGTTTAGTATGAATAAATATGAAGGGGACAATTTTGAGGATTTTCTCGCAGCGGAAGGTATCCTTGAAGATGTAACAGAACGCGCCCTCAAACGGTTGTTGGCATTGGAAATTGAGGATATGGTGCACGCAGCGAATGTGAGGAGAGCAAGTGCTGCCGAGACCATGGGTACAGCTTTGGCACAATTGAATCACTATTTGTTTGACGTGGACAACGTTGTTATTACCTCAGAACTGTTGAATGATTTTGCTGTTGAGGCAATGGAGTTGAAGACCGAACCTGTCCATTTAAATAATCTTTTGTTTGATTTGGAAGAATTGTTAGATCGCTACTTTTCCGAAAAAGTAGCTGCCTGAAAAAGGTATCAAGATGACCACAGAAACAAAATTTTTTATTCCCAAAGCGAAAGACGATGCCCAAGCAGAGGAAGTCTGGGAATCTGTTAAGAAATTTGCGGAAGAGACACTGGACTGGGATGTTTCAGATAGACGTATTTTCAGTATTACCTATCAAAAACGCGGCGAAGACTATTATGTAGAAGTAGGGAAACCAGATCCGCGTAACAAAGAACTTGTGGTTGCAATATTTGAGTCGATGACCTATCTTATATGTACGCCGAACCGTGGTGTACTGCGAGGTATGCCGCTCTTGATAGCGGAATCAGAATTGACAGATATTACGGATTTCCCACCGGGTTAGAAAATTTGATTTGGTTGAAGAAGGCGTGCCGGAACTACTTGCGATTAAGGTGTTGCTTGAATTGCATTATGAAGACCATATTTTGTTTATGGGTAAAAACTAAACAATGAAGGATATAAGAAGATCAACTTAATTCTTAAGTTTTTAAAATTGTCCCAACTTTAGTACCTTCTGGTATGATCGGAATTTTTTAAATAGGAGAGTATATTATGAAAATGCCTCAATGGGTTTTTGATAACCTGAAAAATAAACTTAAAAAACTACTGATTACGCCCATCTCACCCATAACTTGTAATGATCCGGAGGAGTGGGCTTGCCAGACTGATAACGGGGACTTTCGTGTACAATTTAGTGTAAGTATTGATGAAAACATGGACACATTTTACGTAAAGATATACGATTATACAAAGAACACTCGGATTACAGATTTTGAAACGGATAATCCCGAATTGGTTTTTCAAGAAGCTGAGAAATTCAGATCCAAATACATAAAGACGTAGGAGACCACTATGAAAAATATGTACATGTTCCTCTTACTTATTAGACTCTATAATGATTTAATTTCGTGTTGATTTTTTCGCGTTTATTAGAACATTTTGGCTTAAAATGCGGAAAAATGCCTCTACGAGAGTGGTTAAAAGACTATAATGTAAATTAATAAAATACTGAAAGTTAATTTT
>JAJDXV010000140.1 GCA_022823085.1 Candidatus Poribacteria bacterium
AGGACTTACGCATATCGCTCTTTTGTACCACAATCTGTTAGATTGTGACACCAGAACGCTGTGTTTTCAGAAGAATTTCATCTAACAGAGCCACCTATAGCCAAAAGTGCGTAAGTCCTACAAAAGTATGTAAGACCCTCAACAACGTTACTTAACCGCAAGGTAAAATTTAAAAATATGATTACAATCGCAGAACGGTTACAAAAACTTCCACCCTATCTCTTTGTAGATTTACGCCAAAGGATGCAGGCGGCGAAAGCGCGAGGCGTTGACGTCATCACCCTCGGCATCGGAGACCCCGATTTCCCGACACCGGATCCCGTCGTTGAAGCACTCGTGCAGGCGATCGGAAACCCTGAAGACCCAAACCGGCATCGCTACGGATGCGACATCCCTGTTGAACATTTTCCGCAAGCAGTACTCGACTTCTATCAACGGCGTTACGGTGTTACGCTTGCCGAAGATCAAGTCGCTACGACGCTCGGCAGCAAGGATGCGATCGTCAAATTGGCGCTCGGCATCCTCAATCCTGGTGATATCGGCATTGCAGCAAGTCCGGGATACCCGACATATAACATCGGGCACGTTTTTGCGAGTGCAACAACTTACTACGCACCGATTCTGCGAGAAAACGATTTTTATGTTGACTTTGACGCGATTCCTGACGAAATCAAACGCCTCGCCAAAGTCCTCTGGATCAATTATCCGAACAATCCGACAACGGCGACGGCTGATCTCGATTTTTTCGAGCGTGCTGTGGAATTTGGAAGACAGAACGACATCCTGATTGCACACGACAACGCTTATAGTGAAAATACGTACGATGGCTACCGTTCTCCGAGCATCTTACAAGTTGATGGCGCTGCTGAGGTCGCTGTCGAATTCTTCTCACTGAGTAAAGCCTTTAATATGACGGGATGGCGATTAGGGTTTGTCGTCGGTCATCCGACTGCCGTGAGTGCTGTCAAGACGGTTAAAGATAACATTGATAACGGTTCACTCCGCGCACTTCAGTTTGCCGGGGCGAAAGCACTATCGATGGCAGAGGAGATCACACCCGCTATAAATGCCGTTTACGAAAAACGGCGTGATGTTGTTGTTGATGCTTTGGCGGAGAGCGGATGGGAAGTCGAAAAACCGAAGGCGACAATATATGTGTGGGCACCGGTCCCACCGCGTTTCGACGGTTCGAGCCGCGCTTTTGCAACAGCACTCCTCGAAGAAGTCGGTGTCGTCGTGACACCCGGACTCGGATACGGGCAGTGGAGCGAAGGGTATTACCGAATCTCACTCACTTATCCCGATGAAGTCATCAGTGAAGCGATTTCACGTCTCCGTGATTTTGCGCGCTAAATAGTTGTCAGAGGGAGGGTTATCCCTTACAAGAGTCCTCTTAACCGAAAACTGAGTCCTAATAACTCCTGAGTAACGTCTTTGGTCGGTAACGCTTATGATATTGTATACTAATCTCTGTTTAGAAAGTGTCAGGCATATACAAACGATGGTTAAGCACCTCATCCTATTGAGCGTTGGTATAGTCTTTGCTGCGGTTCTCGTTTGCAGTAGCGTAAGGGCTGAACAGGTTCAAACCTATACCGTTGCAGATGGATTGGTAGGTCCTATTGTCCCCGTTATTTTCCAAGACAGTCGTGGCGCGCTTTGGTTCGGTTCCGATCGCGGGGGCGTAAGCCGGTTTTACGACAACACTTTTAAATCGTATGTCGGATCTTTGAACACCTATGAGGATGTTGAAGCAGGCGCGCTGCTCGGACAGACACGGCAAATCGTTGAGGATAAATGGGGACACATCTGGTTTCTCACACGTGTGCCGTCAGAAAAATCGGGTAGAGTTAGCCGGTTTGACGGGAATTCAGTTAGTTATGTCGGCACCGGGAACTCCATTATTACAGATCAACACGGTGATATATGGGTCGGTGAAAATCATGTCCTAACGCAGTACGTGACACCGGGGGTCGAAAGATTACCACAGCCCCAACCGCATGAAATCATCGGTGAAGATCTAATCAAATCGACAACTTTGACGATAGATGTCGTTTTTGAAAGCAAAGATGGAACGCTCTGGCTCGGTGGGAGTGAAGGTGAAGCCGGAATAAATGGTGTCGTCCTAAGCTTTCGTGGCAACCGTTGGAGACGCGTGGAACTTGACGAAGGGAACGGGACCGGGGATGGTGAAACCCAGGTCAGCACGCCGCGTATTCATCCAAACGCCGGTTTTACACGACACGATGTGTCCAGCCTTAATGTGGTTAGCCCGGTTGAGGTGATCGCTGAGGATTCCGCCGGCAATCTCTGGTTCGGCGGCGATAACCTCCTTCTCCGATTTGATGGTATAGACTTTCAACAGATTCTCCCTGCACGGTCTTACACCGGACGCAAATCTTCAGATGAAACACAATTGAGAAGACCGGCTTCAATTAAAGTTGATGCAAAAGGAGAGGTGTGGTTTAGCGATGAGCGACCCACAAGACGATGGGACGGCTCCAACCTCCGTACACCCAAAGATGTACAGGGGTTCCTTGAAATTGAGGACAAATGGGACAACCTATGGTTCATCAGCGAAGGACGTGGGGTCCGTCAATATAATGCCGACCTCGAACTCCTCTTAGATAACGCCAATAGTAGACTCGAAAATGATGAAATCCGAACAATATTTGAAGCCGTTGACGGTAAATTGTGGTTCGGACACAATAACGGTGTAACAATCCTTGATCCGACACCCGCAGTGATTACACATGCAAAACTTGGTACCAGTCGCGTACGAACGATGTATGAGGACAGTCGCGGCTACCTCTGGTTCAGCGTGCCAGGTGCTGTCGCGCGTTATGATGCCAAGATAGATGAGATCACAACAGCATCATTCAGGCTAAGTGATGAGCGAAATGCGTCTGCTCCTGAACCGAATGTGAACCGGCACGCTCAGGCTGAAATCGTGAAAATATTTGAAGTCGGCAGGGACATCTGGTTTATTAATGAACCGGTATCTCGGGCCACTTCAACTCGATATACCTTCTTCCGTTATGCCAATGGAAGCTACGGTCCCCAAATCTCTATTTCCGTCCGCACAGAAATCGGACCTGGCGGCGACAGATCAGATAGCGATCCGCGGGTACTTCTTAGCGAAGGCGAATATGTTTGGATGGCTTTCGGTGGACATCTCTTTAAAGCGGATACCGGGGGGCTTTTGTGGGTTACAGAGAGTCGTACACAAAGAATCCTATTTCAAAAACCCTCTGAAATAGACCCAGGACCCGTTCCAATAACAGATTTATATAGAGATTCAGGAGATAGGTTATGGGTGCATTTCGCCAACGGGAGCGTAAAACGCTATCCCAAGGATATCAATCTTGCAGCACCGACAACACCTTCTATCCCGCCCGACCTGCTGCGGCTCAAAGCAACGCACCTTGTCCAATCGACACCGGAAGATAAATGGTATTTCAACGCAATGACAGGAAAGTTGGTACGCTGGAGCGACATCGAATCTGGTAAACCGATTATCCTTGATGGAGAATCAAGTGCCGCACCACTCGCAGTCTGGCAAGAACCTGACAGCCAGATTGATAGAATCACTTTTGTTTTTTCCGATGCGCTTAAGACCTACCACGGTAAAATGCTCAGAACTGTTGATCCTATCGGTCCAATTGATACCGTAAACGCTTCTGTGATGACGAGAGAGGGCGTTCTCTGGTTAGCAACATCCCACGGTGCTGTTCGATACGATGGGGAAAGATCCAGGACTTATACGAGAAAAGAAGATGGATTTCTTGTCGATAATGTCCGCGATGTCATAGAGGACAGCCGCGGAAATATATGGTTTGCAACAAGAGGAGGCGGTGCTGTCCGCTATGATGGTGAGACTTTCCACAGTCGAACGACGAAAAATGGATGGGCACACAATAACATCTCAAAAATCCTTGAATCTTCTGAGAAAGACATCTGGTTTGCGACTGAAGGCGGTGTTACGCAGTATACACCCGCGCGGGGCGGGCTACCAGAGTGCAGAATAATCAGTTTAGAGGCGGATAAATCTTACAGCGATTTCTCGTCGAGTTTAGTGTTACCGACGCGCGGGGCTAAAACTTTCAATATTCGCGGACTCAGTTCGCTGCGAGAGGGGCTTTCCTATCAATTTAAATTAATAGGGTTGGACACGCCTACCTGGATGAACGTCTCAGCAGACGACTTCGCGAATCTTCCTGTCGTTTCCACCACGCGGGCAGACGAATGGACCCCATTTGCCGGATCCATCGCCACGGAGCAACAGCGCCTCAATAATAGCGGTGTTACGCAGGAAATTCAAAACCAAAACGGTATTCTCCGTATCCGATACGCTGGGCTTAAAGCGGGACATTATACTTTCCTCATCAAGGCGTTCCGCAAAGGTTGGCACTACACGGCACCACCAGCAATCGTGGATTTTAATATCCCGCCGCCAATCTGGACACGTTGGCGAACCTACTTACCGACTTTCATCTTCATAACCGTTGTATTCGCACTGGTTGGGCGTTTGATACTCAACCGACGACACACGATCCAGTTGCGTAATGAGATGCGAGAGAAAGAAGAAGCCGAAATGCAACGTATCCGCGCGGAGTTGAGCGAAGCACAGAATATCCAGATGGGGCTATTGCCACCAGAGGCACCCGACATGCCCGGATTTGAAGTCGCAGGCATGTCGGTTCCCGCAACACAGGTCGGGGGCGATTTCTACGATTACCTGACTGTAGAGAACGGGCAAACCGCAATCGCAGTGGCGGACGCTGCTGGCAAAGGCTTACGCGGCGCGATGAATGCCGTGTTGACAAACGGGATGCTCTATGAAGTCTCGCGCTACAAATCCGAAGCCGCTGTCATTCTCAGTGATCTCAACGCCGGGTTAGCACCGCGGATGTACGGTCCCAGCTTCATCGCGCTTAACTTAGCTATCCTCGATGAAACGAATAAACGGATCAATTATGCTAACGGTGGACAACCTTATCCTATCCTCAAACGAGGCGCAGATGTAATTGAGATTGAAAACAGTGATCTTCCGCTCGGGAGTATGAAAAGAGTCGTCTATGAATCCAGCACTATTGAGTTAAGCGATGGGGATACATTAATCTTTCATACCGATGGCCTTATTGAAGCACTCAACACAGAGGACGAGATGTATGGGACGGAGCGTTTTAAGGAATTCGTCTCTCAGATGCCTGATAATTTCAGTGCCGAAGATATTATCCAGCACATTGTAAACGACGTTCATCAGTTTGTCGGCGACGCGGAGCAGTATGACGATCTTACGATTGTTGTTATCAGGCTGCGTTCCAATGGATAAGCGCGGTGCCCTACGCGTTTCTGAAATCGATAACCGTTTGCCTATATTCTTCTGGGAGACCAATATCGAACCGTCGTCCTTTAACAACATATCCTGAGAAACCTTCTGCCTTCCGCAATTCGTCGAGGCAAGAGGTGAGTTGAAATTCGCCTCGCTCGCGCAGATTATGGGAGATGTTCTGCTCGAGGAACTCGAAAATCTGCGGTTGAATGACATAGATACCGAACACTGTCAAGAACTGATCGACATCCATACCATCTACGTGTAAATGCTCCATTGCGTACTCCGGGTCCGGTTTTTCATAGAATTCTGTTACCGAAAGTAGCGAATTTTCTTCTTTCCATACACCCGTGACACAGCCGAAGTTCGATAAGTGTTCAATCGGTGTCACTTTAAGCCCGACAACGCTGTGCCCTACCTGTTCATAAGCCTCTACGACCTGTCGGGCACAACACAACGCTTCATCTGAACCGTAAAGATGATCTCCGAGCATCAGCAGAAAAGGTTCATTGCCGACCCACGCTTTGGCACAATAAACAGCATGTCCGAACCCTTCTTGCACATCTTGTGTGACGAATGTCACTTTGTTCCCTAACGCCAGTATATAGTCGCAATACGCTTTATTTTCTTTGCTGAGTTTATTGTAATGCTCAATTCGGGGGGGTGTTTTGAAAAAGGATTCAAAGAGTTCCGTATCGCTGCTCTGAATGATGAGGCATACTTCTTCAATACCAGCGTCAATCGCCTCCTCAACAATCGCCATGATTGCCGGTTTCGCGCGTCCAGATTTATCAACGACAGGGAAGAGTTCTTTCTTCATCGCTTTTGATGCCGGGAATAGCCGAGTCCCGAACCCAGCTGCTGGGATAACCGCCTTGCGGACATGCCTACCTGCTTCAATGACGAGCTTCAGGCACGACATCTGCAAATCCTGCTCGATAATTTCTATTACACGCTGCTGGCTATCTTCGTCTTTCACAATGAATTGTGCCGAACCGTCGCCCTGTGATCCGACACCTTTGCCACCCCAGATATAGGGTTGAATCGGTTCGTAGTTGAGCACTTTATGGAGCACCGGTGCTGTCAGTTGCGATGGGCAAGCAGGGATGAGGTGTTTGTCGAATTCCGTCTGTGCACGGGTCATTAGATTGCCGACTGCTTCAGCCTTGCCGTCTCGGAGGGCTTGATATGCCTCTTGTGTGATTTGCGCGCTAAGCGGACCGAGGTAATGTTGCACGTTCTTTTCTAATTCGCTCTCTGCGAATGGGTAACAGTGATTTAATTGATTCAATATAAGGAGTGTATCTTTACCGGCGTTGAGATCGACGATTACAAAGTACATATTTTCTGGCACACTGAGTTCTGTAACATCGACACGATCGCCATCAAAGGTCATGAGGATAGGACGTTGGTATGCGCAGCCTTGGTCCATCCGTCCGCAACGTGAAGGCGTTGTAATCTCGCCGCGGTAGGCATATTCCATTTCCCCGCGCGTTGTCATTTTAAGGTCGTAGGTGCGATTGAAAGCGCGCGCGACCAAGACACTGATAGCAGCACTTGAAGATAACCCTTTTTTAACAGGTAGGTCCGTAAGATAATTATCTATTTCGAGGCCTTGTACCTGGTAATTCGTTAGAATCTGATATGCGACACCAGCGGCGTAACTAAAAAAACCGCCTTTTTCTGCTTCGGCAAGAAGAGCATCCCCTTCCATAGGAAGGGTATAGGGACCGTGACGGGTGCCATCGCTCAGCGTTGTCTTCAAAATTAGGCGCGTCGGATGCGGCTTAACCTCGGCATATACGCCCTGGTTTGTACTCGCTATTAAGGTATAACCCTTTTCAAGTTCTGAGTTATTTAGCCGGTACCTTGCTGCCCAATCGCTATGTTCTCCGAACAGACAAATTCTTCCCGGCACGAAAAGTTTCATAAAAGCTCCTCTATTTTTAACAATCGAAATCGGTTCAAATACCCCAATCAAGTCGTTCAAGGCTACCGATTTATGAGAGCCTGACGATGCAGTTGTGCCCATTGACACCGCTGCTGCCACTCTTCTGCTTTTAGTATGGTTCCGAGTGGTAACGCTTCGTTTTTTGCAATCACAGAGAACGCGTTTATCGCAGTCTCGTAATCTTGTTGATGATATGCATTAATGCCTATTAATCTTCGTCCTTCTAAGGCAAGGTCCCTGTATTGTTGTTGTGTCAGCGGCATTGACGATAATGTCCCATCGGAAACGGCTAATTTTTCTAATTGCGTCACCGCACTATGAAGATATTGATTGCTGAGCTGCCACGCTTTTTCATTGTGGAGCAGTTCACCGGCTAAGAGGGCTGCTAACCATGTATCCGGTTCTCTTTGAAGGCATATTGATAAGGCAGCCATCTTCTCTGCTGCGTCTTTAGGCGCAACGAGGACGGAACGGAACAACTCACGGATGGATCCTCCGGCTTGAAGTGTCGCGTTCGCTTGCCGCTGTGCGTCGTCTTGGTAGGAGAGTGCTGCGATCCGTTTGGTTCGTCTACGCGCTATCGTTTCGTATTCGGTTTTAATGGAACCGTAGGTGTAGATCGCTTTTTTCTCTTCATTCTTTTGCCAATAAATATCGCCTTTCAACAGCATCGCTTCCGGGCTGAACAGCGGGTCTTTTTCGCTTGCAATACGGTCTGCTAAGGATAACGCTTTATCGTAATCCTGCATCCGATACGCGCTATACATTAAGCCGCGTTGGGTGCCTAAGTTGTCCGGTTCATCTGATAACATCGCCTCAAAGGTTTCAACGGCGGTGACGAAATCTTTTCGGAAAAATGATTGCCATGCGGTATCCCGTCGCGCCGCCATTTCATGGGTGCAGACCTGTTCAAAAGCACTCCGCTGCTGTAAACGGTACGCAGTATAGTTTATATCGTCGTCCCGCAAAGGGACACGCTCCAAAAAATCAATCCACTCCGCTTCAAGCGACTGGAGATTCTTCCCGTAATATTTCACAAAATTACCGGTCAAAAAAACACCTTTAAATTTTTCTATGCCGTAGGTGTCAACAAGGAACCGGACGAAGGAGCCTGCCAACAGGTAACTCCGAGAGCCGGCATGCCCCCAGAACCCGATTCCCATAATGGCTGACAATTGCGGTGCGATCTCCATCTCGCGCATCGCTTTTGCCCACTGATGCCCTGTAAGCCTGCCTTCGTCCCAGTCTGCAGCGACGGCGATCCCTTCGTGGAGTCCTATCTTCAGGCTTACTTTCAGGGGCGACCACGGAACAGTAAAAACGTGTGCCAATTCATGCTTCAGAATAGGATGCGGAAAGCCTTGGGCATGAATGTGGAACCCGTGTCCGAATGGGTCCTCTACAGATGTGTTTCCTGCGCCGGTTAACCTCTTTTTCTGATGCGTCGATGCATAGATATATGCTCGGACTTTTTGCGAGAGTTTTCCACCTTCAGGCATAAGATAGTCAACTAATTGTGCGTACTGAAACTCGCAATCCTCGGCAATCCGATCAATCTCCGCTTGAAGTTCACGTGCATAATAGATTTCAAAATGTGCTGTCTCACGAAAACCGCCGAGTGCTTCGGCAATATCATTGCGGGATGGACGAATTCCTAAGGCTCCTGCGTAAAACTGAAAACCGATAAGGCAGACAATCAGCAGATATAAACCGACATGCTTTGGCAGCGGATTAAAGAGTTTCTGCCATCTCAATTGCGGCATCAATTCGGTGTCCCGACTGATTTCACACATACTGACAGTAAGTCCCAAGAATAGGACTGCCCACAGGAGCGTTTCTGCACGGGCGATGAGCAGTGTGCTTGTTATCCGGATAACGAAATCGTAAATCGGGCCAGGAAAATATCCGAATGTCGCGTGATACGCGAACACCGGCGGATGAAATATCAAATTGATAACCACTGGCACACAAGAGAGCGCGAGGAAGCCGAGATACGCCAAGTATGCCAACCATCGCCTCTTAAGCCAGAACCCGAAGAATACGCCTGCTGCGGTTGCGTATAAGCAGCTAATTAGCGGTAATAGAAAAAAAAAGAGAAATCCTTCCCCAAAATTGCAATTTTTAACACGGAGCGCGTTCAACAGGATAATACCGAGCGGTAACACGAGGAGACCCAAATTAAATGTCAGCGCACTCCAGAAACATCGGCTGACGATTTGCCCCGACGAACCGGAGAGCACTTCGGGGTGCCGCTTCATCTGCTGTATTATTGTGAGTGTTACGTGTGCACCAGCCAAAGAGATGCTGAGTGCTAAAACTGCACAAAACTCAAAAGCGAGGATGTTAAACAGCGGCACATTAGCAAGTATAAGTCCTAACACACCGAAGGCGGTGAACCACAGCCAGTATGAAAATGTCTTGTGTATTGTCGGTTGTATACGCATTTTTTGAAGGTCGAAAGTTGTATTTGTTCTCTATTTTATTCATATACCCGCTTTGTGTCAAGAATTTATCTAAAACTAAATAACCCTGAGGTCTATGCAAAATTTTCTTGCAGTTTAAGGGAAAATATGTTAAAATACGATGCGATAAGTTTTACACAGCTATGCAAAGTTGTGCGAAACGATACTGAGACAACTTGTAAAACAATATAGCGAGGTTGCGCTTCTGGAATACGCAACAGGAGGAACTAAAATGGCAAATGGAATCTCACGATTTTTTAAGTCGATATGGTATACGCTAACAGGCCGCGCACATGAGGCAGCGGATCGAATGATGGAAAACCCTGAAGCCGTTAGAGGGGCTTACGAAGACATCATCGCCGATAAGAAGGGAAATATTCAACGCTATAAGCAAGCGATCGGTCAACTTATAGCACTCGTGGAACGCAAGAAATCCACGGTGAAGAACCTTACCGACGAAGTCGAAAAGTTGGAAGAATTGAAATCTGGGGCAATCGCTAAGGCACAGCAGACCGCTGCCGACCTGCAAGCACAAGGAATGGCACCCGAAGAAGTCAAACAACACGCTGAATATGTACGCTGCGTTACGGCTTACCAAGAATTCAATACCAATCTCGAAGACAAAACCGGACAGATCTCTGCCCTCGAAAGCGAAATTGAAGAGGCGCAAGCCGGTATTGACAACCATAAAATCCAGATTACCGGTCTACATCGCGATTTAGAACAGATTAAGAATGAACAGTCTGAAGCCGTCGCTGATCTCATTACCGCGCGCGAGCAAGAAGAGATCGCCGATATGCTTTCAGGGATCAGTATGGATGGTACCTCTGCTGAACTGACACGGATGCGCGAAATTCGCGAGAAGGCGAAAGGACGTTCAGTCGTCGCACAAGAGTTGGCGGGTACAGATTCACGAGCGGAAGAAGAGGAATTTCTCGCAGCCGCACGCTCAGCTTCAAACTCCGACGAATTTGACGCGCTGATTTTCGGCGCACAGCAGACAGATACACAGACGGAAACGGAAACAGAACCGGCTAAGAAGACAGAGGATTCTGATTCTGAGCTGCCGCTCTAACGTACCGCTTACAAGTGTCTCACAGCGACGCAAGTTTGCTACCGAAAAGTGAAGGGGGCGACAACTCATACCTGTTAAAAGCCCAACCTATGCATTCCGATCCGAAGCCGGAATGCTCATTAACTCTGGGACATCTCGGAGTCTCGTCCTGTCCGGAAATATCCACGACCTCTTTTTTTTAAAGGAAGAAGAGCGTACGGATTATATTCCGATCGTCCCCTTTTTAACGCATAGTTGGGATATACCCGGGTTCATCCTGATAGTTTACGAACTCAACGGTCCCATACGTTTCGCTCAGGATACGGAACGCGAAAAGGTTGAGCGTGTCTTCAACCGATGGCGCGGTTTAACCGAGACTGGCACTGATATAGATGCACCTCCCAGTCCATCGAGCGGACGCGCGACTGCGGGCGGATCACTCGACACAGCTATAGAACCTTCTAATGCATCTTTCTCACAGTACATGACGGATGCGATCGGCAGCCCGACATTTGCGCTGGAACTCCTCCGCCAGTTTTGCCTGCTTTCACGTAGCACAAACAGCGATGGCGAAAAATTTCTCTCCGAAAAACTGATTATCCTGATAGAAGCAGCCGATATGCTGCTCCCAGAAGGCGAGATACGGAGTTTATCCGTTCAGGATAGACATCGGGTCAGTATCGTTCAGGACTGGATTTCCGATTCCAATTTCATGAACGGCAACGATACCGTTATTTTCATTACGGAGTCTCCGAGTCTCCTGAACTCACGGATTATCAGGTTGCCACAGGTCGTCAACGTTGAAATCCCAGCACCGGGGATGTCGGAACGTCAGCACTTCATTTCGTGGTTTAACAACACGCCGCAATTCATCGAGAAACCGTTGAACCTGTGGGGTACACAAGCGCAACTCGCAATGTTGACAGCCGGATTATCCATACAGGCACTCCGTCAAATGCTACTCTACGCCTGTTACGCCGGTGAGAAACTTCAACCCGAAGATGTTATTGAGAAGGTTTCTGAATTCATCCAGACCCAGTTGGGTGAAGATGTTGTCGAGTTTAAAAAGCCTGCACACAGCCTAAAAGACATCGTCGGTAACCAGAAGTTAGTGGATTTCCTAAAAACGCAGCTGATTCCGCGTATCACCTCAACGGGTCCCGATGCCATTCCGGGAATGAGCGTCTGCGGTCCCATCGGCAGCGGAAAAACCTTTATTTTCGAGGGACTCGCCGGTCAACTCGATATCCCCGTCCTCGTCCTCAAGAACATCCGGAGTATGTGGTTCGGACAGACAGATGTCATCTTTGAACGACTCCGACGGTTGTTGATGGCACTCGTGAAAGTGCTCATTTTCGTTGATGAAGCGGACACGCAATTTGGGGGTGTTGGCAGGGATGCACACAGTACAGAACGGCGTTTGACAGGAAAGATACAGGCGATGATGTCAGACCCACAACTCCGTGGTAATATCACATGGCTTCTGATGACTGCCCGTATCTATAACCTCTCACCTGATTTACGACGCGAAGGCAGAGTCGGAGATATAGTGGTTCCAGTCCTGGATCCGAGCGGCGAAGACCGTGAGGATTTTCTCCGATGGACGATTGCCAAGGTCGCCTCCAGTCCCTTTTCTGAGGAAGATATTGAGCGACTCCTGAAAGTAACCGAAGACTATTCTGCAGCGAGTTTCGCCTCGCTGCGTTCCGACCTTGAAGCCGCCAGTCTTATCAAGGCAAATTCGGAAACAACCGGTGAACTCACCGTCGATGAAATCATCGCCGTCGCCGAAGATCGGATCCTACCGAATATCGGACCGATAAGACAGTACCAGACCTTACAGGCGCTTCTCAACTGCACACGAAAATCGCTACTCCCCGGCGACTATTCCCCAGAGATCCGAGAATCATGGGTGAAACAGATCGCGCAGCTTGAAGCGATAGGTGTTAGAGGATAGCAAGAAAAATGCTGCATTCGCATACGACCTAATTTTGTGTTATAATGTTAATGAATGTGTAATGAACACAGCCTGGTGTTTTATAACAACATTTCAGAAGGAGAATTACCATGTCATATTCTGATGCTACCTCTGAAACCATCGCCGCCCGCGGCGAAGAAATCTATCAGCAGTACCGCGAAGAACTTGAAGCTCAACACAAAGGTCAGTTTTTTGTAGTTGACATTGAAACGGAAAACTATGAAATCGCCGATGAGGATTTAGAAGCTACAAAACGGCTACTTGCCAAGAATCCCAAGGCTATGACTTACGGTGTGCGAATCGGGTACCCGGCCACCCACGGTATCGGCTTTGGCTTCATGCAATATAATGTGGAATACTATAATGATAACAGGGAAAATTAGAGACGAACGCGTAGCTATCATTGAAGTGGAGGTTATAGGCTTAAATCAGCGCGCGAAAATTGAGGCAACCCTTGATACCGGATTTACGGGCTATCTGACACTACCAGAGTTTTTAATTCACCACTTAAGGCTCCCACAGATTGGTACTCGGCACACAATTATCGCTCACGGAAGGGCAGTACTGCTTGACTTGTATCTTGCCAAAGTAATTTGGCACGGCAAAGAACGCGATATAGAAGTTCTGCAAACAGACAAGCAACCGTTGGTCGGTATGTCAATGCTTCGCGGAAGCCGTCTAACCTTGGGCGTTGTGCCAGATGGCGACGTAACGATTGCCCCACTGCGATAGGGAGAATCGCTATATCATATTCTGATAACACCTCCGAAACTATCGCTGCCCGCGGTGAAGAATTCTATCAACCCTTGCTGGATGAACTTGAATCTCAACACAAAGGCAAAATTTTTGTAGTTGACCTTGAAACAGGGAACTATGAAATTGATAATGGGGATTTGGTCGCTACAGACCGTCTCCTTGCCAAGAATCCCGACGCTGTTACTTACAGTTTACGTATCGGCTTTGGACCTATCTACAAACTCGGCTTTAGATCTTACGGTTGGAAACCTTAATGATGGCTCCCGTTAGAAATAAAAGCGAAAGGTGTTCCGATGAAACCTCAAAACATATCCATATCCCAACAACTTTCAATCACGGTGTGGCATATCGCAACTTTTGCTCTTCTTTTATTCTGTATAACAACCGTAGTTCCCGCCCAAACTGTTGAGCAGATTGCTGAAAAAGCATTAGCCGCCACGGTCTACTTGGAGATGAAGGACAGCACAGGCAAAACTATTGGATTTGGCAGTGGTTTCTTCGTGGCGGAAAATCTGATCGCTACGAACTATCACGTCATAGAAGGTGCAGCAACTGGAACTGCCAGATTAGTGAAAAACACGCGATTGGCTGAGATCTACACCAATTACATTAACGAATACACGACATACACTATTGAAGGCTTTACTGCAACTGACGAAACAAACCATCTTATTCTCCTAGTATTGCTTCAAGATAGAGTTGGAGAGTTGATACCTTGGAAATGGGAGAAAATTGATGCAAAGATAGATGAATTATTGGACCGGGAATAGGATTAATAGGACATCTGATCCCATTCGGCCCGCCATACCAAAAGTGATAATATTCGCGACTTATCTCATTCGGATCCCCAGTTCCCATAGTCTGACAGAAGTGAGTTAGCACTAAATAGAGAACCCCGCAGATTTTTCAATCCGCGAAACGTGCATCATCTGCAATTTAGACAGAGAAAAAGTCAATGAATATGCTAAATCAATCTGATCTCCGAAACGGTCTCAGTAGCCTTTTGCAAAAGATTTGCAGGATAGCCGAAAAATCTACCGATTAGTTAAACATCGAGAGGTGCTGAAAATAGCACTTTAAGGGGAGTTTGTTAATGGCACATGACCACAACACAGCATCCGCTGATACCTACTTCCGACAAGGCAATTCACTCTACGAGATGGAACTCTACGAGGAAGCTATTGAGGCCTATAACAGTGCAATCCGTTTAAACCCGAATAGTATTATTGCCTTCTACAACCGAGGTCTCGCCAAAACGAAACTCGGACACTATGCCGACGCTATACAAGACTTCAACATCGCCATACGCCGGAAACCCGATTTTGCTGAAGCCTACTACAGTCGGGGAAATGCTAACACCAGCCTCAAACAACACCTCCAAGCTGTCACTGAGTATGATAAAGCGATACGATGCAAACCCAATTACGTCGAAGCTTACATGCGCCGGGGTGCTGCGAAACTCTTCCTCGGTCAGCATGCTGAAGCCATAAAAGATTATGACTTCGTTATACAACACACCCCGAATGAAGTCATCGCTTACCACAATCGTGGATTGATCAAAGCTGAACTCGGACAATACGCAGCTGCTATCGCGGATTTTGATGAAGCCATACAACGCAATCCTAATAACACTGAGGTTTACATTGACCGGGGAACTGCGAAGTTTAGCCTCCATCAATATGCGCTAGCTGTCCAAGACTATGACCTCGCTATACAACGCAATCCCGATAGAGCCGATACGTACTACAATCGCGGAGCTGCAAAGAGTAGACTCGGTCAACACGCAGAGGCTCTCACAGACTATGACAAAGCTATACAACTCAAGCCTGACTATACTGAAGCCTATGATAGCCGAGGCATGATGAAAGCCGCCCTTGGCGAATATATTGAAGCCATCAAAGATTATGATGCGGCGATACGATGCAAACCCAATTACGCCGAAACCTATAATAATCGAGGGGTCGCGAAACAGGAACTCGGTCAACACGCAGAGGCTCTCACAGACTATGACAAAGCTATACAACTCAAGCCTGATTATATCAAAGCCTATAACAATCGAGGGGTCGCGAAACGGGAGCTCGGCGAACATGCCGCTGCTGTTGCTGATTATGACATCGCCATCCGATGTGACCCCGATTACGCTGAAGCATACTGTAATCGAGGGGCTGCGAAGACGAAACTCGGTCAACATGATGCCGCTATCGCAGATTTAGACACAGCGATACATCTCAATCCGAATGATGCTGCCCCCTATTACAATCGAGGAGCTGTGAAGGTCGTTCAGGGCGAACACGCAGCCGCTATCGCGGATTTTGATGAAGCCATACAACGTAATCCTGACCTTATCGATGCCTATTACAATCGCGGATTTGCTAAGGGTAATCTTTATCAATATGCCGAGGCAATACAAGACTTTGACATCGTGATACAGCACAAACCTGATGATGCCCAAACCTATCTCATGCGTGGGGGTATAAAGTCGGCCCTCGGTCAGTATGCCGAGGCTATACGAGACTTTGACACTGCCCTACAATACAACCCCTATGATTTCAAAATTTATGTCACTCGCGGGACCGCGAGGGCTGCCATTGGCGAATATGCTGAAGCCATAGAAGACTTTGACGTTGCAGTACAGGACAACCCCGAAATTGATTTTGTTTTCCTCTACCGCGGACATGCCAAAGCAAAACTTGGCGAATACCTTGATGCTATACAAGACTTTAATACGGCGGCACGTCTGAATCCCAATGATCCCCAAATCCCTCTCCTAAAGGCAGGAGCGAAATTAGAATTAGAGAGAGTTCGAGAAGCGAAACAGGATCTTCGCACGGCTTTGAGACTGGCGAAAAAGAAAGGCGATGCAGACCTGATAACCCACATTGAGAAAACACTGTGTAGCCTCAAATAGTAAAAGCATGGAACCTATGAGAACCTCGCGTCAGTTGAGGATGATAACCGCCCCGCTTGCAGCAGAACGATACCCCGCACAGATGATTTCAACAGAATGCGCAGCAAATTCGGCATTCATCTCACTCTCAACACCGTTCTCAATACAATCTATGAACGCACTGAATTCCCGGGGGCCATCGTCTCCGCTGCCGACATCTATCCACTGCTGTTTCGGGCGCATACCGCTCTCTGCCTGTGTGCTACTCCACATCCCCATCGGATCGAGCGGGTGCGGGGACGGTGGCTCAAACGCCGGTTCAGCGGCAAACACTTCCAGCCGGTTCACTGAAGCATCAAACGTCAAGCTGCCTTCAGTACCGATGAGATGTACCTTCCGAACGCCGCCTTGTGCATGACTCTGCCAACCGTAACGTCCGCTGGTAATCGTTGCCGTCGTACCATCTTCTAACGTCAGCACCAATGCGCCAAAGTCTTCGAGATCACAATCGAGATGCTCCTTGAAGAAATAGTTCGCTGTTCCACCAAACACGTGCTGCACCCGTTTCTGTGTCAACCAATTCACCATAGACACCGCGTAGACCCCGACATCAAACATCTCAGGTTTCGCTTCAACGAAACTGTAGCGTTCCAGCGTAGGTTTTTGGACCCTTTTTTCTCCGACAGGCGCGGTGCCGGGATGCCCCTTAGAGAAGAGGACATCGCAATGGATAGCCTGGAGTTCGCCGATGCGCCCACCGGTCAATGCTCGCTGAACCGTGCGTGCCCAAGCACTATGGATATTACTGAACATCTGGGTGCGTACACCGCTTTTTGAGACCGCCGCAACGATCCGGTTCGCATCTTCCGGATTGAGTGCCATCGGTTTATCAAGATAGACGTGTTTTCCCGCTTCCGCGCATTTTGCACCGACACGTCCACGACGTTCCACCTCCGTGCAGAGACTAACGATATGTACGTCCTCACGTGCCAAAGCGTCGTCGAGATCACGGATGAAAGGTAGATTTAACGATTCTGCAAGCGCGCGTGCCAGTGCCACCCGTTCTGGTGGTGCATCGAGTTCGTCGGCAAACGCAATCAACCGGCAGCGTTCGTCTTGGGCAAAAAGTGAGGCGTAATTCTCCTGATGCGTGCGGTGTCCACCGAGCAGAAGCACACCGTATTTTCCGTTTTGCTGCATGTTTAAACCTCCAATTCAATGGGTTGACCGCTTTCAAGCGATTGCGTTATAGCCGCTGTCAACTCGCCAGTACCCTCAAGTTCCGGGAGAATGGCGTTCTCGTAATGTCTACCGATTGGCGTTTCGTGGTAGATGACACCTCTGTTCCCGACCAACATGATGTCGATCGCTGTTTCAATATCACCTCTGTCAACGCTCAGGAGTGCCATCTGGCCGCCGATATAGTGAACCATCACCGTCACCTGTGTGCTGTCTACGTGTCCCTGTGCATAGACACGTTCCGGTGACGAGGGGATCCATTCATTTGTAAGGGCCGTCACCACGCCGATGGATGACAACAGATCCGCACTTTCGTCCGCCAGATGTAGGACACAGCGCAGGAACACTGGACTCCCAATCCGATCTTTCTCAAGCACAGATTGAACCGATTTTTTTAGTAGTTCCATTTCTCTCCTTCCTAAAATGATGACCAAAATATGTTGACGAATCTGCAGATATTATGCTATAGTGTGTAGGGTCATCGGTTACCAGTTTTCAGTTATCAATTACAAGAAGATTCTGTTAGACGAAACCTCTTAACCGACAACCGAAAGGGTTTTCATAGAAAACCCGAACCGACAACTGACAACTATAAATGGAGGAAAACTATGCCATTGAAAACCCTTGAGCAACTCGTTGCCGAAGCGAGAGCAAACGTTGGACACATAGCACCTGATGAACTCACAGAAGCTACAGCGTCGATCGTTCTTTTAGATGTTCGCGATGAACCCGACTATGACGAAGAACATCTACCGAATGCTGTTTCTCTGCCGCGCGGTTACCTTGAACTCGATATCGACGAGGTCGCGCCTGATGCGGACACACACATCGTTACCTACTGTGGCGGCGGCACCCGTGCGACACTCTCCGCACACACCCTAAAAAACATGGGGTATGAAAACGTTTCAGTCCTAACCGGCGGGTTCCGTGGGTGGAAAGCCGAAGGATTACCCACCGAAAAGTCTGACGCATAACTAACAACATTAGATTAGCACGGATAGCAGACCTTGTCAATATCTTAATGGCAGTCGGGACGATTTCGATTTCTACGACGAAACCGTCCCATCTATAACAATCATAGCACGGATACCAACGGAGAAAACATGCGCAACAGATATATCCTTTTCGTACTTATACTCTTCGCACTTTTGATGGATGATAGCATTGGACAGAAGGAGCAACTCAACGTCTTCACATGGGCAGGGTACGTGAGCGATGACATCCGTGAGGGATTTGAAAAGGAGTTCGGGGTTACCGTCCTCGTTGACACCTTTGCAAGCAACGAAGATCTCCTCACGAAGCTGATGGCAGGCGCGACAGGGTACGACATCATCATGCCGTCTGACTACATGGTATCGATTTTAATCAAGCAGAACCTGTTAGAAGATCTCAATCGCGACAACATCCCGAATTTCGGGAATATCAGTCCCCTGTTCCTCGGTAAATACTTTGACCCAGAAAACCGATATTCTATTCCCTACACGTTCGGCACAGCAGGTATCGCTTACGACTCGGAGGTTATTTCACCAGCACCGGAGAGTTGGGCAGTGCTATGGGACGCACAATACAAGAACCGGTTCAGTATGTTAGACGACCAGCGCGAGACGATTGGTGCCGCACTGAAACTGCTCGGATACAGCCTCAATAGTACCGATCCGGAAGAGATCCGGGCGGCGAAAGAGAAACTCATTGAGCAGAAACCGCTTGTGAAACAGTATAAGAGCGAGGCGGAAGAACTGCTCATTGCAGGTGATGTCGTTATGGCGCATTGCTGGAGTGGCGACGCGTTCCGCGCGATAGAGACGCGTCCGACGCTTCGGTACGTCATTCCAAAGGAAGGGTCGAGCCAGTTTATCGATGCAGTCTGTATACCGAAATCCGCACCGCATAAGGTTCTCGCGGAGCAGTTCATCAACTATCTCCTCCGGCCCGAAGTCAACGCCAAAATTACTGCCTTCACGAAATACGGCACCTGTGTACCGACAGCGAAAGCGTTCTTACCGGAAAACCTACGCGAACATAAATTTATCTACCCGCCGAAAGAGGTGTTGGAATCCCTTGAATGGTTGAGAGACCCAGGAGATTGGACGCGGCACTACGATCGCGCGTGGGAAGAAGTCAAGGCGAAATAGTTATTCTTATCCCGCGCTGATACGCGCTAAATAGCACTATTGAAAAAACGGACTACCAATCCGCATCGAAAAACGGTGTACTCGGATAACTGTAAACGTTGCCTTCGTAGTTGCGAAGTTGGATTTCGTCATCGTCGAAAGCGACGACGGGGTCCGGGATCAACGCGATCTTGCCACCGCCACCAGGGGCATCAACGACGTAGTGCGGCACACCGAGTCCCGATATATGCCCACGCAACGCCGAAACGATTTCTAAACCGGTCTTCACTGCTGTCCGGAAATGATCGGTCCCGACCACGAGATCCGCTTGATAGATATAGTACGGCTTAACACGGATCCGTAGTAATCCCTTCATCAGTTCTACCATCACCTCAGGATCGTCGTTCACGCCTTTGAGGAGTACCGTCTGGTTACCGAGCGGGATTCCGGCATCAGCGAGCATGCCGCACGCTTTTTCCGTCTCAGGCGTAATCTCACGCGGGTGGTTGAAATGCGTATTGATGTAAAACGGGTGATTCTTCTTCAAGATAGCGCACAACTCAGGCGTAATACGTTGTGGGAGTGTCACGGGGACACGCGAACCGATCCGGATGATCTCCAAGTGTTCAATGGCGCGTAAACCGCCGACAATCATATCAATCTTTTTATCTGTCAGCATGAGTGGATCGCCACCGGAGATAATGACATCACGGATTTCCGGGTGTGCCTGAATATAGGCGAGTCCTCTTTCAACGTTGTCCTCAGAGATTGAGTGCGGGTCGCCGACCTTCCGTTTGCGAGTGCAGAAGCGGCAGTAGATGGGACACATATAGTTGACATAAAAGAGAACGCGGTCCGGGTAGCGATGCGTAACGTTCGGGATCTCGCTATCGTCCTCCTCGTGGAGTGGGTCCTCTACACCGGAGCTAATCAATTCCTTCGGATCAGGAACAACCTGTTTCCAGATCGGGTCGCCGGGTTCCTCTATCAGACTGAGATAATACGGGTTGATACGGATCGGAAATTCTTTGTGGATGCGCCGCATCTCTTCGAGATCAACATCGAACGCGGCAGCGAGCTTTTCGGGTGTATTCACAGTATCTCTGACAAGACGTTTCCATTCTTCCATATACATGACCGTCCTTTTTAAATGCGATTACTCTGATGGCGTGTAGTTTTTAATCGTCACTTTCGTCATAACATCACGTTCGCGGAGTGCTTCTACAACATCCATCCCTTCAATGACTTTGCCGAATGTGGTATAGCTGCCGTTCAGGTGTCCAACACTTCTCGGATCCGAGGTAAGACAGATATAAAATTGGCTTCCAGCTGAGTTTGGGTTCTGTGTGCGTGCCATAGCAACGACCCCTTTTTCATGCGGTGGCATCTTCTCACGAAGCGTCGGGTCTTCAAATTCACCTGGGATTGTCCATCCAGGACCGCCTCTGCCGGTCCCTTTCGGGTCGCCACCTTGGATAACAAAACCGGGAACATATCGATGGAAAGTCACACCATCGTAAAATCCAGCCTCTATTAACTTAGCAAAATTTGCCACTGTAGCCGGGGCAGCTTCAGGGTAAAGCTCTATAATAATGTTGCCTTTTTGCGTTTCTATCGTTACATTAGGCAATTGTTCACTGTTGCATGAAACAATTGTTGCCAGAAATGCACCTAATAAGCTTAATTGCATGATTTGTGTGTGAAAACAGGGAATTTTCACGAGTTCCTTTTCCGTGTTTCTATGCGCGATCGTTTACGCAGAATTCGTTAAGATTATAAGTATCGTCCTGTCTTGTTATATCAGAAGGTTGCTACATACAAGCGTTTTTGACACGATGTCAGTACATTATTATACACCGATTTGTCCCTGAAGTCAAACAAATTTGGAAGACCGGTTATCGGTCTCCACTTTTCAGGTGTCGGTAACTGAAAAGTGAACCTAACCTTGACAGACCGGTTTTAGACATGGTATCCTAATAATTAGGGGGGTTGCAGTGCGGAACGTCTCAATGCAGAATCAAAAGACGCGTGAACTGATGGCAACGTTCTTTCTGTGTCGCAGAGCCGGAACACTCTCACCCTATATCTTAAAAACCAGCGTTATATCTTTCGAGAACGTCCGGTACTATTGTCTGGTGCCAACCAAACGATGAAAACCACCACCACGCAACCGCATACCCTGACTTTGCCAATGTTGGAATAATATAGAGAGACTATACCTACCGGAGTTCGGAGTGTAGTCGGTGTTTGTAGAGGCTAAACGAAAAAGCATGAGTTCAGAGAAAAAGAATTAATAAGGAGATAAAAGAAAATGAAACGACTTACCGTTTTACGATGGAGGTCTAACCCTATATTAAATAGGACACTGATGGCCTGGCTACTTCTCATTCCCCTCGCTTTTGTGGGTTGTGGGGGTCAACTTGGAAAGATTGAACCGCCTGTCGTTGATACAGCCATCGCAGAAGCGGAAGCAGCCATCGCAGCGGCGCGAGATGTTGATGCAGCATCGCTTGCACCCGAAGCGTTTCAAGCCGCTAACGCAAATCTCGAAGCCGCACGGACGGCATTGACAGAAAAGAGAGGCGTTGACGCACTACGCCTCGCACACCAAGCGAGTGCCGACGCTAAAATCGCACATCGACATGCCGTCAATGTCGCCAAAAGTGCGGAGCTCAACGCAGCGATCCTTCAGAAGGAATCGAGCGTTAAAGAACTTCACCAAAGACTCACGGCAGTAGAAGAGAGGGTCTCACAAAAGCAATCTGAGGTTCAAGAGGCTTGGCGTGAGTCCGAAAAATTGCAAGAGCGGATTCAAGAACTTCAGATAGAGAATAACGAATTAGGCAATACGAGGGAAGCCTTCGGAAAACAGATCAGCGATCTCTCGAATATCTTAGAAGATACACAGGTGCGCGCGCGCCGTGCGGAAGAAGAAATCCGCAACTACGGCACCGAACTTTCCAAACTGCGTCGTAAATTGGAGGTCGCTGACAAGATCGCAAAGGAAGAAGGCTATCAGAAACGGGCAGCGATCGCTGAGGCAGAATCCCTAAGAAAACAGATGCGCGAACAAGCAGATATCTATACAGAGAAACTCGCACAGGCGAGCCAGCAAGATGTCGCAGCGAAACACGCTGAATTTATCGCGAAGCAAGCAGACGCATCTCGGGCCTATGAAGCCAGTCAACCGGCACTTTCGCCGCTAAAAACCGGACGAACATCGCTCTCTACGCAACAGATAGCAGCCGGCAAAGCTGCGCTTAATAGTTGGAGCGATGCCTGGCAAAGCGGAAACCTGAATACGCATCTCGCCTATTACGACCCGAACGTTGTTGCCGATAAAGTCGTGGTTCTTGAGAGCAAGGAAAATCGGAGTAAAATAGACAGACCACAATTGGAATCGGATCTTCGCCAGATGAGCGCACACACGTGGAGGCAAGTGAAATTTGACACCGAAGTCGAAAGCGAAAGTGTCATCGGTATCCTGCAACTGAGTCGATTGGTACATCCGGCAGCTGATGAGAACGATACCGCCCTCCATGATGTTTGGATTCGCGAAATCTGGATGCATCAAGTCGGGAACAGTTGGAAGATCCACCACGAAATATGGAAGATTTTTGAGAGGGTGCCGGACCTATAAAGACTTATACAAACGCCTGCTGGTGAGGTTTTCCACGCTCACCAATGGATACGGATTCATCAAAAAATGTGAGTCCTATCAACTACGCGCGGAGGTTATATTGTGAACGACGCACAAAATTGGCAAAAAAACATGCCTAAGAAATTGACGATACCTCGGAACATGATATGGGGAGGGGCTATTGCGGCAATCGTTATTGCGTTTGTTGTGTTCCTACTCATATTCATGAGTTCGACTGAAACACCTACTGCTTTTTTAGCGAAGTGGAAGAGTACGCTTGAAGCCAGCGACCTTAAACGGTATGACGCACTTTGGGTAAAAAGCGAACGCTTGCGTCCCGATAGAGGGTATCCGAATACAGCGAAACTCCTAAGAGATAATATCCGCCTTGATGTCAACCTTGAAGGCGGCAGCCCACCCTATCAAATCCCTCGATATCCCAACCGTTATCGGATTGAAGGTATACCTGTGACGGTTCATCTCCCGGAGGGTCCGCAACAGCAGTTACGAAACCTTGTGATTGAAAAGAAAGGGATCGTCCAACAGCGGTGGAAAATTGCACAAGACGAGATTGTCGGTGAAGATTATATTGCCACGGTTTCCCCTGATACAATGATCCAACAACAGGAGCGCCCCAACCCGTCTAACAGTCCTGTCGCACCACTTGTCCTCGCTTGGACGAGCGCGTTAGAAAGGCAGGATTCGACAGCATACACGAACCTCTGGGATAAATCTGCCCGAAAGAAGCGGACATCCAGCTTTCGGCGGGCCCTCGGATTGATGGCACAAGCACATATCATTGACCTACAAGATGCAACTTACAACCCAGTACCAACGCGACGCAACCGTCATATCGTCGATGGCATTCGTGTAACACTACAAAATGACGGCGACATTATTGAAACGCATAACCGCACACTCACAATTGAGAAGAAAGGGTTTTTCAGACGGAAATGGAAACTTATTAACGATCAGGTTGGCGAAATATCGGGGACTATCGTACTCGAACAGACACAACAACCGTCCGGCGCGAACACTGTGTCTGGCGATGAATCCGGCGGGACATTTGACGGAAATGCTCCCATTGATACGCAGCTCAAAGCGCGACAAATCTTGGGGAAATGGCAATCCGCTTGGGAAGGGAAGGACCTAAATACCTATATGTCCATCTATTCGGATGAAGCCTTGATCACCCGCGTCACTGTCCGGGGCGGTGTAGAGACACCTATCTACCTGAACAAAAAGCAGCTGCGTGCCAGTATGAAGAGGTTAAACAGTATGTATAGCGACATCCAAGTTGACATCTCTAATTTACAAGTCAACGGAGACCGCGCGGTCGCGGATGTCACGTTCTTACAAAAGTTTACCGGCACACCAGCAAGCGGCACGCGCCCTGCCTATTCAGATTATGGGACGAAAAGACTGAATATGATGATAGACCCTACCGATGGACACTGGAGAATCTACGCGGAGACATGGAGCCGCTATGAAGATGTCCCAGAATATCCGAAGATGTAGCGGAACGGTTTTCAGTCATCGCGAAGTATGGTAATTGGTAACTACTAAAAAATATGCGCACCGAGTATCGAACCCGACGTAAAATCGAATTCGCAGATACCGATATGGCAGGAATCGTCCATTTCACACGATTTTTTGTCTTTATGGAGACCGCGGAACACGAATTCCTACGGAGTTTAGGCACAAGTGTCGCCACCGAATGGAACGGGAATAAAATCGGTTGGCCACGGCTCTCGGTTTCGTGCCAGTATTTAAGTCCGCTCCGGTTTGAAGATGAGGTGGACATCCATCTCTGGATATCAAGGAAAGGGACGAAGTCGCTCACATACCAATTTCACTTTACACATCAGGGAGAAGACATCGCACGCGGCGAGGTCACAACGGTCTGTTGTATAACGAACCCGGGTGAGAAACTACGTGCGATTCCGATCCCTGAGTTCATTGCAGAACAGATACACTGCCCACCATAAATCCAGTGCTACAATCTCTACCTTTAGGCGACAAAAAACATGCAACAACAGCGCCCTGCGACATCTTCGCTAAAAATATCTCACTTGTTCAAAGACTTCGGAGCCGTCAAGGTCCTGCAGAACATCTCGTTTAGCCTCACCGGCGGTACATCCACCGTTATCACGGGGCCCTCCGGTTCCGGTAAAAGTACACTCTTACACATCATCGGCACATTAGAAGAACCATCGAATGGAATTGTGGAGATTAACAATATAAACCCGTTTACCCTCTCTGAACCTGAACTTGCACAGTACCGAAACACCGTGATCGGATTTGTGTTTCAGGAGCATCACCTACTTCCGCAATATTCCGTGCTTGAGAATGTCTTGATCCCGACGCTCGCTTTCAAGCAGGGGGGCGACGCAACCGAGCGCGCCACTCAGCTCCTAAAACGCGTCGGACTCACGAATCGTCAATCCCACCGACCAGCAGAACTTTCAGGCGGTGAACGGCAACGTGTCGCTATTGCACGCGCACTTATCAATCAACCGGACATCCTCCTCTGTGATGAACCGACAGGCAATCTGGACACCGCTACGACCGATACCGTCGCCAATTTGCTCTTTGAGTTGCATCGTGCTGAAAAGACGATATTGATTGTAGTGACACATAACCTCGCGCTCACCCCGCGCTTTGACCAACATCTGCAATTGGTGGATGGCACTTGCACCATCGAAAGAGATACTTAGTACCCGCAACGGACGCGAAAAAAAATTATGCCCAAATTCTCTTGGAACTCGCTTAAACACTTTTGGCAGATACATGTTATTGTCGCGCTTTGCACTGCCGTAGCGACGGGGGTTCTCGCCGGTGCTTTGATCGTTGGCGATTCTGTGCGTGGCAGCCTGCTGAATCTCACCACGGAACGACTCGGTACAATCCAACACGCACTCCTCGGCGACCACTTTTTTCAACCAGATTTGCTGAGCCGTGAGAACAAAGTTCCCACCATTTTACGCAACGGTACCGTCGTTGTCCCGCAAACGCAGGCACGCGCATCGAAGGTGAACATCCTCGGCGTAACGGATAACTTCTTTACATTTTGGGAAACAGACGCACCGAACCTCAACAAACCCGAAGGACAGCCTTTCAACGCGATCGTCATCAACGAGGCACTCCAAAACGAATTGAACGTCCAAGTCGGCGACACGCTGCTCGTGAACATGTCCCAAGCCGCCAACATCCACCCAGAATTCCTTCTCGGTGAACGCGACGCAGCCAAGGCTATCCAGAGCCTCCGAATGGTTATCAGCGATATAATCCCGACCGAAAACTTTGGCAGATTCAGTCTACAAGCGAATCAGAGCCTTCCCTTCAACGCCTTCATATCACTGCCGATCTTACAAAGTGCGCTCGGACAAGACAACAAAGTAAACGTTGTTTTTACAGCGGACACGAACGCGCTCTCGGCTGATGATCTCACACTCACCTTATCAGCGCTCGACCTAAACATTAAAGCGGATGAGAACCATCTTGACATTCAGAGCGATCAGTACCTTCTCAAACCGATACTCTCCGAAACCACGCTAACGGTTGCATCTGAAAACCGGATCCCGACACTCCCGACGCTCACCTATCTCGCGAATACAATCACAGCAGACGATAAAACGATACCGTATTCTACAATTGTTGCACTTCCGATAGACGAAGGCGAATTCGCTGAACTTGCTAACAACCACACGAATGAAGCGGATCAACTCGCGTACCAGCAGGCAGATGCTCAAGGCGTAAAAAAAATAGAATCTGAAAAAATTGAAGAGCGCAAAAAACTCCGTGAGGAAATTGACAAAATAGAAAAAGAGGTCAGTAGATTAGAAAAGACAAAACGAGCACTTGGCGGTACCCCCGAATATAAACAACAAGTCGCAGAAGTCAAGCAGAAATTAGCAGAAGTCGAGAGTGCGTTAAATGCAATTCGTGCGCGTAGCAAACCCGACGCGATTTATCTCAACACATGGGCTGCGGAGGACCTCGGAGCCAGTATAGGTGACATTATTGCGGTTACTTATTATAGTGTCACTGCTGAGGAAGCGTACGTTACTGAAATCGGACTTTTCAGACTGAAGGGGGTTCTGCCAATTAAAGGTATCGCAGCGGATAGAGACATGATCCCTGAGTTTCCGGGGATCCACGACACCGCTGACATGTCCGAATGGGAATCGCCTTTCCCGATTGATTACACCATCGTACGTGCAGAAGACGAAGCCTATTGGGATGAATACAGAGCGACACCGAAAGCATTTATTCCGTTGGAAGTTGGCAAACGGCTCTGGAAAAACCGGTTCGGTGACCTCACCACGATTCGGCTCGGAACTATGCCAGGCAGCGATATCCAAGCAACACGGACGCTTTTTGAGACCGAATTCCTGAAAAGAATCCAGCCGGAACAGGTCGGTTTTCAGTTTCTGTCGCCGAAAGCAGAGGGACTTCAAGCCTCCAAAGGTGCTACAGATTTCGGGATGTTGTTTGGTAGCCTCAGCGGCTTTATCATTATCGCTGTCGCTGTGTTGATTGCCATGCTTTTCCGTGTCGGTGTAGAGCAGCGATCGCGTGAAATCGGACTCCTGCAGGCTGTCGGCTATCCACTCGCTCAGATCCGCCGCCGTTTCCTCTATGAAGGCGCGACCGTCGCTGGCATCGGCAGTCTGTTAGGATGTCTGTTCGCGGTAGGCTACGCGCAACTCATGATATTCGGGCTGCAAACGTGGTGGCTGCCTGCTATCGGTACGCCGTTTATGCAACTCCACGTTAACCTATTGAACCTAAGCACCGGTATCCTCATCGCATTGGCTGTCGTGATGATCTCTATCCGCTTCATCGTCCAAGAATTAGGACAGATACCTACGACTGCGCTCCTTGACGGTGAAACCGATTTTGTTGAAGTAACGCTCAAACGTCAAACCAAAAAAGCGAAATCACGTACCCTGTGGTCCATCGCCAAAAATGTGGCTGTTGCGATTATAGCTGTTCTATTCGCTGTCTTTGTTATCTTTGATGAATGGCTTTCCGATACCTTTGGCATCTGGATAGAAGAACCGATGATTGATTTCATAATGTTTACTTTAAGTGTTATTGCTGTCGGGTGGGCTGCTTTTGATCGATGGTTAAAATCACAGCGTGTTCCAAAGCGGTTGAATCGGATGCGGCTTGCACTGAAAAACGCTGCACGTCAACCCGGACGTAGCTTGACCTGTGTTCAAACGCTCAGCCTCGCGTGTTGTATCATTGTCGCAGTCGGCGCGAATCGGCACGATGCACCCCCTGAATCGGAATACGCATTTGTCGCGGAAGCTGCGCTGCCGCTTCACCACAGCCTAAATACATCCGATGGCAGATTTGAACTCGGTTTTTCTGAGAAGGATTCCGAACTGCTGAACGCATCGGAAATATTTCCGTTTCGGGTGCTACCGGGTGAAGATGTCAGTTGTCTGAACCTCTACCAGCCGCAGAAACCGCAAATATTGGGCGCACCAGATACCATGATTGCGCAATCCCCTTGGACCCAATTATGGATAGGCGGACGAGCTGAAGACGGCAAAGTAAATGCTATCGGCGATGAAAACTCGCTCCGTTGGATTTTGCACCACAACCCCGAAGACGATTTTATCGTTCAAGATGAATTCGGGAAACCGGTCAGACTTAAGCTTGTAACGGCTTCGGACAGCCTCTTCCAGAGTCAATTGATTATCTCGGAATCCAATTTTACCAAATTCTTTCCCAGCCAGAGCGGGTATCAGTTTTTCCTTATCAAAACACCACCTGACCTACAGGCGGAGACGGCACAAATCCTTGAGAAGACGTTGGCGGACTACGGCTTCGATCTCACTTCGGCATCCGAACGGTTAGCAAGTTATCGGGCAGTCGAGAATACCTATATCTCTACTTTTCAGAGTCTCGGCGGATTAGGTGTACTCCTCGGCACTTTCGGCTTAGCACTGGTGCTGTTCAGAAATATCATCGAACGGCGCGGCGAGTTGGCGACCTTACGCGCTTTCGGTTTCCGGCGGCAGCTACTCTCACGGATGCTGTTCCTCGAAAGCTGCTTCCTGCTCGCTGTCGGTATGCTCATCGGAATTGTTGCCGGACTTGTGGCGATTCTCGGCTCCCAAGGAAGTCTCCCCTCTTTTCCATGGCTATCTCTCACAATTACCTTGCTTTTGATCTTCGGTTTTGGTATAATTGCAAATGCAGTTGCAGTTGCAGTTGCACTCCGGAGTCCGCTCTTATCAATGCTCAAATCCGAATAAGTTGTTGGTTGTTGGTTAAGAAAGAAGCCTCTTACCAATAACTAATAACCAATAACCATTAACTATTATTAGGAAAATACGCCGTGCGCCCTTTTAAGTTCAAAACGATATTTTACATCGTCGATGCAACCTTGGTCATCATCTGTGTGCTCGTGCTGAACGGTTGTTCCAGTGATTCCGAACCAGATGCAACGGGAGCAGTCAATTACGCGGAGCAGGGATGGCGTTTCTATTCATCGGGAGACTATGCACAGGCACTGCTGAGTTTTGAGCGGGCGGTCAACTTCGACGAGACACTCGCAGACGCACACAACGGGATCGGATGGAGCCATCTCAGTCTTTCCGTGAATGTGCCGTTAGCACAAGAAGCGTTTCAGAACGCCATTCAACTCGACAACGCGAACGCCGATGCGTGGGTCGGATTGGCGATGGTACTCTATTTACGGAACAAAGAGAGCAACGATTTCATATCTGCGATCCGTGCGATTGATAACGCACTACAAGGCGATGCACAGTACCTCTTTCGGCACGATTATCAATCCAAAGCCGATCTCTATGCATTGAAGGCAGCGTGCTACTATTATCTCGGTGAACACCAACCTGCAACTGCAGAGATAGACAAAGCACTCCAAATTGATACAACAAACAGGACAGCGATTGCCCTACAAAACTTGGTAAAAGAATAAAGAGAGACCGACGGCTGACAGCCGAAGGCTGATGGCTAATAAAGGAGGAAAATATGTCTCAAAACGTTATTACATCCACACAATTAACCAATTTAACACCGCTCCATCGCGGTAAAGTCCGCGATCTCTATGACCTCGGCGATGAACTCCTGATTATATCCACGGATCGCATATCCGCTTTCGATGTCGTCTTACCGAACGGTATTCCAGACAAAGGAAGCGTTTTAACCGGTCTGTCCAAATTCTGGTTCAAATACACCGAATCCATTGCTGACAACCATCTCATTGCGACTGAAGTTGAAGATTATCCCGATGTCCTGCAGCCCGACGCTGAACTTTTAAAAGGACGCTCTATGCTTGTTAAAAAAGCTGATCGGGTTGACGTTGAATGCGTTGTCCGCGGTTACCTCGCCGGTTCCGGTTGGGCCTCGTACCAGAAAACAGGTGAAATCTGTGGGCAGAAACTCCCAGCAGGACTTCGCGAATCCGAACGACTTCCAGAACTCCTGTTCACGCCGACAACGAAAGCGGAACAGGGAGAACACGACGAACCGATCTCTATCGAAGAGATGCGCAACGAAGTCGGTAGCGAGCTCACGGACCAGTTGATTGAGGCGAGTTTTTCGCTCTTCAGGGCTGCGAGTCAACACGCCGAAAGTGCCGGTATTATCCTCTGTGATACGAAATTTGAGTTCGGGCAACGCGATGGAAAGTTGATTGTCATTGATGAAATCTTCACGCCGGACTCGTCTCGCTTCTGGCCCGCTGATCTCTACGAACCCGGTAAATCGCAACAGAGCTTCGATAAACAGTTTGTTCGGGACTATCTCTCCGAGATCGGATGGAGCAAGGAACCGCCTGCGCCTGAATTGCCGGAAGATGTGATCTCGAAAACGAGCGAGAAGTACCGAGAGGCGTACCGTCTCATCGTTGGCGAAGAACTATAAGGATTTCCTATTCTGTAGGAGCGAGCTGCGCTCGCGATCCGTTTGTGCTATTTATCGTGTAGGCGCGAGCTTGCTCGCGAAAGGATTTCCTATTCTGTAGGAGCGAGCTTTGCTCGCGATCATCATACAGGAGAACCACAATGCCGGGGCCACTCGACGGAATAAAGGTCTTAGATTTGACACGTGTCCTTGCGGGACCGTACGCAACGATGCTCCTTGGTGATCTCGGCGCGGACGTGATCAAAATCGAGCAGCCCGGTACAGGCGACGAATCCCGTAATTTCGGTCCCTTCAAAAACGGGTTCAGCCTCTACTTCATGAGCGTGAACCGCGGAAAACGGAGTCTGACGCTGAACCTTAAATCCGAGCGTGGACAAGACATATTCAACCAATTGTTGACGCATACCGATGTTCTCGTGGAGAACTTTCGACCCGGAACGATGGAAAAATTGGGATTGGACTACGATACACTGAAAGCATCCCACCCGTCGCTCATCTACGCCGCGTGTTCCGGTTTCGGACAGACCGGTCCCTACGCGGAACAAGGTGCGTATGATATGATTATTCAAGGCATGGGGGGCATCATCAGTATCACCGGTGAACCCGATGGACCACCAGTGCGTGTCGGGACATCTATTAGCGACATCACCGCTGCACTCTTTACGACAATCGGTATCCTCTCCGCCCTACACCACCGCAACCAGACCGGGAAAGGTCAGTTCGTTGATGTTGCGATGTTAGATAGCCTCGTCGCTGTCTTGGAGAACGCCGTTGTCCGTTATTTCGCCACGGGTGAAGCACCGAAACCACTCGGTGCAAGACACCCCGCGATTACACCGTTTGAAGCGTTCGCATCCGCGGATGGGCACGTCATCATCGCACTCGGAAACGACACGCTTTGGGCAAAATTCTGTGAACATGTCAATCGGTCGGACCTCATCTCGAACAACCGCTTTCAGACGAATGCCGATCGGACTGAAAATCACGCCGAACTGTTTCCAATCCTTTCAGGGATTATGGCGCAACGCACGACGGATGACTGGATTGATGCACTCGGAAAAATCGGTGTGCCGTGTGGTCCGATCAACGCGATGGACAGAGTGGTCAACCACCCACAGGTACAGGCACGAGAGATGATTACCCGCGTCGCACATCATATCACCGGTGAAGTGGAAGTACCGGGTGTACCGATCAAACTTTCGGAAACACCGGGAGCCGTGGACGCACCCGCACCCAGCCTCGGTGAACACACAACCGAAATCCTCACCGATGTCCTAAGAATGTCGTCAGAGGAAGTGGCGAAGTTGAAAAAAGACGGTGTTATTTGAAACCGACACGATACGACCGTACCGTGAACTGTTCGTTTGCGGGCTAAGGAATCCGTATGTCAACTAAATCTTCACAAGCACTACACGGAACGAATCCGTTGACGTTTGAAGGTGACCTCGCAGCACAGATGGTTGAGGTACTCGATGGTTATGTTACCGATGCCGTGGCGAGTTCCATCGAAAAAAGGGAGACGCTGTGGGCTCGAGATTACAGCTCCCACAACGCTTATGCCGAATCTGTCGAACCGAACCGAGAACGGTTCAGAAAACAGATCGGTTGCATTGATGAACGGCTGCCGATTGAAGAACTCCACTACGTCGCTACGACAAAGGACACCGCGCAGATTGTAGAAGATGAACGTTACACGGTATCCCGCGTCCGATGGCAGGTTTTTGATGAAGTTGAGGGTGAAGGACTCCTCTTAGAGCCGAAACACAACGTCCCGATTACGGCGCAAATCGTCGCGCTGCCCGATGCTGATTGGACACCAGAGACGATTGCAGGCGTAACAGACGAATTGCCACCAAATACGCAGTTTGCAAGACGCTTGGCGAAGGCGGGATGCCGTGTTGTCGTTCCGCTCCTCATTAACCGCGACGACACCTATTCCGGTAACCCAACCCTCGGCGCGATGACGAACCAACCGCACCGCGAGTTCATCTATCGGATGGCATACCAACTCGGCAGACATATCATCGGGTACGAAGTTCAGAAGGTCTTGTCGGCAGTCGATTGGATGTCTCTCACCGAATTACCGATAGGCGTTATCGGCTATGGTGAAGGCGGATTGATCGCTTTCTATAGTGCTGCCGTTGATACACGCATTCGGGCGACTGCTGTCAGCGGATATTTCCAAGCTCGGCAAGCAGTATGGCGAGAACCGATTTACCGCAACGTCTGGGGACTGCTACACGAATTCGGCGATGCCGAAATCGCGAGCCTCATCGCACCGCGTCCACTGATTATAGAAGCGAGTCGCGGACCTGAAATCCCTGGACCACCGACCCCACAACCCGGACGCAGCGGTGCCGCCCCTGGACAACTCGTGTCACCACCGATGGATGCCGTCGAATCCGAATTTAACCGTACCACCGAGTTTTACCAACGTCTCAACAGTGAAGATGCTTTGCATTTCGTCTCTACTGAGGACAGGCTTCCAGGTTCCCGAGAGGCTTTAAACACACTTCTTGCTGGACTCGGTGTCGAAAATGCACACATTGATGGATACCCATCTTCTGCCCCTGCTGCCATTAGCGATTTCGAGAACGAGACACGTCAAAAACGGCAGTTTACGCAACTCGTTAATCTCACGCAACGCTTTTTGCGGGAAGCGGCATCACGACGGAAGCAGTTCTTCTGGGATAAGACCGATACGAGTTCACTCGCGCGTTGGCAGGAGACATGCGCGGAGGCTAAAACCTATTTCTCGGACGAGGTGATCGGCAGCTGTCCACCCCCTAATGTTCCCGCGAATCCGAGAACTCGATTGATCTACGACGAACCGCTTTGGAAAGGCTACGAGGTTGTCCTTGATGTCTGGAAAGACGTTTTCGCTTACGGTATTCTCCTACTCCCCAACGATCTCCAACCCGGCGAACAGCGTCCTGTTGTCGTCTGTCAGCACGGTTTAGAAGGGAGACCACAAAACACTGCTGATCCGAGGATAGAATCCGTCTATCACGCTTACGCCGCAAATCTGGCAGATAGAGGGTTTATCACTTACGCACCGCAGAACCCGTATATCGGTCAAGATGCCTTCCGCGTCATCCAACGTAAAGCGAACCCGATAAAATGGTCGCTCTTCTCTTTAATCGTTCGTCAACATGAACGGACACTCGACTGGTTGGCAGAGCAGCCGTTTGTCGATGCTGACCGAATCGGGTTTTATGGACTCTCTTACGGCGGAAAAACCGCGATGCGGGTACCCGCACTGCTTGAGCGATACGCCTGCTCAATCTGTTCCGCCGATTTCAACGAATGGATCGTCAAAAACGCTACTGTTGACGCACGTTATAGCTATATGTTCACGGGTGAATATGAGATGCCGGAGTTCGATCTCGGTAACACTTTCAACTACGGTGAGATGGCTGGATTGATTGCGCCGCGTCCATTTATGGTCGAACGCGGACACGACGACGGTGTCGCCCCCGATGAATGGGTCGCACACGAATACGCCGTCGTCCGGAGACTCTACGTTCGGTTGGGCATCGCTGATAGAACGGAGATAGAATTCTTCGATGGTGGACACCAAATCAATTCCAATCGCACCTTCCAGTTCTTACACCGCCACCTAAACTGGCCCGAACCCTCTTGATAATGTTGTAGGTTGGGTTGAACGGTGTTGAAGATTTGAATGTAGTGTTCCAAACACACGTCAAATTCAAGACGCTGCCCTATTACGCAAGAACGTAGTGAAACCCAACTTATATACTGACACCGATAACTGAAAACTGACAACCAATGGCTGACAGCCGACGGCGATAAAAAAATATGCTCTATTCAATCACTGTAAGCGCGGGCTTGGAAAATATTGCGCGCGAGGAACTATCAGAACGCTTCGAGAACACCGGACACCTGAAGAACCTCAAACGCAAACCGCAGCGACTCATTTTTCAATATACGGGGAACCCGCGTGATTTACTATCTCTCCGAACCGCCGAACATATCTTCCTCATCCTGAAGCAGCTGCCGAATATGACACGTTCACGCAATTCATTGGCAGCACTGAGCGGTTCACTCACACGCTTCAATTTCAGAGAGATGTCCGAATGCTGTCGGCAGGTCGGTATCAATATCCGAAAGCGGATGCCGTTCCATGTGACGAGCCGACTCTCAGGAAAACGGAACTTCCGACGCATAGACCTACAGCGTGTCATTGAACAGGCACTGTTAGAACGGGGGTGGTATCTAACTTCTGGACGCTCTGCGTTGGATGTCTGGGCAGAAGTACACGGAAACGACGGCTATATCAGCGTTAAACTCTCTGGAAACAAAATGGCGCAGCGTCCGTACAAACAGGCACATATACCGGCATCCCTGAAACCGACGGTGGCGTACAGCATGGTGCGACTGGCACGTCCACACCCGACCGATGTCTTCTTAGATGCGATGTGCGGTGCTGGCACGATCCTATTAGAGCGTGCCCTGATGGGACGCTACGACTACCTGATCGGCGGCGATATCTCCAGAGACGCGTTAGACGCTACCGTCGCAAACTTCGGTAGAAAACATCAACCGCGCCAGTTTTTTCAGTGGGACGCACGCAAATTGCCGCTGCAGCGAAATTCGGTCGATAAGATCGTCTGCAACCTTCCGTTTGGTGAGACTATCGGAAATCTACCGCAACTGACGAACCTATATCGGCACACGCTGAAGGAATACGCACGCGTCCTGAAACCGAGAGGACGGATGGTACTCCTAACTTCACAGCGCACAACCCTCGACGATGAGTTGGAACGGCTACACTTTCTTGATGTGCGTCAAAGGTTGACGGTAGATGTCCGCGGAAAAAAGGCGTGGATATACCGCATCCGCTTCGCCTAAAACTCTGGCACGCTTACCGCGACCTCTTTACCCGCTGCGTGGGAACGGAAGATACCGTCCATAATCACATTTGTGAGCAGAACACCCTCTGGTGGTATTGGGGACGGGCCATCCGCTTTCACCCCTTCTCGGAACGCGATCATCTGTGCCGCCCAATTATCAGATTCCGGGAAACCTGAGAACTGGATCGTCGTCATCCCTTCGGGTGGATTCGGTTCCCCTGTTAATCCCTCTGATTCGGCAAACTTCTTAAGCTCACCGTCATACGCATCGGCATAAATAACCGGCCCATTCAACGAGAAACCCGCTTTCGTTCCAAGATGGAAGTTGCCACCGAGCGAGTCCTGATGCACCGCCCAAGAGATTTTGAACACCATCACACCCCCATTCTCAAAGCGCACCCACGCCGCACCGAACTCTTCGACATCCATGATGCCTTTAAATCTCGGATCCTGCTGCGAGATGTAATCCTCGGTGATCGCGGAGACCCGCACCGGTTTCGGATACCCCATCGCATACAGCGAAGCGTGCATGTTATAGACACCGATATCGACGGTTGCACCCGCCCCCGCTGTCTTTTTATAGATGAACGTATGCCCCGGGTTCCCGCGCCGCCTGCACCCCGCAGATTCAGAGTAGTAGATATCGCCGAACAATCCCGCATCATACGCCTTTCTTATGAATTGAAGCCTCGGACTAAATGTCGGGTTGAGACCGATCTGTAAGATTTTGCCCGATGCTTTTGCTGCGCGCACCATTGCAGTCGCATCAGAGAGCGTCGCTGCCATCGGTTTTTCGCAGAGGACGTGTTTACCAGCGTTCAACGCTGCAACTGTCGGTCGCCGATGTCCCTGATTGTAAGTACAGACACTCACCGCATCGAGTCCGTCCATTTCGAGCATTTTATTGTAACTCGAAAAAGCGTTCTGTCTCGGTACCCCCCACTCATCAGCGGCTTGGTTCGCTTTACTCTTAATGATGTCGCAGACCGCGACGATCTCGAAACCACCTACTTTCTCGTAGGTTCTCTGATGGGCACGTGAAATGCCACCTGTACCAATAATACCAACTCGGACTGTCATATTATTCCCTCCTTATTAGGAATTGCACACACTCTTTTGCTGACGGCTGACAACCGACAGCCGACGGCTGATCTAAATCTCTGGCACTCTTACCGCTACCTCTTTACCGGCTTCATGCGAACGGAAAATTCCGTCCATAATCACGTTGGTAAGCAGAACACCTTCTGGCGGTAACACCGGCGGTGCATCCGCTTTAACGGATTCACGGAACGCTGTCATCTGTGCCTCCCAGACGTTCACCTCCGGGAAACCTGAGAGTTTAATAGTTGTCATACCCTCCGGTGGGTTCGGTTCAGCGGTCAGCCCTTCAGATTTAACAAGTTTCTTCAGGGCATCTGTATACGCATCTGCATAGACAACCGGTCCATTCAGAGAGATACCCATCTCTTTACCGAGACAGAAACTGGTGCCGAGCGAATCCTGATGGATTGCCCAAGAGATTTTGAACACCATCACGCCACCATTCTCAAATCGTACCCATGCGACACCGAACTCTTCGACATCCATGATCCCCTTAAATCTCGGATCCTGCTGTGAGATATAATCCTCGGTAATCGCGGAGACCCGCACCGGTTTCGGATACCCCATCGCATACAACGAGTTGTGCATGTTATAGACCCCGATGTCTACGATCGCCCCCGCGCCCGCGGTCTTTTTGTAGATGAACGTCCGTCCCGGGTTCCCGCGGCGTCTACAGCCTACGGATTCGGAGTAGTAGATGTCACCGAGCAATCCTTCATCAATGACTTTTTTAGAAAATTGCAGTTTCGGATCAAATGCACTTTTGACACCGATTTGCAAGATTTTGCCCGATTCTTTTGCTGCCCGTACCATTGCGGTCGCGTCAGGCAGCGTCGCCGCCATCGGCTTCTCACAAAAGACGTGTTTACCGGCGTTCAACGCCGCCACCGTCGGTCTCCGATGTCCTTGGTTATAAGTGCAGACGCTGACCGTATCGATCTCATCCATCTCAAGCATCTTATTGTAGCTTGTAAAGACGTGTTTCCTTGGGACACCCCACCTATCGGCAGCCTCGTTCGCCTTACGCTTGATAATATCGCACACCGCGACAATCTCAAAACCGCCGACAGCCGTATAGGATCTATGATGTGCCCGTGAAATACCCCCTGTACCCACAATACCGACTCGAATCGTCATACGCGTCCCTCCTCATAACAAGATTGAATTGCCATAAAAGTTTAGACGAAATCGGTTTGCAATGCAAGGGAAAAAATTAGGCAGTAATACACTTAATTTGAGTTGCCTTTATGGAAATAGCACTCAAATTCTGGATTAATGGGTAGGTATTTTCAGGGACTTAATTCATTTCGCGAGCAATCTCTCTTTTTTGAATTTCCATCACATATTCGGGATCAATAATGCCCTTTCCTTGTTCAAATTGATTGTCGCGGAAGGCACAGCTGATTGCATGATGACATTGTTTGTTGATATCCCGCGGTGTTCGCTTTCCCAAATCCTCTATAAGCATCTGCAGTGCTGTTTCGTCAAATGGATAAGTTTGAGGAAGTCCGTTTGGTAAAGGTTTGTCCCGATACTGCGGATGATTGACCAGTTCATCCACATACTGCACTGCTTCATCAGGTTTTAACTCCGGAAAATAGATGACATCGGTAACCCGGTCCATCACTGCACGTCCTAATAGTAATTCAATATCCTTGTCCTCTCCAGGTTCCGCCAAGGACATGTTTAAAAACAATGTGAAGAAATTGGGCAACCGATCAACTATATCCCGCAGCCCTTGAGTCAGCGTCCGAAACTGCGATGAGGTGAAATAGATCAGGTCCTCCATTTCGTCAATCCAAAGACAAACCCGTAAGTGTCGTGAAAGGTCTCGACTTGGATCAAGCCCGATTAAACATTGTAGAACACCAGCCAACACTCGGAAGCGATCTTGAGCTTTGGTGATGTTTCGAGCTATGCCAAGTTTTTTTAAGTCAGTGCGTGTACTGCCCTCCAAAAAGTAGGCGCGCAATAATGCCTGTTTTTCGCTTGCGTTTTCTGTTCCAAACAACCAGAATGCCCGCGCTAATTCCTCACTTCCTAGGACTTTATGGAGCGATTGCAACGCTTCTGCTTCCGAGAAATTACTTACAGCACCTCGTATAATTTCTCGAACGTGGGTCATACCCAACCTATCAAGCAACTCCGTGTAGAAACCTTGATCTGGGTTTCCACTGTCTCTTGGAATGTGAATGGGAATTATATATATTTTGCTTCCACTCGGGCTTACCGAAGGCAAGTTCCTCTCACATCTAAAGTAGAGTGAAGCATGGGTCTTTCCACCTCCGTAGGGTCCTTGGTTGAGAACGATCTGTGTGGAAGCAGAAGAAATGGCTATCTCAAATATTTCGTTGAAGCGTTCCTTCAATTTTGGCATTCCAACCCAGATGACCTGTTCCGGATCCGTTGGAGGAATAATATCAAAAGGGTTTCCATTGAGGAATATACGGTTCCAATCAATTTGACCTGTCTTCATGGCTCTCTCCTTATTATAAGCTATGCAATTGTGAAAGGGTCAGATCAATCTGCCTTAATTTCTCGTTAAAGGTAATTAGCCTTTTCTGAGCATCTTCAACTTTACCACCCATCCGAGAATTTACATCTCTTAATACATTTTCTGCTTCAGGAAGGGGAAAATTTTTGCGGTGCCTTAGAAAAAGGTAGAGGATAAAGTCAAGAGATGACCATATTTTACCAATAGGGTAAGTATCAAAAATACAATAGATAAAACCTTTTTTCCATGGATTTGTGCTATGAAGCTCATCAGTTAAAAAAATTACCTGACGATGCTTATCGCTGAGGACAGCTTCTAAGGCAACACAGCAATTGTGAAGTTCGCCCTTGTTTCTACGGCCTTCCAAATTTGGATAAAATGGTTGAAGAAACACGCTTTCCAAATCATCAATCTGGTTTTGAAATCCCCAATTTGATTTAACACATTTCCTCTGGACAGCACTCTCAGGGGCGATCTTCCTGAGGCGTTGAATTTCCTCAATAATTTTGTCACTTACTCCGACAGTGAATTCCTGCCAAAGCCAGAGCCCAAGGTATCTTCGAGCAACGCGAATATCCCGCATGTGAACTAAAGAATTCGCATCAACAACACATAACAGCGGTTTCACTTATATAATTCCCTTCTTCAAATCTAAACATGAACTCTTACAAAATAGGCTTCGTTTTCTCGTGCTGAGGTTCTTACTTCATATCTATAGTTTCCCAATTTACGTGGTTTTTGAAACCATTGAATAAGTTCTTGTACATTTATGAGCAAATGCAACTCCGTCATGAAACTTATACATAGATAAATCGTTCCTTGCGTAAGGGAAATCTTCGGAACGCTGCTTCTCCGGAATTTATCAAATGCAGCAGGCACATATTTTTCACACGCTTCTTGGCGAACTTTATCATCAATATCTTGCCATCGTCGAAAATCCGAATCAGGAATTATAAGTGGCCCGACTTCTGTAAAAAAATCTGTATTAAACCATGAATCCGGTACATCAGGTATGTTGGAGTCTTTCAATTTTGGAAAGGTTTCTATCAATTTTTGCCCTACACCTGTAAGTTCATAAATAAAACTATTCTTTTCTTTTCTCGAATCCAACAGCCCAAGATCTAAAAGCCAGTGCAAACGAGGTGGGATGATGTAAGCCGCATAATTCTCCGGCTTTTTCCATTCTGTTGTAACCTCAATTTGCCTGTCATGCAATTGATTCCTGATATATTCTTGTGAACTTGTCGAGGTTTTTGCTTTGAGGCGATTTAGGAAAGTCTGTTGAAATTTTTTTTGTAGATTTTTGAGACTGGGTTTCTTTAGCGATTGGAGCATATTAACGACAGTTAGCAGAATATCAGCATCTTGCTGTAGAATCTGATAAATGTAGAAAATCCGCTCATCTTGATCAAGGCAGAATGAGTTTAACTCCTTGTCAGGTTTATCGTTGAGCAGACTCAAGAGGACGCGGCCAGTTCTTGTTAATTGATAAACATTTGATATTTTTGAGAGCAATCCAAACTTAACAGCTAAGTCAAGATAGTTAGTAGCAGATGAAGTCATTCTCGTTTTTTGGGAGGAATGTGCTGCCCCTGTGTTATATCTATAATCTTTGAGGCACTCCGCGTGAATATTGCTCCAATCTCTTAACTTAACTGCTAAAATATCTTTATGCAAGGGTCGCGTCTCCACGAGTCGTAATATTTGCGACAGGTACCTGAGACGACGAACAAGAGAATTAGGCACTTTAATTGCCCGATAAGAAATTTTCATAAATGTTAACCCGACTCTGCCTTAATGCTGAGCCAACAGCGTTTTCTGTCTCTAACTGCAAGTTGTCTGCAACCATCTGATATTCTAACAGGAGTTGTGAATGATCGCAAGTTAAAAACGGGTGTCCGGATCAGAGTCATTAGTCCTTATCAATTTCGGTTTTCTGTCGATAGGCTCTTGATAACCTTCTCGCTATAAGAGAGATGCTTGAGGGGCGCGAATTTTTCCTGAGATTGGTAAAAATTCGGGTGCTCAACAAATATTTTATTGCTTTTTTAAACTATATTATGATAATATATCATCACAGAAATAGAAAGTAGGCACTCTTCTAAAAAACGATCTCTGGAAGGAATAACCTCACATGCCAAAAGAATCTGTAACATTTCCACCGGGACACTATATTATCGCTGATCCTAATTACTTTGAACCACGCTTACCTTATCATTTTTTTTGGACTTATAGCGATGGTCCCTTCTTTGATAATTTCAAAAATTGTTACTATGTTGATTCTGCCAGGATAGGTGTTTTCACTGTCAGTGAAATACCTGAATCACTACCGGAAGGGACACACCACTTTTTTTTTGATAGTAATTGGACAATTGATTTTGACGCATTCGCTCTTCGTGGGAAAATCAAGATTACAGCGACTCCACATAGTGAGTTAGGGCAAAAGCGTTTTCGTGATACCTAAAACAATAGATAAACCTGCGTCTAACAACTGGAATACCTCTTCTTCACTGGCAAGAATTCGCTCCATATACTTAAAAATTTATTGATAAGTGTAGACATAAATTGAATTTGTGCCATACTGATGTACCAACATCCAAAATCCAAGCGTTGTATCTTCCATATACATATCTTTGTTAGAAAGGGCAAGATTTATGGCAGAGACTCCTTATAGCATCTTCAATTCCCGGACCATTGATGATATCCACCGCGAAATTCAAGAAGTCTATCTTGAAAGCGCGCGTCCTTGGGTCATTGGGTACAGTGGCGGAAAAGATTCAACGACAGCACTCCAGCTCATCTGGTATGCGCTTGCCGAGCTGCCACCAGAACAAAGGAAATATCCGGTTTACGTGATCTCGTCCGATACACTGGTGGAAACGCCAGTGATTGTCAGCTACATAACTAACACTTTGGAGCGAATCGAGGCAACTGCGACCGAAGAGAAGATGCCGTTTCAGACAAAAATCGTCCGTCCGAAAATCAATGATACCTTTTGGGTTAATCTCATTGGTAGGGGGTATCCCGCGCCTTATACCCGATTCAGGTGGTGTACCGATCGGATGAAAATCCGACCCGCCAATCGTTTTATTTTGGACAAAGCCTCTGAGTACGGCGAAGTTATCATGGTTCTCGGTGTTCGCAAGGGCGAGAGTACAACACGTGATCAAGTATTGAGTTTGCATCGCATAAAAGATTCACTTCTCTCACGACATACAACGCTACCTAATGCTTTTGTTTATACACCCGTTGTTGATTTCACAATGGAAGATGTTTGGATGTACCTATTATCCAACCCATCGCCGTGGGGCGGTGATAATCGACAATTGGTAACACTCTATCGCAACACGAGTGCACAGGGAGAATGCCCCCTCGTTGTTGACGAGACGACACCATCTTGTGGAAACAGTCGTTTTGGGTGCTGGACCTGCACCGTTGTAACAAAAGACAAAGCGATGGAGGGACTTATTGATAACGGCGAGGATTGGATGCTCCCGCTACTTGAGTTCCGAGATTTTCTTGCCGAAACGCAAGACCCTGAAAAGAAACCTGAAATCCGGGAATATCGGAGACGAAATGGACAGATCACGATCCTCAACAATAAACTCGTTCACGGTCCCTACAAATTGGATTTTTGTAAGGAACTCTTAACCAAGCTTCTCACAACCCAACAACAGGTCCGCGAAGATGGACCTGACCCCGATATTAAACTCATCACAGACGACGAGTTGGAAGAAATCCGCAAAATTTGGCGAACCGAACGCCAGGATTGGCAAGATGCCGTCCCACAAATTTATGCAGAAATTGTTGGAAGGCGGGATTGGACTGTTGATGATACCTTTTCTTTTGGTAAGAAAGATAAAGAAATTTTGAAAGCAATCTGTGATGAAAAGAGGGTTCCTGTTACTCTTATTTCAAAACTCCTTGACACAGAACAGCAAATGGATGGAATGAGTCGACGTGCTAAGATACAAAGCAGAATTGACGAAATCTTCCATGAGGACTGGCGTTCAGAAGAAGAAGTAAACCCCAATACAAGGCAATAGCGGTTCCAGCAATGATTCTCCACAAACTCACCCTTAACAATGTCGGTTTATTCCGTGGCAAACAAACTGTTCGCCTAACACCAAAGGATGACAAACCTATAATCCTTATTGGAGGGATGAATGGTGCTGGTAAAACGACGCTGCTGGATGCTGTTCGTCTCTGTCTATACGGTAAACGAGCACTTGGCAGTCGTGTCAGTCTCGGTGAGTATCAGGAATACCTTTCCCAAATAATTCATAGAAACTCGACTGCGAATTCACCTATTGACCACGCATCTGTGACCCTTGAATTTGAATATTCCCGCGACGGAGAAAAAAAAAGGTACACGGTTGAACGCTCATGGAAACGCCAAAGAGATAGCAAAGCTATCAAAGAAGTTCTTGCTATCTATGAAAATGATAGGTTAAACACTGATTTTGAGGCAGAGTACTGGCAGGATTACATTAATGAATTGGTTCCTATTGGCGTTTCCCAATTTTTCTTTTTTGATGGTGAGAACGTTCGGAAGTTAGTAGATGATTCTGGTCATGATGCTTTTCTCAGGGAGTCAATTAAAGCATTATTCGGGTTAAATTTAGTGGAGCGACTGCAATCTGATCTGCATATCTACGCAAACCGTTTAGTTAAACGTGATAGTCCGGAATCGGTCCAAAAGGAAATTACCGAGGTGGAATTGGAAATAGAAAACCTCCGAAATAGGCTTGTAGATATTGAAGTTGAATCTGAAAAAATCGCAACGCAAATTGATAATTTAGAAAGTGAAATCGAACAGCAAGAACACCGACTTGCAACCGAAGGTGGGAATTATGCCCGGCAACGCGAAAATTTGCAACGACAACAAGAACAACTCCAAATTCAAATTGAAGACTTGAAGAACAAAATTCGTGCTCAATGTGGAGAATTGTTTCCATTTACTTTAGTTCCAAAAAACTTGAATCGGTTGAAAACACAGTTCGTTACAGAACTACAGTTAAATGAATGGGACGCAAAAAATCGCGCTTTAAAAGCACACAAGGATCTATTACTTAAGCACCTCCCATCCGAGGAATTTTGGGCAGACATCTCTTTAGAATCTTCACAAATTTCAGCAATTCAGGACAAAGTAACCTCGTTGTTAACAAAACCACTTGAGTACCCCGAGGAATTGCAAGGCTTTAAAAAAATTCGGGAACGCTCATCTGCTGAGTATGATTGTATATTGGAGTGGATTGATACTTGCCTGAATAAAATACCGCAAGAATTTAGGAAATTGAATGATATCCTGCAGAGTACCCAATCGGAATTTAAAAAAGTAGAAAACGCTCTTCAAAAAGTGCCCCCCGAAGATGTGTTAAAACCAATAATCGAGGATCTATCAGATTTAAATAAACGACTAGGACAACTACAAATACAAGAGCAAAACGCTAATGAAGTGATTTGCTCATTAAAAGACCAGATAGAAAAAGTTGAGCAAAGACGAGATATGTTATATCGCACTCAGCAGCTAAGACAAGCACACATCAAACGTCCAAGACAGGTAAAGAGTGTACAGGCAGTGCTTACCGAATATACTGCACAACTCACACAAGCAAAAATAAGTACACTGAGTGATGCTATCGTCGAAGGTTTCAACCGACTCTCCCATAAACCGGATCGAATTAAACACGTTGAACTTGACCCGCAAACTTTTGCTGTAACATTATATGATATGTCCAATCATTCAGTTTCAAAAGATGAATTGTCAGCAGGCGAGCAACAAATTTATACAATTGCGCTTTTATGGGGATTAGCGAGGACCTCCGGTAAACTACTGCCGATGATTCTTGACACACCACTTGGACGTTTAGACAGCAATCACCGCCAACTCCTTGTTGAATACTATTTTCCTTATGTCAGTCACCAAGTGATTTTACTTTCGACCGATACTGAAATTATAGGTCATCTCCTATCTCTATTAGAACCTTATACCTCACATACATTCCACTTAGCGTATCAGCAAGCTGAGGGGCACACGACAATAGGGAAAGGCTATTTTGGGTAGTGTGCCATGCGCCTAAGTCGGATTCACACCTCTAAAGATTCACGTAATAAACTGAGTGCTTTAAGTTCGCGTACAGGATTATTACCTAACATCCTTTGTAGAATCGGGTTGATGCTATCACTTGCAGAACCTAACCAACCGGAAGTTGACATAGATGCAAGTGATGGATCCGAATTTCATCGCGACACACTGATGGGAGAATGGGACCCGCTGATTGTGGCATTGTTGGAAGAATGGTGCATTACCAACGGAATAGGTACAGATAACAAGACACTCGTTAAATACTTCCGAGCACATCTGAATCGGGGAGTACGTTTGCTTTACGGTCGTGTGAAACGGTTAGAGGATTTAGCAAATATTATTCCATTTTAGGGTTATCATCTTGTAGATGAGCAAAGGAATTAAATATAATGCTTGACCACGTAGGAATTGTATGTATTACTTTTATTTTTTATTCACTCGACCTGGTGCTTCGTCAATTTTGAACATGAAGGAATATTCATAGTAGTGCGATTTATTGCCCGACAACAACCGGAAATGAAGTGCCTTATACAAACAGGATCAACTATAAACTGAAACTGGACAAAGCACCAAGGCAACCTTGTCCCGGCTTACAATTATATTCCACTTCTGACCTTCCTAAGTGCAACAATCTGCCTCAAATCTTCTTTTAATAGTCGGCGGATATCAGGGCTCTTTATAACATTATCAACCCATTCTACACCATTATTGATCAGTTGAGTGACCGATCGAATATATTGACTTGTGTTGGGAACATCAACTCGCTCTCTAAAACCCTGAATACGTTTATATACCGAAACTGCATGCATAATTTGATAGGGATTATTTTTATCCCACTTGTTATCCCGATGAAACAAATATGTCGAGCTGGGGATGACTTCCCATCCACGATCATACAAGGCCACCCGAATGATAAATTTAAGAAGAGCGAGCGAGAAAAATTCGCCGAAATTCTCATTCGCGAGCTTTTTTACTTGATCATGTCCATACTGCTTGACAAAAGCAGACTGAAAATGCACATTGGTCCTCATATTATCAATTATTAAATCTTCAAGTTGCTGAATCGCTGCCTGATTAGTTCGTTCTTGGCTAACATGAGAGGTAAGAAATAATGTGAATTGATTGCACTCAAGATCATTTGGAAATTTTGATTTTGTTTGCCATTCTAAAATTTGAAAAATTGATTTCAGAAGTTGTGTCATTATCACCTTTCTAGGGGGAAACATGACACCACACACATCGAGGTTGATAATATCAAAAGGAAAAGCTTCACGTAAACGTTGATGTGCATCTTTGTGTCTTAATTTTTTCCGGATCTCAGCCGAATGAAATTCCTCATCCTCGAACGTTTTTTCCTTTGTATCATCATCGTCCTCAAACAAAACAATCTTTTCAAATTCGCCTTGAAAACCTTGCTCAGGAGAACCGATTAAATCAGCAATTATTCCAAACTTATCAGGGTCAGATTCACAGAAGTAAACCCCTTCTAAACGTCCTGTATCTTCAGATCTCTCAAGAATACCTTCGCGTTCTAGCATGAAAACATCAATTGCTTCTGCCGCACAGAAAGTGAAATAACGTAAGGGGATATTTTTTGACCTATTTTTAATTGACTGTTTTTGTTGTCTCGCCGCCGTTAACCACCCATGCTTCCTAACATAATGTTTAAGCGGATCTGTCTCATAATTAATGTGCATTATCTAAACTCTTTCCGTAACGAAAACTAAATCTATCTGACTTTATCTATCACAGACCTTCACAACAAACCCAACTTTGTGAAATCCGATAATAGTTGGTAAAACTTTTCTCTACGTTCGTTCTCTGGAACTAGCATGGATATTTCAAAGGCATGTGCAACAAATTGAACAAGTTCGCGCTTACTTTTAGAATTAGGTAACAACTCGCTTTGACTGTTCACGAATAGTAGGTTTTGATCAGTATCAATTGTCAGGGGAAATCGTTGTTTATCAATTGGGACCAAAACATAATTGTCCCCTAATTCCTGGTGAATTAAAGATTCAAGCTTAGTTCGTTTTTCATTTTCCCTATTTTCCTGCTTTTCCTTAGTTCGTATTCTTTGCCCTAAACTAGCCGCTGGGAAAACTTTGTCTTTCAGTAAATTATGGATAACCTCTCTAAGTTTTACAAAGTGCGGATGCATTTCATTAAAACTATCTCGATCTATATTTAAAGCGAATTCTAAACCTTCTTCAACATAGATTTCCCCAGATAACCAGTTAAAACGTGGTGAAGGAACTTGTGGGAATCCAAAGAGGGTTGGATCATAAGTTCCAATGGCAATGTTTCGTATTCTTACTAGCAAACCTCTTAATTCCATTGGTTCCACAGCTCGACTATTCTGCAGATAGATATAACCTGACAATTTGAAACGTTTCCCATATACAGCACTATTTTCGTTCAAAAAAAATAACCGTCCGGCTGTTTGTTCCTGTTTTCCAGTTTGAGAAGATGCCAGTGGATATTGATTTGGTCTACGCAACGATAAACCGTCGATAACTACTTCAAACTGGTAGGTTATTAATGAATGCTGCAGTTGAGTTAGCCAATTTTTGAATTTAGGTTCTACCTCAACAATATTGCCCCAGTCAAAGGGACCATCATCTTTATAAGGAAGTGGACAAGCTACAGTTAGTTCCCAAATCATTTGCCAATATTCACTAAGGGATTTTACAGAGCGGGCACGGTGAATCTCCTTTAAAAATTCAGAAAATTTTGAAGGCAGTGGGTCTTTGCCGGAACTATCTCTAAATTTTTTGACAAAAGCCGAACGCATATCTGAGGCAATCATATAAGTTCCAGCACTATCCGGATCGTAATCAACCTCATCAATATTAAATCGACCAACATCAATTGGTCGTTCAGAGTCTTGATCTGGGGTAATATCTTTCACTTTTTCGCGTAGAAAATCTGCTAACTGGACGCTTGCCTTGAATGCTGTTTTAGTTTCTTTATGATGCGATATAACTTGAAACTCATGGCAAATTTGAGCGATTCCTAACATCCCGATTCCTAACCACCCAATTATAGGCCTCTCAAGATTTGTTAGATCATTAATGTCTCCATTAGCAGCCACCCGTTTAGTACTATCTCCGATCTCCCGATCCATTATTTCTTTAAATTTCTGTTGTGTCATGCCAGTACCATTATCACGGCATGTAATGATGTCAAAGCTTGGCCAATTGGTGGTAATTGCTACACGAGTTGCATCTGCATCAAACGCGTTACTAACTAGCTCTTTTATCGCTCCAGCAGGACTGCGATAAATGCCTGCACTAATGTGTCCCAATATTTTTGAACTGACCTTAATTTCCTGCCAGTTAGCCATAGGTTACCTCACCCATCTTGTAATTAAAACTATTGCGTGTTTTACAGTATTTCTCAGACACCGAGTGTAAAATCTTTGACACAATTCACTTCATTGAGGTGATGTTTGGACTGGAGCCGAAGTTAATGGTGACAACTGCAAGTTTCCAGTTGAAGATCCTTTTATTTATCATTGCAACCAACATCAAACAGCTTTTTAAACGGGTAGCAACTTGGGTTAAATAGATCGCCCCTACAAAACTGTGGCCGTTAAGCTGTTATACGGATTCCAATTCCTAAGTAAATCCACTAAATTGGTAATTCTGTCACCGGGCATATCTTCAATTTGTTTCCGAATTTCTGTAATTCCACCGTTGGCATATTCTTCAGCAATCGTTAGAATTCGATCTTGATCTGTTAACACTTCAACATCTTCTGTTTCTGTGAGTGCTAAAGCCCGAAGTAATGGAACGTCTTCCTCAGGTGAAAAGCGAGCCCATGCGAAAATCAACTCCTTATCTTTTCCAAGCGGAACCCGTTTTTTCTCCTTGTAGCCTATAAAGGTGGCTAACATGAAAACATTTTTCATAGACTCGAAAGGTGATAAATCTTGGTGATTTTCGTCCTCTCTCGGTTTAGTTAATACCATGTAGGTGGGATGATGAATCTTATCAATACGGATGCGATCCCGTGGTCTTCTGGACTGCTGATTTCTATCTCCTTCAATGTTTGAAAACATCACATTTTCTCCTACCAAATCTCTTTAATCTTGGAAGTCTTTAATTCCGGATCAAATTCTAATTCATACTCCGCACCAATTCGGGATGCAAGATTTGCTTTTGCTTTCCCGTGTAATTCTTCATCAGTTACAAATAGCACCAATTGGTTAGCGATGTTAGGCATTACTCTCGTTATATTTTCTCTGTGCCTTCTGGAAAGTCTACCGAAAGCCGTATCCATTACAATTGGAAAGGGTTCTTCCCTTAGTTGAGGAATTGTTTCTTGAACTGCTACTTTCGCCATTGCAGCAATAAAGGAAAGACTCAGAATTTGACGCTGTCCAGCAGAAAGTTCGGGAAGTACATCTTCGCCAGACTCGTCAATCACACGAAGTTCATAATCTTTATTGAGCAATATCTCCCGAAAATGATCGCCATTCCACACTAAATCTTTGAAAATTTTCTCGGTTTCTGATTGCACATGTCCTCTCATATTTTCTGCATATAATTCATATATTTTATACATTGCTTTGGCAGAATCCTCGGCAAGTTTTGAATAACGTTTTAACTCTTCTGCTTTAGCGTTTGAATCCTTCTCAGTATTAATTTTCTGACTGAGTTTGGTTATTTCCATGTTAATTTCTTGAATTCTGCCCTTAATCTGATTTATCTCACCTTCTAATTTCGGAATACTCTGTTCATACTCTTTACGTCGTTTTTCCAAATTATTGGCTTCATCATGATCAAAATTTTCTAATGCGCGTTCAATCTCTTCCAATCGTCCTTTTTTCGTTTTAACGTTCTGGTCCAACTCTTCCTCATCACTTAAGACTGATTTTAGATCATTCGGAATTGTTTCAACATGAGTCCGCACTAAATGCTTCAAATCACTATGGGTTTCCTGAGCAATATGGCCCAAGTTTGTCGAAATTGATCGATTGAGCAGGTTCTTGATAGTTTTCATCTCTGGACTTTGGACACGAATAGGTCTACCACAAACACATTGCATCTTATCAAGCAATTCATTCAAAAGCGTATATGGGGGTCCAGTTGGAATTTCTTGAAGAATTTCCAATCCTTTATCAAGTACCGGTTTTGCTAAAGGAATAAAGCCTTGATTAGCCAAACGACGAGTCTGTTCTTGGTACTCGACTTTTTTGTTTTTAAACTGCTTCAGTTCCGATTCAATCGCTTTTCGCTCATCAATCAGCTTACGTAAACCCTTAATATCTTCCAACCGAGCGTCAATATCCTGTTTTTGTTTTTTAGCAAGTTTGACTTCTTCTTGCAGTAATTCTATATCCTTAGATAATTTGCTACGGAGGGATTTTTTTGTTGCTCTTACTTCAAGCAATGGTTTTAACTTGCCTGAGGCATGTCTGCTTACTTGCCGTTGGTACTCATTGGCAACATCTTCTAAATGCCGCATACCTCGCTCAACTTCTTCAACCTTTAAGACATTGCGAATAGCACTTTCAACTTCCGTTTTGCGGTTTGGCCTGGTAAAGTTGTCAATCTTTTCTCCATCAAAAAAGAAATGTACACTCACGTTTTCAGGAATAATTGCCTGAATCCAGTTTGATGCCTCGGCATCGTGAAATTCTCTCCAATTGGTAATTTCTAAGGAAAGTTGCGCTGTAGTACGTGCCGTTCCGTCCAATTGCAAATCCCTTTGTATTTCCCGCTTGGCACAGAATTCAACTTCTCGATCGGAAAAAATTCCCTGATAAGTAAAGCGAAGTTCCACTGAGGTTTCGACCATTCCACCATCCGCTAAAGCGCGTCTATTTACTAATTCGCCAATATGTCCGATGTTCCTCTTAACGAAATCATCACCATATAAACACCAGTTGAGAGCTGTGAACAAGGAAGTTTTTCCGGCACCGTTGACACCTTGAATTACAGTTACATGACGTTCATCGTCAGTAGCGAAATTTATAGTATGCTTTCCATAATATGGCCTAAAATTTTTTAATTCTATGCTGTTAATCTTCAATGATTCCTACCTCTTCTTGAATAATTCGGCGGATTTCGCGTTTGATACCTTGAGGTCGTTTCATTTCCAATTTTTCACGTTCAACTTTAAGAACTCTCTCGATAACTTTATTTACAGAAGACGGTAAAGTTTTTCTAAATTCTTCTACTTTGTTTTCCATGTTTTCCATCAAGATACTCCTAATGTACTTAGCAGGTTGTATTTCTTAGCAATTTCCCATATTTTATCACGTGCCTCAAATTTATTTAAGGCCATTCTAGCGAATTCGTTAAATCTCTTTAATTCCCGTCCAATAATTTTGTGCTCTGTGCGGAATGTTGAGGCCGGATACTGTTGGTAATCTATAGGCGGTACAGCGATTAGGTCATGAATCTCTGCGTGTTCTTTACCAGCGGACTGCCGGAGGATTCGCCCACGCCGTTGAATAAATTCTTTTGGGTTGCTACTGCTTGCAAGGATGTAAGCCGTTCGAGTGCTTGGCACATCAACGCCCTCATCCAGACACTTCATTGCTACAAGAGCTTGAAGGTGTCCAGAGGCAAACATCTTTAACAATTCTTGTCTTTTAGTAGCTGATTCCTCCGCTGTGAATTTTGCAACTCGTAATTCTAAATCTGTTAGCAATTCAAGAACGGGTGCGATTCGCCCAGGAGCACAATAAAACAGTGTATGGTGCAGTGAGTCTGTTTTGTCAGCTAATAATTCTGCCAACTTTGCCAGTTTGTTTTCGGCGCGGTTGAGTAGCGTCGCTCGTTTTATCAGTAAACGTTCGAGTGCTTCACTTGTCTCACCAGATTCTAACTGATGATAAAGTTTTGAAAGCCTTTCTGTGAGATGTTCGTACGCCTCAAATTCTTCGTCAGTCAACTCAACCAGGTGCGGATGATAATAATAGGGACAAAGATACCCGTTTTTAATTGCTCTGTCGAGAGAAAATTCGTAAACTGTATCTCCGAAGTAGGTTCTGAGTGCAGTTGTACCCGATTCGTCAAACCACCGGTTAGGAGTAGCTGACAAACCAAGACGGTAATTAAAAACATCAGGTAATCTTTTACGACTCCGTTCCGCCCCAAGGTGATGCACTTCATCTGCTATCAAAACAGCACTACGCTTCAATTTAAATAGTAGTTTCTGCATGGTCTCAGCAATAAAAGTAGTCTGTGTTGTAATCGTACAAACTACATCACGAACACCATAATTATATCGCACTAAAGCTGTATTAAGCCGATTCACCCAACTTGTGGAACTTTTGTATGCCAGGATCGGTTCAAACCCGAATCTGATAGCCTCCTCATACCACTGATCCACGAGGTGCTGGTATGGACACGCAATAACCACAAATAAGTTTTCCTTTTCTTCTCTCAGTTTGGCAAGCGCAGATAGAGCTGTAATGGTCTTACCGGTCCCTGTTGCCATTTCCCATAAACCGCGGCATTCGTTTTCAAACCAAGCACCAATCGCTTCAGATTGATACTTTCTTAAAACTATGTCTTCTGGCAAATAAGGAACAGTCTGTTCAATTATCTCCGGTCTATCTGGTGTCTCTACTTGCCCTGTTTGATACACCGTTTGATGAATTAACAGTTCCTTTGTAACCGCGCTTAGAAAATCTATTACATCCAACTTATCAGTGTCGTTATGCCATAGTCTCTTAAAATTATCTATCTTTTGTTGGACGCGCTCCTGAATATCATCCCACGACCAATGAACATCAATGGATTCAAAATTGTTTAATAAACCGCCGACAGTTTCATTAGATGATCCAGAGAATGCCACAGCGTTGTTATCATCTAAAAAAACGCCAGTCTTTTCATGGTAAATTGCCTGTGAATAGGTTGTATTTGAATCGGAGGGAGAGGCGATTTTAATGTCTAAATGACCGTTTGCAATCAGCCAAGTGAGTAACATTAACCTATCGTGGGAAACTGCCTCAAAATTACAATCAAAGGAGGGATCTAAATTTTGTTCTTTTGCGTCGTAGCCGCGTTGAATCGCCTCAATGTCATCTGACATCAATTTAGGACCTGTTACCAAGCTCATCTGCCCACCACGTCGAATGAAAGTGGACAATCCTTTCACATTCAGCGCAAGACCATTGCTAGTGAAATAACCTACTGCTCGCCAATATTGCGTGGCGTTTCTCAGACACGGTGTATAAAAGTCTTTGACAAGATTTGCTCCATCAGAGCGATATTCATATTTTAACGGGATTTCTTTGAGTGACATAAAATTTTTTCCAAAGGTTAACTGCTCTATAACGAAGAAATTTTAACATATTTCGCGAAAAAAAGTCAAAATTTTTTTATCTTACGCGTAATCACGGACAAATATTGCTTAAAAGGAGCTGATATTTCTCAAAAGATTGTTTGTGTCAATTATGAACTTCCAAACACACTATGATCGCTATCTACAAAACATATCGCGTTTGCCGCCATCGAAAATAAAAATAAAGTTGACTGCCAATATTATATATGTTATTATATACATACTAATTGAATTATATAGGACTTACGCGTGATGCTCTTTTGTACCACAAACTGTTAGTTTCCTTGTTTTTGTCCAATGAATGCGTGAAGTCATTATTTTCTTTAGGGTGTTTAGAAGTAGGAATAACGTGCCATTGAGACGCTAAATAGGTTATCATAGTTTATAGATAACCTAATCTTTTTGGAGGGTCTCAATGGCTAAAAGAAGTATAGCAAAAAAACGGAAAAAGCGCAATCGTAAAACATGGGTTTCAACGCCTCAAGCACCGTTGGCTGCCTTCGGTGAGGTGTTGCGAACTCGTGAAGTCTTTCAACCTATTCATGACAAAGTGCATATCGGGCAGAAAACAGTTGTGTATCGTCCGACAGACAAGTTAGTTTTTGTGGTCTTAGGGATGCTATCGGGTGCGGAGACGGTGTCTGAAATTCAGACGAAAGTTCGCCCGGATCGTGGTTTGTTGGGTGGTTTTGGCTACCAAAGATGTGCGGATGCGTCGGTGATCCAGCAGACGTTAGATGCTGCAACCGAGGCGACTGTTGCTTCTCTTGAAGATGCTTTAGCAGAGGTG
>JAJDXV010000124.1 GCA_022823085.1 Candidatus Poribacteria bacterium
GGTATTCAATTGTACGATTTGGATCATGGTTTTGCTTTACATATGTGCCCGTTCTTAGGAAAGATCGCGAGCACAGCTCGCTCCTACAGAGGAAGACGTATCCATATATATAAAGTGAATAGGTACAATTGAATGGCCCTGCCGCTATGTTCAAAAAACCTTGTTTTTTTGCACTGGATAAGGTATAATAACCGTGCATTATTTGGCGTAAAGATTGCTGTCTTGTGTTGTGAAATTTGGCATATATGGGACATCATGCTGACGATAAAAACGCGTAACTTTTCAATTGGACGGAGGGAACCTCATGAACACTTTACACGGCTTAAATGAGAAACAGGTAGAAGCGGTAACGCATAAGGACGGTCCCCTTCTTGTCATCGCAGGTCCCGGTACGGGTAAAACGAAAGTCATTACGCACCGTATTGCCCACCTCATCCGCGAACACAATATCAGACCTGAGAGAATTCTTGCGATTACGTTTACCAACAAGGCTGCCGAAGAGATGCAGGAGCGCATCAACACCGAAATTGGCGAGCCGCACGGGTCCAGCGTTAAGGCTTGTACGTTCCACGCGTTTTGCGTCAGGGTGCTAAGGAGAGACGCGCTGAAGATCGGGTTGAGTGAAAATTTCACCATCTTTGATCAGGAACTCCAAGACGAGATTTTAACGGAGAGTGTCCGTGAGTTGAACCTCAATCCTGACGACTATCCGCCATGGTTGCTAAGAAAGATCATCAGCGATGCCAAATGCACACTACAGAACCCTGTTGACGCGGTAGATAACACAGATATTCACGACTCGGAGACTATTGAAAATATCCGAAGTGTGCTGCGAACATACAAAAATAAACTCGCCGAATATGATGCCCTTGACTTCGATGACTTACTCGTGAAAACGGTTGAATTGTTACGGATTGAAGAAGTTAAGGAAGCCTATCACCAAGAGATTTCCTATATCCTTGTTGACGAATTCCACGATGTGAACAATGTGCAGTACCAACTGCTCCAGCTGCTTTGCGCGCCACCGGAACGAAATCTGATGGTTGTCGCTGATGGAGATCAGTCTATCTACAGTTGGCGCGGCTCAAATCCACAGTATATTGAAAAATTCAGGGTGGGTTTCAACTCGCCGACTGTCGAATTGGACGACCATTATCGGTGTAGCGAGAAGATATTACGCGCCGCAGAGGAGGTCATCTCCAGAAACCCGGAGCGACAGAAACAGCATACCCTCAGAACCCACAAAGATGCTGGACGTGATATTTTTCACTATACCTTTGATACACCGATAGCGGAAGCGCTCGGTATCATTCGTGTTATTGAGAATTTAGTAAAGCGGCGCAACTATTCCTATCGCGATATTGCGATATTTTACCGAACGCATAAACTCGCCGATGTTTTGGCGGAGCAGTTGCTACGTGCAAACATCAAATTCCAGAGGATTCTACCAACGAATTCCTTTGGCGAAGGGAATAGCAAAGGGATTCTCGCTTACCTCCGTTTCATCCAGTGGCAACTGCCACAAGATTTGGAGCAGGCTATCAATTTTCCTGAAACCTATATTGACGATTTGACATGGGTGCGCCTGAAATGGATCGCGGCGCGAAAAGACATGGAATTCATGGAACTACTGAGAGATATTGAGGCATACCCGGAAGATGTCGGGCCCTTGACGCGTCGAAATATCTGTCAATTTTGGACGCAACTTGAGGAACTCTCAGGTGAAATCGAAGGCGAGAAGATTGATAAAATCATCCAGAAACTCTTTGATGCTTTGGAGGTTTCACGTTCACCTTACCGCACTGAAGAATTGGAGGTCCTCGAAAGACAACCGGACCTGCCTAACTTGGCAACTGCCCAGGATGTCCTCTATAGCGCGATGGATCTTGGTGAACCGATTCGGATTACTGTGAGCCACGGGATTGATGAGTATTGCGCAGCACACATTATCTGTCAGACGCTTGAGACCTATTTAAACCAGAGCGTGCAGCTCCAATTCCTATCCCTTGACGAAAATGAACCGACACAACTGGACAACGGTGTCCATCTATTTATTGGTGAATTTGAAGAGCTCGGAGAAAGAGGGCGGGACGCGCGGGTCATCCTTATCGGTGCAGCAGATACAGCGGATAGCAATGTAATCCACCTCGAACCGGAAAACGTCCGGAGTATCGCGGCACTCAAACTCTGTCAACGTCTCATCAATCGCTATGAGAGTCCTAACATGGCGGATATGGTTGTCTATGACTTGGAAACCACAGGTATCAATCCGAAGACGGCAGAGATTGTTGAGATCGCCGCGCACCGCCTCAGTCTAATTGGAGATGAAGTTGAACGTTATTATTGTTTGGTAAAACCCCCCGGCGGATATATTCCCCGTGCAGCCACACGGGTTCACGGGATTGATATGGAGACCGTCAAAGATTCACCGGGAATTGAAACGGTCTTACCGGAATTTTACGGGTTTATCCATGATCGGATCTTGATTGGACATAATGTAGCGGAATACGATAACTTAATCCTTGCGAGAGACCTCAGAAGGCACTTGAAACGGAATCTATCCGCGCCTCATTACGACACGCTTGCTACAGCGCGTAGGCTTTTTCCGAGACAACGGTGTAGCCTCGGTGCACTTGCCGAAAAATTCAATATTGAACACGATCGCTTACACGGCGCCTTAGAGGACGTTAGCGTCAATAGGGAAATCTTCAAAGAGCTCATCAAAATTGATGCTCGCAAACGCGAAGTAAAATCTTTAACCGAACTGCTACCACTTGTGGGTCTTGGTATCCTTGCGAAAACAGAGGGGTCGCCTATGGCGGAGACGACGGGGATTCCGACAAGAGACACCTTAACGGAAACTGATGTGTTTCTTAATGCTGCAAAACGTTTCGTTCAGCGGCATAACACTCAGCTGCCGGATCGGTTCCCACTCGAAGCCTCGGACGCGATACAAGCGGAGACGTATATGGAGGAACTCCAAGAGGGTACTGTCCCTGAGTTTCCAGAAGACATTGAATGGCGACAACGTCGTATCCATTTCATGAACGCAGTCCTCCACTTTGAATCTGTGAGTGGTGAGCATCAACTGACTAATTTTCTGGATTATCAAAAGTTGCTCACCAATATTGATGAGCTCGATGATAGAGCTGAGCAGTTGACCTTAATGACGTTACACGCAGCGAAAGGCACAGAATTTCCGGTTGTTATCATTCTCGGCATGGAGGAGGGGAGTTTCCCGATGTGGCGGCAGAACATTACGGAAGCGGAACTCGAAGAGGAGCGTCGTCTCTTCTATGTCGGTATGACACGCGCCCAAAACCAACTCTATCTATCCTCTACGACTTATCGGACGAGTGATCGGGATCGTTCTGTGTCTATGTTTGTCCGTGAGGTGCCGTCTAACTACATTATTAAGTGGCCTCAGCCTCGGCGTGGCTAAACAATCGTCAGTGATTATTTCTGTTTAAAGATATAAAGGGTGGAAGCGTTTAACTTCCACCCTACTTTTTTATTCCTTACCATCGCCGTTCTACTTGCGGATTAACATTTTGCGTGTTGATGTGAACTCGCCTGCTTTTAAAGTGTAGAAATAGACACCGCTGGCGACGGGTTCACCGAGTGCGTTTTTTCCGTCCCAATAGGCTGCCCGGGTTCGGTTTTGGTAGATACCTGCTGGCTGATGTCCGAGTGTTAGCGTGCGAATCAGTTCGCCATTTACGGTGTAGATACGGAGCATTACTTCGGCAGGTTCGGCGAGTTGATACGGTATCCATGTCTCTGGGTTGAACGGGTTTGGATAGTTCGCCAACAGTGCTGTCTCTTCTGGGATCAAGGATGCCAAAATCCGTTCAAGATTCGCAAGTCCGTGTTGGAAAGCGAGTGATCCATCGTCTTCTGCGCGTGCTTGGTTTATCCATGCTTGAATTGTTGCCGGGTCTAATCCTTCTAAGTCTTTGATTGCGATAGTGGAAGGTGCGGCACCTGTTGTTGATTCACCAAGATGCTGTGCAACAAGGACGATATCTAATATGTTAACAGTCCCATCGCCGTTCACATCCGCCCGTGGACTAACAGACGCTGCCTCTCCTAAACTTTGTGCTACGAAGACGAGGTCTAAGATGTTTACGCGCCCATCTTCGTTGACATCCCATGCGGGTATCGTGGTAATGGGGTCAGTTTTCGGATAACGGATACGGAATGTGGGCGAAGTTGCCAGAATTGGCTTGCTGTCGCTATTTCCAGCTTTGAAGTTTCGGAGTAATATTCGGGTGCCCTCGGCTTTTTTGAGCGTGAAGTTGATTGCGAGAAGCGTTCCGTCTCCGTCTACACCGCCGCTGGTGAGCCGTGCGGCACTTATCCCTGTAATTCTGCCGGTTGTATTATCGACGGTGCCCCTGCGGAAGTAGGTCTGTCCGTTTCCCCGTTTGAGGAGGCTGCCTTCGGTGATGCTGTTCGCTTTTAGGATGGTTGGGTCGAAGAGTATATCTGTCTGCCATCCGGCTAAGTCTTCCATATTTATGGCGTTGAGACGGAGGACGAATTTGGAGTCAACTTGGAATTCTCTGGTGTCTGTGGAGAGGAAAAAGTGAGTTCTGGGAGGAATAACAGTGTATTCAGTATCCCGCGTGAATCCGAAAAATCCGCTCCATTTAGTATAGCGCTCGTAAACGGCGACCAGTAGGACGTTTTTTCCTTCTGTTAGCGTGAGAGAGGCTCGATCTTGATAACCGGAACTTGTTCTATTGATAGGGTTGTAGTGGACTAATTCACCGTTGAGCCAGACTTTCACGGCATCGTCGCTGCCGATCAGCATTGTTGTCTGTTGTTCTTTAAAGGATTCTAAAACGAGAGACCCGTAAGCGACGTGTTTATTTATGTTACCATCAGCATCAAAACCGAGGGCGTTTGCCATAGCGTTAAGGTTGTTGTCGTCCGTGGCGGACAATTCTCCGATTGTCCAGACTTTGTCCCCCACGGGATTTCCTTCTATTGCGCCGTGCGTCGCGACCTTAAGTTCGGTTACTTCCCCTTCACTTGCGCGTGCAAGGAAATCGATGCCTGAACGTGCTGCGTCCGCGCCGCCACTTTCGCCGGCGGTAGAGACGATCATCCAGAGCCAGGGGCCCGTTATTTTTGGACCCTCATTGGTAAAAAGAATTCCTGGATTACCGTTCGCGGTTATTGATGTTGTTTCGAGTAAACTTTCCAGAGGTGAAAAGTCGGTAATCAGATTGCTATCCAAATCTAATTTAATCAACTTTTTTAGGTTCGCGAGGGACGATATATCTGATATCCAGTTTCCTGCCAGATTAAGTTCTGTAAGTTGCGTCAGTTCAGCAAACCCGGAGATATCGGATAGACCGTTGGACTCAAGACTTAGTTTTTGCAGTCTACTTAATCCAGCAAGGTGTGCCACATCTGAGATACGGTTATGGTTTAGGTCGAGATTTGTCAAGTTTTTTAAATTCGCCAATGCCGATATATCTGTTACTGAATTTCCTTGAAGACTGAGTTGTGTGAGCTGCGTTAATTCTGCAAGTCCCGAAATATCGGATATGTTACAGTCTTCTATAATCAATCGTTTCAAGGCTCTTAGACCTTGTAGGGAGGGCAGTGCGGATATAGAAGGTTCATTGCCGAATTCTATCCACTGGAATCTCGGTAAGTTTGCCAAAGGTGAGAAATCGGAGATACGTGTATTCCATGCAGCTATGCCCTCAAGACCAATCAGCCCAGCGAGGGCGGATAGGTCAGTGACCGGGTTTCCTGATATATTGATTTCCCTTAACTTTTTGAGGTTTTGGAGGGGGGATAGGTCGGTTATCTGGTTATCTTGAAGTTGCATCCATCGTACTTTGAAGAGCCTTGCAAGTGGTGTAACATCGGTTATCTGATTGCCGCGGAGACTGATGCTGTGATCCAATTCGGTAAGGTTTGTGAGGGGTGTTAGGTCGGTGATGGCGTTGTGATCTAATCTTATGTCTTCGAGGTTGATAGCGTATTCCAAGCCTTTAAGGTTTTGGATACCGCTTTTATTTCCCTCAATTCGCGTTAATCTTTCCATGTCTGCGGGTGTAATCGCTGCCCCTGGGTTCTTTCCGAGTTGACGTTCAATTGCCTCTCTCAGGTTTAGGTCAGGTATAAGCACGATTCCGCTTGGTGTGGGTTGAATGGGTCGGACGGTTTCTGGTGTGTTCGTAACTGGGGTGTTCGGTGAATTTAGTGCCGCGATGATCTCCGAGAATCGTTGTGTCCACGCGTCCCGTTTCACATTCCCGCCGCTTGTCAGCCCTGTGAGACCGAGGTTTTGGAGGCTTGACTTCTCACGGATTTGTGAGAGGAAGTCCTCGATTTGTAAGCCGACAGCTGCAGCAGCGTCGGGTGCCTCTAAAACACCTTGGAACGCTTCATAGAAACGGTGAACAGGTTCAACGCCGCCGAACACGCCACCGGTTTTCTCTAAGGCGGTTTTGTAGCGTGCGGTATCTTCGGCGAGCAGTGCGTCCATCTTATCTTGTGGTACATACAGCCGCAGGGCGTAGTCTTTATCGAAGAGTGGGTTCACCGTCTGTTCAATAACGGTTCGGACTTGGTCCGTAAACGTTTTTAGTCCTTCGGTGTGGCACCCGATACAGGATATCCCATTTCGGACAGCGGGGTCGCTTGCTGCGGGGTCCGACACAATCTCCGTTGGTGCGACATCTATACGGTTCCCCGCTCCGTCTGCGACATAGTAGGCTTGTAACCCATTTGGCAGATTGAAAATAACTTCGCCGCCATCGCGTTGAAAAGAGAGCGGATGTGTGAAGATGTTCTGTCCGCCTGCGCTTCCGGCGAAGTCGTGGCTTTTCCAATAGGCACCGTAGGCCGAGGTGTGGCGTTCCACGACGCGGTTGTGATTTGACACCCCCGAATCATTGGTGCCGGCACGCCAGACGCGGACTCCTGGGGCACTTTGTAGGTTCCGGTTAACGTCTATCCGTAGTTCTCGTTCCAATTCTTGTTCTGTTTCCGGGAGCGCGAGGATATCGTGATAGAGCGGTGGCAGCGAAGCGGTGGCGAGGAACCAATCGACGTGCACAAACGGTATTTCGCAGCGCATTTCGCTGCGGAGGTTGTTGAGTTTTGAGAGTAACTCTGTCTGTGTTTCAGGATCAAACGCAATAGCGTAAGGATACTCGGCTTCAATCTGGGGCCATGCATCTCGGGCATCCCATTCGTAGTTGCGTAGATCAATGTAGAAAAGCGTTTCTGCAACGTCAATCGGTTCGGGATTAATAATCTGAAGACCCCAAGAGAGGCTGTTGACGAGTTTTGCGAGTGCGGTGCGGTAGGCGTTGAGTGCTTCGGGGCCCACGCTGGCGTTATAGAGGTGTGTCGTTGTAAAGTAGCGTGCGAACGGGCGGTCAAAGGTATTCAACGTTTCCAGGTGTCTCTGCATCGCAGTGAGCATAACGTCTGTTGGGATGAAAGTCACGTCGTGTTGTGTTTCCCAGTCGGGTGCGCCTGCTGCGATCCAGTCGCTAATCACCTGAAGAGATGCGTTGTCGAGTGCCGGTTGTCCGAGTGGCATCCGTTTTGTTTTATCTGTTGTGATGAGGCGTGTGTATAGGTTAGAGTTGAGAGGTTGTCCTGGGACGACGGCTCCGGTATCTACGAGTCCTGAAGCGGAGTCGATAACGAGATTTTCGGTGAAAGAGCCGTTGGGCCCGTGGCATGTGAGACATTTGTTTTCCAAGATGAGATACGCTTGTTGTGCGAGTTCTTGTTGTGCGGGTGCTGTGAGTGGGGTTGCTATTAAGAATAAAATGATGAAAACGGATATGATGTGTTTCATTGCTTGTCTCCTATGTCTCAAGCGGGCGAGGGTGCCTCGCCTCTACACCTATTTTCTGTATAGTGTTATTTCATGATAAGCATTTTTCGAGTGGTTTTGAATTCGTCTGCGGTGAAGGTGTAGAAATAGACACCGCTGGCGACGGATTCACCGAGTGCGTTTTTTCCGTCCCAATAGGCTGCCCGGGTTCGGTTTTGGTAGATACCTGCTGGCTGATGTCCGAGTGTTAGCGTGCGAATCAGGTCACCATTTACGGCGTAGATACGGAGCATTACTTCGGCAGGTTCGGCGAGTTGATACGGTATCCATGTCTCTGGGTTGAACGGGTTCGGATAATTCGGTAGCAAGGCGGTTTTTTCGGGTGCCAGTGCTGTTAGCAGTTTCTGAAGGTTGGCGAGTCCTTTTTGGAATGCGTAGGAACCATCGTTTTCAGTGTGTGCTTGTGCGATCCATGCCTGTAGGACGGTTGGCGAAATTCGGTTTTGGGTTAGGATTCGGTTTAGCAGTGGTGCAGCAGCGGAGCCGCTGAGTTCTCCAAGGTGCGAGGCGACAAGGACGAGGTCTTGTATATTGCGGGTGCCATCGCCGTTTACATCTGTTCGGAGGTGAGTTCCGCTGGTTTTTCCGATGTCTTGCGCGACGAGGATAAGGTCTAAGATATCGACTTCGCCGTCTCTATTAACATCCCATTTTGGTGCGGTGATGGCGATTTTTTCGTTGACAGGATTAACGGTATAGTTAGTATTCTTCGCGAAGCCGAAGAACCCGCTGAACGTGTCGTGTCCATGATTTTCAACAGCGACGAGGAGTACATTTACACCGGATTTGAGTGTTACGGGGAAAGTGTCTTGAAAATCCCCCGCGTCTCGTAGGTTAAGGTTGTAGTGGATCTGCTCGCCGTTGAGCCAGACTTTGACAAAATCATCACTCCCAACAAGCATGGTTGTTTCCTGTTTTTGGGGAGAGTTGAGGGTAACCGTTCCGTAAACGACGTGGTCATATATATCGGAGCCGAACCCCCATCCGAGGGCATCTGTCATCTTGTGGATATTATCACCGCCGGAGGGGGACAGTGTATGTGCCTCCCATTGACTATCGCCGACAGTTTTCCCTTTGGTCGCCCCGAAGGTGGCGATTTTGATTTCAGTGGCTGCACCGCCAGTTGCTTTCGCTATGAGGTCGATGTCTTTAACAATGAGGGAACCAGGTACAAGTGTCCAAAGCCAAGGCCCCTCAATTTTGGGACCGGCTTCCGGGAATACGGTATTCACAAAATTGGAATGTGTGATGGCTGTGCTTTCCGAGAACCAGTTAAAGACGTTTTCGTCGGATATTGCATTTTCGAGCAGACCGATCCAGCTGAGGTTGTCTAAATTCGCGAGAGGTAATGGGTCTGTTATGAGGTTATCGCTGAGGTCTATCCATGTAAGCCCCTGCATGTCGGCAAGGGGTGAGACATCAGATATTTCGTTGTGTGATAGGTCTAACCATGTCAGGTTCGTTAAATTTTTGAGGGGAGATAAATCGGAGACATCGTTGTGGGCGAAACTGAGGCGATTGAGATTCGTTAATTCTGCTATGGGGGAGAGGTCTGTCACGTTGTTCCCGGCGAAGTAGAGCTCAGTTATACCTTTTGCGTTTGCTAATGGGGAAATGTCTGACGCATCTCCGCCGCACACATTGATTGATTGCAATACTGGAAGTTCTACAATACTGCCAAGGTTTACCACAGGTGTTCCCCAACTACTATACTCGCGCAGTTTAATTAACCCTGAGAAATGGGCAAGATCAGCAAACGCGTTGCTTGATATCCTTATTACCTCCAGTCTTGTTAGGGCGGCAAGCGGTGAAAAATCCGATATGATATTATGGTTAACCTCTAGCCTTCTTAGGTTACTAAGAAATGCCAACGGTGATATGTCAAATATCTCATTATCATCTAAGTAAAGACGTTGCAGACGTGTGAGCTCTTTCAGGGGGGAAAGATCGAATATCGAGTTGCGGTCCATATCCAATTCTATGAGGTTTGTTGCGGTTTCGAGTCCGGTCAGATCAATGATCTTTCTGTTTACAGCCCTGAGTTGCGTCAATTTCTGCATCTCTTCTTGTGTGATGCGTGCGTTTTCAGGTTTGCCGAGGGCTTCGTTAATAGCGGCGCGTAGGTTGGTATCTGGAATGTTGACGATTTGTGCGGATGTACTGGGTACTACCCACAGGAGGACAGTGCAGAGCGCGATTATAATTGAGAAGAAGATGTGTTTTTTTGGGGTACTTTGCATTGTGTTGTGTCTCCTGGTTCTGTGGATTTTTTTCTCATAAACCTCGTATCAAGTGTGGGGTCTCTGTGTTCCGAATTTTAATCTCCCTAACAAAGATTGTCAAGTGAAAAAATTGTCTAGCTGAACCTATTTGGAAAGACACCTTGAAAAAAAGAGTTAGATATGGCATATTAAAAGAGGGCGTAAAATGGAGGGCTTGACAAGAAAAATGCGAATCGATTGCCAAAGCCACATATTTCCAGATGCCTATATCGAAATCCTCGCGCAGAACCCACATCCGCCACAGGTTATCCGTCAGGGGAGTGAGGCTGTCGTTACTTATGGTGATGTCCAAACCTTTCGCCTACAAGATGAGGCGTACGATCCGAAACGTAAACTCAAGGATATGGACAAGGCGGGGGTAGATATGGCACTGCTCAGTACGAATATCCCGCCGCCGTGCATGCTTGCACCTGAATTAGGCAAAAGTGGTGCACAAGCGATCAACAATGCTATTGCTGAACTCGTTGACGCATACCCACAACGGTTCGCAGGGTTGGCGTGCCTGCCGTGGCAAAATCCGGATGAAGCGGTAACAGAGATGGATCGTGTGAAGCGACTCGGATTCCGTGGGGTCATGCTCTATTCGCATATCGGTGGAAAACCGGTTGACGCGCCGGAATTTGAACCGATTTATACGCACGCCGAAACGTTACACTTGCCGATTGTGATGCATCCGACCGTGCCGACGTGGGGTGAGGCGATCAAAGATCATTGGATGATCGGTATGATGGGGTTACAGGTGGATAACAGTTTCGCGCTGTTGCGGTTAATTTTAAGCGGGATTCTTGAACGGCATCCACGTCTTCAAATCGTGATGCCACATGTTGGTGGTATTCTACCGTATATGAGCGGACGGATTGACCATCAGACTGAAGTATTGGGTAGAGCGAGGGAAAATATAACACAACCGCCGAGCGCGTATCTGCAACAGATCTATTTGGATACCGTGTCGCCATCGCCTCAAGCACTACAGTATGCCTACGAGTTTTCTGGTGCGGATCGGCTGCTGTTTGGGACGGACCACCCGTGGGTGGATATGCCACGATTTGTCCGATTAATTGAAGAAATGCCTATCTCTGAAGTAGATAAAGCACGAATTTTTGGTGGGAATGCGGTAGCGTTGTTCGATTTATAGTAAAATCCAAAAATATGTGAGGACTCTGTGATGGGGCCCTAACATTACACGCTCGTAGAGGCTGGGTAACCCAGCCCCTACGTCCCATTGTGTAAAGGAAAGAGGTGGACAACATGCCACACGAATTGACCGATGCCGAGAAGTTCTTCTTTGAAAATAACGGCTATCTCGTCTTGGAAAATTTTCTCGCGCCTTCGCATATTAAAATACTCAGGTGTGCACTCGCGGAATCTATCGAAATACGGCGTGAACGTGAGGAAAAAGGGTTACCGCAAACCGGGATGACACACATTCACGGCGAAAAAAGTACCCGTATTTTCTATATTCTCGGCGACCACCCCGCATTCTTGGAACTCTTGGATTGGCAGCCGATGCTATCTTATGTCACAGGACTGCTCAACAAGATGCCGCACCACCACGCGTCGGATGCGATCGTTGAACACGGTTCGGATTTCATGGAACGACCGATGGGATGGCATATCGATGGGCATGATGAAGGCTATCGCAATCTACGTCCGATTCCGTTTCTGCAACTGAAGATCGGTTATTATCTGACAGATATGACAGAAGGTGGGCAGGGGAATCTTTGGCTCCTACCGGGCAGCCACACGGCGATGTATGACCCGAATCACGAAGACTTACGCTATCCATATCAATATCCGGGCGCGCTTGAGGTGTGCGCGCCACCGGGAAGCGCCATTCTCTTCCACAACGCTGTCTGGCATTCCGCTGGTATCTTCACGAAGCCGGAGGGTCGGCGCGAGATGCTCTACTACGCTTATGAACATCCGTGGATGATCGCCTCACAAGAACATTGGGGGTATCCTAAAGATTTCTATGACAAACAGCTCTCGCCGGAACAGCGGAAGTTTTTTCACGGGTTCGTTTTTGATCCGCCGGAACAGCGATGGGGATAGCGTCTATAACGCAAGGAGGACGCAATTATGCGTTTAACTGAATCTCAAGTTTCCTTCTTTAACGACAATGGGTATTTACTGCTCGAGGATGTACTTGATGAAAACGATCTGGGTCCTGTGATTGCTGAATATGAAGGGATTATTGCGGAACGTGCTGAGAAATTGCACGCGGAGGGGAAGGTTAGCGACATACACGCCGATAGACTGTTTACGGAACGGTTGCTCCATCTTGCGAACGAGGCACCGGAGGTAACGGCGAATCTGGATATTATGCAGGCACGCGGCGAAGCGACGTTCAACTTCCTTAAGAACCCGAAAATCCTTGACATCGCGGAATCTTTTGTCGGTACCGAGATTATTTGCAATCCGATCCAACATATCCGTGCTGTTCTACCGAAAGAGAAATCGCAGCGGGCACCGACACCTTGGCACCAAGATGCAGGTGTCTGCTGGCCCGATACGGATCCCTATTTCATGCTAACCGTCTGGATTCCGATTGTAGATGCGACGTTGGAAAACGGGTGTCTACAGGTGATGCCGGGGAGCCATAAGATGGGACTTTTCAGACATGATTGGAACGAGGCAGGGTTGGCGGTCCTACCGGAAAATCAACCTACTGACCTCACCCCGAAAGCGTTGCCGATCCGGGCGGGCGGTGTTATTCTGTTCCACAATTATACGCTCCACAGCGCGAAGCCGAACGAATCGGAGCGTATCCGCTGGAGTTTCGATCTGCGTTATCACGATGTCTATCAACCGACGGGGCGTCCGTTCTATCCGGCGTTTCTGATGCGGAGCCGTCTGCGTCCGGAAGCCGAGCAGATAGAATATGAGACGTGGTGTCAACGATGGGAGTTTGCGTTAGAGAATTCCAAAGGTGCACAAGCCTATCGGTGGCCCCGATAGAAAGTAGCAAGGGCACGCTGTTGTGCCGAAGTAAGGACATAGGAGGAAGACGTGCTTGAAATCTCGGATCTGCCAACAGTCAACGCAACACTAAACACAATCAGCGGTATCCTGCTAACAATCGGGTATGTGTTCATTCGGCAGCGGAAAATTACGGCACATAAAAACTGTATGCTTGCAGCTTTTGGTGTGTCTGTGCTTTTCCTTATTAGTTACGTTATTTACCACGCCAATGCTGGTTCAAAGCCGTTTACACAGCAGGGATGGATCCGTCCTGTCTATTTTACCATCCTGATTTCACATATCCTTTTGGCGTTCATTATAGTACCTTTAGCGTTGCGTACCCTCTATTTGGCGTGGCGCGAACGGTTTGATGCACACCGTCGCATCGCAAAAATCACCTTTCCGATCTGGCTGTATGTCTCCGTAACAGGTGTGCTTATCTATCTGATGCTGTATCAGTTAGGTTAGTTGCGATAGCGAAAATAGGATTGTGGCATGGAATCTTGTAAGTTTTTCTATAGGGGCATCCAATTTATGAAACCAGCATGCGTTTCTACTTTCATAATGCTGTTCATCAGCACATTTTTTCTCCGATTCACCTTCGCGGAAGATTACACGCGCTGGGAATTGCCTGAAGGGGCGACGATGCGGCTTGGGAAGGGAACAATCCATAATATTATAGGAAAACCCATATACCAATTTTCACGCGATAGTAGCCAACTCGCCGTATTCACTTCAATCGGCATTTGGATCTATGATACCCAAACGGGGAAAGAGATACGACTATTAACAGCGCATCATGAAGGACAATTTGACGACGATACCGCGCTTAGTCCTGACTGGCAGCTATTCGCGAGTTCAAGAGACAGTTGGGAACATCACGAAATTCAATTGGGGGATACTCACACGGGAAAAATCAAAACGATCCTTGAGGGCCACACAAAGAGAGTAACTTCTGTTGCATTCAGTCCAGATGGGAAGATACTCGCAAGTGGTGATCATGCAGGTGTAATTCGGTTATGGAATGTTAGCACCGGAGAACACAGACAAATTCGGACACCCCATAAAAGCGTGAACGTAGTAGCATTCAGTCCAGATGGACGAACGATTATGGGGCGGCATGACAAAGATTTTAGGTTGTGGAATATCGAAACCGGTCAATTTAAAATAAGACTGGAAGATACAAAGAGGTTTGAGAATATCACCTTTAGTCCGATGGGAGAATTACTCGTTGGCGCAAACAACAGTGAGATCCGATTATGGGACGCTCAGACAGGAAAGATTCAAACAAGATTCGGAGATCCGTCTTGGTATGAACTTTTAGCATTCTCACCCGATGGCAAAACACTCGCCTATGCCAACGGAAACAACTATACGGTTCAGTTACGGGATCCATACACTGGAGAACTGAAAAACACCTTCTCAGGAGATCCAGAGTACATTAAGATGACTGAAATTAGTGATGGCGTTCCTAAGTTGGTCGATTACGCCACGAAGCGGGCAGAATCCATCGCGTTCAGCCCCGATGGGCGCACTCTTGCAGTCTCAAGCAGTGGCGAAATTCGGTTGTGGGATATTGACTCCGGGATACATAAGATGACACTTAGAGAACAGGGGCTGTTGTATGGTCTGATGTTCAGTCCGGATGGACGTACACTCGTTGCGAAGAGTTCCCCTTCACAAACTGAAATTGCTGTCCATTTGTGGGATATAGACCCCACAGATGTCCGAAAATCGAAACTCAGGTGTCTTATCTCGGGTCATAAAGTTGGCGTAAATTCGATTGCATTCAGTCCAGATGGGAAGTCACTCGCCAGTGGCCACAGGCACCAAAATATAAGATTGTGGGATATTGAAACAGGTAGACTCAAAGTCCTCTTCAAAGAACACCCGTTTTCGTTACGGGTTCAGTCGGTAGCGTTTGCACCGGACGGGAAAACGCTGGCAAGTTTGAGTATCAGCATACAGAGTTCCGATTCAGAAGCCGAGATCCTGCTGTGGGATGCGGTCACAGGTAAATACATTACTACTTTCAAAGGGCACGGTAAAGCACTTGGCAGGGGTTTCTCACCGCATTCAAGCAGTATTGCTTTTAGTCCGGATGGTAACACACTTGTGAGTGGAGGTTTAGATGGAACGATTCGACTGTGGAATCCGAAAATTGCAGCAGGTAACTCATTTTTTCAACGGTTATGGAGGCACTTTTCTCATCCCAATAAGGCTACACTCAGAGGGCATCAACACCATGTGTACTCCGTTGCCTTGAGTCCGGATGGCCGCCTCCTGGCAAGTGGAAGTGCAGATAAAACCGTTAGCCTTTGGGATTTGCGTCGCCGGAAACTGAAGGGCACGCTCACAAAGCACCCGGCAGAGGTCAAATGTGTTACCTTCAGTCCGGATGGACAGACACTTGCCAGTGGAGGTGAGACGGGAGGAATTTACCTGTGGAAGCCTAACGCTACCGACCCCAAAGCCACTCTCCTGAAGGAACCACACTCCAATAGTATCATAAACGCGCTTGCCTTCAGTCCGGACGGGGCAACGCTTGCAAGCGGGGGCAGTATACGCCGCCCAGGTGGAAATTGGACAGGTGGGATTCTCCTATGGAATATGGACACGCGTCAACTTCAAAAGACGCTTATTGGGCACAAGAGTTGGGTAAATTCTGTTGCTTTTAGTCCGGATGGACGCACGCTTGCGAGTGGAAGTGTGGATGGAACAGTTCTGACTTGGGAAATAGAGCCGTAATTTTCAGAAAAGAGGGTTGCAGTAAAGAATAGGCGCGGTCTCAAACCGCGCCTACCACAGTGAAGATTTACCTATCTGCCTATTGTTGTTCCTATACCGCAAAGGGACGGAAGCCTCGTAACATCAAGCCGCGATCGCTATTAGATTTCTTCGCTTCTTCAGCGGCGGCGGCGCGTTTCTCTGCTTCTGCTCGGTTTGCTGTGGTTGTTCCACCGATGATGACAAAATCGTCGGTTCGGCGGTAGCGATTGATGAAAATCGGACGCGGTTTGTCGGACATGTTCTGTTTGGAACCGTGTACGGTCTTGACGTTGAAGAAGATCGAATCACCGGCTTTTCCAGAGACAGGGAGCGCGCTCTCCCAGGGCCACTCATCCTCCGCCAGGCCGAGGTGTGAGAAGGTATCAATATGCTTGAGCTGTCCGAGACGGTGGGACCCCGGCACGACGTGTAACGCCCCATTTACCAAGTTGGTGTCTACAACATAACTCAAAATACCTACAGGTCCCTGATAGCGGTGTTCAAAGTAGGCAGAATCTTGATGGAGATGCTTCGGGTGTCCGCCAACGGGTTCCTTATAGAGACACTGTCCGTTGCCGAAAATCTCGACATTCGGTCCCAGGATCGCCTCAACGATATTGGCTGTAGTTTCATCGAAAGCGGATTGGAAGAACGCAGCACTCGTCTGATAGTTGACTGCTAACACCATAATCTGTTTGTCGCGTTCGTGGCTTTCGGGTGCTGGTAGAAACAGCGTGCCGTTCGGTGTGCGCCACCCCTCGACAATCTGTTCTGCTTTATCAAGTAGGGATATAGATTCTGCTGCTGCTGCCTCAATATCCTGATGGATCGCCTTGATATAGGGATCCATCAGACCGCGCACAACAAGGCAGCCGTGTTCTTCAAAGATGTCAGCGGCTTTCTGGACATCTAATGCCTCCACGGACATCTCAATATCTTCAACTGTTACTTTTGATTCCTGATTCACGAAATATTCTCCTTAAATTTATTGAGGAAGTATCTAAATATTTGCCGGATTGACAGCGATGATTCCTTCTGGCGCGTAGCGGATAAAGTCTCGTGTGTTGAAAGTTAGGATGTGTTTTACGTCATGGATAAGCATTGTGGCAACCAATCGCGCGTCGTGGACCTGAACACCTGACACACCATAGTTCACAACAAGTTGCCTCCATTCAGCATACATATCAGGGAGATCAGGAAGCAAAGGGAAAAGTTGTTCCACATGCTTCAAGAGAGCATCTGTTTTTGATGGCGTGAATCCAAAACCGTTTCGATCAATAGGCCGGGTTGATGCGTTCCAGAATTCTACGAAATTTTGCGGTGTGGCATATAGGTGGTGACCGTTTTCTTTGAGTTGATGCACAGCAGCTTTAGCCGTATTATAATCTGGGTTAGTAGGTTGTGCAATCCGCAACAAAACATTGGTATCGGTCAGGTAAATCATAGTTATAAGTGATCTTCGTATATGCCTTCTCGACTGATCGCGTAGTCGGATAATGGTTGGACATCAGGACCAGCAAATTCCATAAATTTGTGTGCCAACTCATCCAATAGAGCCGTATGCTCCTCAACGGATAACTGCAAATTGTTATCGGCACCAAAATCAAGACGAAAAGTGCGTTTATGTCTACGTTTTAGTTTCACCGAACTCGTGTAAGTAACACCGATTTCAAGTGGTGTCTTCTTTATTTTATCTAATTTACCTATTACACTTACAAGAAAGTACTCAATTTTTTCTTGCGGTCCAAGGTAGTCGATTCCATTCTTGAGGAAGTCTACCTTTCCAAGAGTGCTCTCTCCATCAGGCTTAAAAGAAAGGTCTGTTTGGAACTGAATATCGCGTGCCGCCCCGGTTCCTATATTCTCTATGCAAAGCATGACGCAATGGATATATGCTTGGTGTGGTCGGAGAGAAACCGAGATTTCGGGTGTGTCTTTGGCTTTTAGCAGCCGCCATGTCAAATAGGTATAGCAGACTGTAATGCTCACAAGCACAACAGTGGTAATCCCTATTATAGCAACATCATTTGAATTTAGCCAATTTATGACTTCCATGACTTACCCGATGAATTAAACCTGTAGATTTCCGAACATATCTGTAGAAACAGACTTTGGACTGTTGCGATAGGTCAACTGCCTATCGTTTCGGAGCTACGGTCTTGCAACTACGTATTATAGTGGATCCCGAAAATAAGTTTACATTTTTTCAGATTTATGTTATTCTTTTTGATTATGACTTATTCAACAGATTTCCGCAAATGCGTGCTTGATTTCATCAATGAGGGTGGCAGTAAAGCAGCGGCTGAACGGACCTTTAGCATCTCAAGAAGGACGATCTATAACTGGTTAGAAACTGAAGATCCCTTCGCCCCTGAGAAACCGGGTCCCAAGGGCCCCCGCCACATTGATTATGATGCCCTCAGAGAACATGTTTCCGATTTCCCAGATGCCACGCTCGCTGAACGTGCCGAACACTTCGGTGTTTCCATAAACGGTATCTTTTATGCTTTGGCAAAACTCAATATCACGCGAAAAAAAAAAACGACGACTTACAAAGAACAGTGTCCAGTGAAACGCGAAGCGTATCTCTCAACACTTCAACAAAAGACACAAACAGAGGGCAAAAAGACTGTTTATCTTGATGAGAGTGGTTTCACTGAGACCGATTTTCGTCAATATGCTTATGCTCCGAAAGGTGTCTGTGTTGAAGCGAAAATATCAAGGCATCGGTATAAAACGACGACTTTGATTGCGGCCCGTCTTGATGGCTGTTTCACAGTGCCTCTGCTTTTCGAGGGCAGTTGTGATGCGATTGCTTTCAACACGTGGCTTTCGGAAATGTTATGTCCATTGCTTGATGAGACTCATGTTGTGATTATGGATAATGCTTCTTTTCACAAAGGTTCAAAGACAGCGGCATTGATCCGGGGTTCTGGTGCGAGTCTCTTGTTTTTACCGCCGTATTCTCCCGAGTTGAATCCGATTGAAAAGGATTTCGCTAACATCAAGCGGAGACGTCAATATAACGCTGAGGCATCTATTGATGATATCATAAAAGTGTATAATTAATTACTATAGTTTGGACAGTTTGATCAGATTATAAGTTATGAAAAGTTGGCAGTGTTCTCCCGTTAGAGCTCCCGAACAGATGTTAGGATTGGCTTCTAAACCTGTTTTTGGGTCTCTATTGTGTTAGAAACGACTGCTT
>JAJDXV010000136.1 GCA_022823085.1 Candidatus Poribacteria bacterium
CATTGATATGTGATTTAAGAATGATGTGTACATTGTATTTATCTGTAGTAATCAGCGAGTAGTCGCAACGAAGGCGCGACGGACAAGACCTAACGACGTATTGACCGCGAGAACCCGCGATTAACCGCATTGATATGTGATTTAAGAATGATGTGTACATTGTATTTATCTGTAGTAATCAGCGAGTAGTCGCAACGAAGGCGCGACGGACAAGACCTAACGACGTATTGACCGCGAGAACCCGCGATTAACCGCAAGGAAAATTTAAAAACGTCCTTTTATTTCAAAGTCAGCCCCGTATTCACCGTTTTCGTTGCTTTCAATTTTAATGGACATATTTTCTCGGAGTTGATATTCTGCACTGATAGAGCGTGCGTCTGCATCATTTGGACGGTGAAAATTGAACGTAAATGGACCGAGCGCACGTGAAAATGAAATATTACGCACCATGAACGCCCAAATTTCTTCTTCTGTAAGTACCTTAGGGGCGTTCGGCGCACTCAAAGTGAAGTTTGGGTTGTTTAAGGTGCCCGTAAATGTAGCATAAATCTCAAGGTCAACTGTACTCTCGTCCCTTGGGAGTACACCGCGAATGCGATCGGGTGTCCGGAGCAAAAGGTTGAGTTCAGGATTAAAAACGTCAAGACTACGGTTGGTAATATTTGAACCTGAGTCTTCGATGAATTCAAAGGCTTGCGGAATGAAATGTGATGCGACTATCCCGCTGAGGACCGAGACGTTTCCGTTGTAAATCGGTTCTTGAATGGGACCGACGAGTTTCCCCGCACAGGAGATTTTGATATTAATGGGGCCCGCAATAGATGAAAGCACCTCGAAGTTATCGGCGATATCGATGTCTACCTCCAATTCTAAATTTTTTAGGATTGGATAATCTAACATGACCTCAATTTCGCTAACCGAAGCACCGACAAGCCAATCCCGAACGGTTTCCCAGTTTTGTTCGTAATACCCGCCACTAATGTTTAGGTTGCCTGTTAGCTTCGGGTCATCAAATCCGCCTTGTAAGTAAAATTGGCTCGGATTATCCGCGAGTTTAATCTGGTACTTCCGGGGTTGTTCAAAAGCCGTAGATGAGATGCTGGCTTGAACATCCAATGTCGGTGGGTTTTCCCATACACGTCCATCTGCCGGTGTCTTGACGCTACCAGTGATCACGAACGGACCGCCGTTCAGTCTACCATTGAGGTTCTCGACAGTCGCGCCTTGCTCAGTTAGCGCGATTCTGCCTTCGAGTTCTTCGACATGCATATCTGCAGTTGGCAAACTAAAGCCGATGTTATTGAAAGTCACAGCACCTAAGGCTTTCGGTCTTTCTACTGTACCTGTAAATTCAACACGGACGAAACTTGTTCCAGTTGGTGATGTTAAGTCTGGAACCATGGACTGCAGAATGTCAAGATATTCTATGTTCAGGTCCAAAGTGCCATCTATGTCGGTCTCTCGGAACTTTTGCCATACGCTATCTGGTGAGCGTTGGAGCTGCAGCAGAAAAGGGATCAATTCAATCGGATACGGCAGTGTTCCAGAAAATCTTAGATCATTCCCCCCGAAACTGATAGAAGCGAACCGTTTTTTTGAGATTTCCCATTTTCCGTCCTGATATCGGACTCTCCACCGTAAGTCGATCGGTATATCATCCAAGTAGAGTTCGGCGGGCTCGGATTCGTGGCGTCGAAAAGTTATCTTCGGATTTTTGCTGGTGCCTTTCATTTGTAGGCTTCCTGACAATGCACCGTTAACCCGGTAGGGTGCGTCCCAAGTGTCCGTTATCGCTGAGACATCGAAATTCTTAAACCGCAGCGCCGTATCAAATTCACCGTTTACGGACCACAGATTTCCGCTGTCAATGTTGAGTGTCGTTTGTGCGGCTTCTATTGTGTGCACATCGCCGCGGATGTCCTCCGGTTTTTCGTCCTCGCTGGTGAAAGTTTGCTTGACAGAGAAGGTGTGCTGATCCGCGAGGATAAACGGTTCCGGTAGGGTGAGTGTTCCTGCATTTAGAGACACCTGAACCGATCGTGGGTCTTGGAAGTCGTAATGCTGATCCCATGCCATCACTCTAAAGGCGAGACGGACACTCTTAATAGAGAGGTCCGCGCTTGAAACCGCTGCAAAGTCCGTGAGTGAAGGGAGTTCTCGAATTTGTGGAAGTGGTGTACCTGTTATTTTTGTCAGGAAGCGATCAAATGGGATTGTCAATCCAGTGAGTGTCGCGGAGACGTGTCCCTCAATGTCTTCGAGTACCCCAGGCGGGAGCGCGTGCTGCATTGTTGAACCGAGTGGGAACCTTTCAAATCTCAATCCTTTTAGCGTGAATACTTGAGGCGTTAACCCGTCTAATACCAATTGTCCCTGCTGAAGGGTACAGTAGCCGGGCTCCATTTCAAATTGGAGTTCTTTAAAATTAATTATGTTCTCGCTTGCAGTGAGTTTCACCTTCATATTCTGGATCGGCGCGTGGAAATTTTTCAGTCGGAGCTTCAACGCCTCCAGCGACATCTCTCCTCTGATGTGTGGGTTGCGACTCGTCCCTCGTACGCTTAAATCTATGTCAACGGTGCCGTCTAATTCCGAAAAGAACCTACCAACCCCAGGGAAGAATTCAAGTGGCAATTCTTCCCCGCGTAAACGTAGATCCATCGGTTGTTCTGTAAATCGGTCAGAGAGGTCTATCGCCGTAAATGCCAAATTAAACGGAATAACGCCAGTAAGCGTTGACGTACCCGAACGGTTCTTCAGTTCAATACTTTTAACTGTTATCCGTTCGTCACGGTATTCAATATACCCGTTCGATTCCATTTCGCTGATGTTCCCGCTCCAATCTGCTATGATTTCCGGTGCCTCGAAAGTTCCTGTTATATGGATGTCTGTCGTTGCGGTTATTTCAGACGACTTCAATTCTAAGGGGAGATGGACAGTGAGATCGCCGCGTTCGGATTGGAACTGGATTTCATGGACCGAAGATATCGTGCATTTGTTCAATGACATTATCGTCGATATCTTCGAGCCACTGTTTGTGAAATCCGTGTTGTATCCGTGAAGGTTCAGTTCGGTGATTCTGCCGGTCATAGATATCTGATGTAGGTCTGGACCTGTGCCGTTGAGTTTAGCATGTCCAGAAACAGTACCGGATATAGGTGAAACTTGTCCAGATAATGCGGTTATAAAATCTGAGACTTCCAGTTCGGACGCTGATACATCCATCGCAAACTGCATCGCTTCTGTCCCTTGGGTTGAGAGAGAAGCATCTCCTTGTACCTCGTAGCTGCCATCACCCATCTGTCCGTTTGCTGTTACCGATTGGATGTATATAGAATCTGAACGAAGCGTAGCGTTTGCCTCTATATCTGCCACTATAATCGGATTTGTATAAGGCGTGAGATGGATCGGTTGATTTGGTGCCGTTTGTGCGTTTATAGAAATTAAAGTTTCGACGAAGGTGCCTGTGATGTCAACTGAGATGCCTAACACGCCGCTTGTTAAATCGGTTGACTTGATGGCATTTTCGGAGACGCGCGCTATTAATTCAGCAAACGTTGGCACTTCCAAAACTGGTGCGTTGACCGTAAGGTGCAGCTGCGAATTGTTAAGAGCTTCGAGGTCAACATTTATGTCGCCTGCTATGTCTACCGCGTTCCCTAAAAGTTTCAACGTCGTTTTTTCAAAATGGACTGTATCGTTCCGATAGTCGATTGTCCCACTCGCTTCAGTGATATGAATCATACCGTTTTCGGTTTTCAGGTCCAATTTCGGAATTATCCAGTCTGCCACAACTATCGGGTGTTCGGAGGTTCCATCTATCTCTGCTGTGTAGCGACCGGTGCCAGTTGTTATGTCTTCAGGTAAAAGTCCGACTGCTGGTGCAAAAGCAGATAAAGCGAATCCGTCAGCACTCGCGTGGAGATCCATCGTGTTGCTTTTTGCGTCAAAGTGCCCTGTAAGTTCAATAAAAGGCAGTGTATCCTCTAAGGTCCTACAAGAAAGCGCGTCAATCGTCCATATATCGTCTCTGAGACGTATTTGGATTTGTTCGGCGTTTGTGAATGGGATCGTTTGTCCTGTTGGTTCACCGTATTGAAGTTGGCTCGTGTCTACTTCAACATCGACTTTATAGGGGAAGATGCGTTGTTCCTCAGCATTAGGCGATATATTTTCGGCTGTGCCTACAAGGTCTGTCACCGTTCCCTCTATTTGTGCGCGTCCATCGGCGACACCAGTGACGGTTTCAAAAGCAGGGTGCAGGATACGCAGAATCGGTCTAACTTCGAGTCCGCTCGTCTCTACTATAAATTTGTAAGGGTTGTCCACAGCCATGCTCACATAGCCTTGAATCTGACCACTGAACCCATTTCCTGTAAAGTCAAACCGGTCGGCTTCACCGGTTGTATTTTTCAATTCTACGAGTTCACCGTGCAAGGCCGCGGCACCGAGGGGAAACCTCTTAATGTCTCCATTGTCTTCAAAGTCTAAATAGGTTATGTCTTTGAAGTCGAGTTCGATCTGAAAATCGAGCGGTTCCGGTTTCTGGAATATGCCGACAACCGAAACATCAAATTGCCCGTCGAAAGGGAAATCAGAAATTTGTGCCGCCTTGGAAAGTTCCTGAAAATTCACAGGTGCGTCGCTTTCGAGTCGGAAATCAAAGTCGGCGTTCGGTGCGACCGCTACATTGAGCGTAACGCTCTGACCGCGGGTGGTTACCTTGAAATCGGAGAGTGTGAGGTAATAATCCTCAATGCGCAGCGGGAGCGTTAGCGGGTCCAAATGGATACCCCATGCGATGCCCTCTGTGACACTAAAGTTGGCACTTCCGTCGAGGTTGATGAGCGTTCCATCCAGTGTGAGTTCGCCTCTGATTTCAGCGGTTACCGGATATTCTGCCCCTAACAATAACTTTGGATAGTGTTGAACATAAACCGGATTCGCGATGACGCTGAACTGTACCGGGAACTCACCCTCAACATCCACAACACCGGTGATTGAAACCTGGCTCATCTCGTCTGTCACAGTATCGTTTATTGTGTTTTGGGTGAGTTGTCCATTTTCGACGAACACCTGTCCATCGTAATAGTTGAGATCGCCTGCCAATACGCCGATGGGGATGTCGAAGAAATTAGCGTTCGGAATTTTGATATGTCCGTTGAGTTTGCCGTCCGATGATAAAGTCGCTGTGTATTCACCGGTTCCACCGAAATCCGCGCTGTTGACAATTTTCATGACATCGTCGAAGTTGATGTCGGATATGCGGATGTCGAGAAAGTCTTGTTCAGTGAGTGGGAAGGGACCGGTGACGGCAATCGCGGTTTCATCGAGGTATCCATCGGTATTCAAGACGCCATCTTCAATTTTACAATTGAGCGCGGAGTCCTTGAGTGCTACCGTATTCAGGACGGTGTCTGTTATCTCTAACCTGCTATCGAGATTGAGCATTGAAATGTCGGTGCTGTTTCCGTTGAACGTGGCGTTTCCTGAGAGGTACCCGGTGCTGTCTACAAGGAAATCGGGAAGCTGGACAAACATTGACAGCAACGGTATGAGTTGCGCATCCGTTGCCTCCCACTGCCCTGTATAGGCAAGCGGGTGCGTTGCCAGTTGCTGAAGCTGCGCGATAACATCGCCTTCTGGGCGGCTTTGGAGTCCGATACTTCCGCTACCGGTCAGGACACCGTCGGCGATCTGTGCGCTGAAATCCTTTAGTGTGAATGTTGGGATCGGGTGTAAATTGAAGCCGGCATCAATTTTTAGGTCTGTCAGCGCAATGTGTCTACCGTTTTCAGCTTGTGTCATAGAAAGCGTTGGGGTTTCTACAGAAAGTGTAGCGGCGAAGCTGGCATCGAGGTTTCCATTTGCCGTTATCCGACCTTTTACCATACTTTCAAGTTCGATACCTTCGCCGAAAAACTGCTCGACATCCGCGACATCCAATCGTTGTAAATCAAGGTCAATTGACCAGTAATTACGAGTTGGTCTATACGGAAATCGCCCTGCAGCGACCAATCTTGAGTTGCCAAAATCTAATTGGAGTCTATCGAATCCGCTACTGTCGGCTAAAATCTCAAAATCGATTTCAAACTTATCAATCGGCGTTTCGGAACCGTTGAACTTAAAACTGCCAGTCTCGATGCTTAAATCGCCTTTGTGATTCCATGTATCAAGGGGACCTTCCACCTCAATCGTGATACCCTGAACGCTTATTTCGAGGTCTCTTTGTGGATCCGTGTAATCAATTTTTCCGTGTTTAAGTTGAACTTTTTCAACAGCGAAGCTGAATTGTGGCGCGTCCTCACTTGAGGGTGGCTCCTGAAATATCTTGGACAGATTCAATTGACCGTCAAGATCGGATTCCGCACGGATTTCCGGATCATTTACCGTCAGTTCCGTAACCTCAAATTTACGCGTTAGCAGCTGCAGCAGATTGTACTTGAGGACGACGCTGCGCGTCGAAATTACAGGTTCATCTGCTTTGGAGACTTCCGCTATTTTAACGTTTTTGACGGTAATATTCCCGAAGATGCTGCCCTCTATGTCCTCAACACTGATCGTGTAGGCATCTGTTAGCCGGTTTTTCAATTCCGTCTCAAGCCTTTTTTCGACCCAGTTGAGGAAGGTCTCTGACTGAACAAATACCAGCGTACCGCATAGCAGAATGGTAAAGGATATTCCAATGAAAATGGAGATTTTTTGGATTCTTTTTCGCATTTTTTTTTCTGGTTAATGGTTATTAGTTATTAGTTATTGGTTAAGAGACGTCAGAACAACCGTACACCTCTTTACCAAAAACCTAAAGGAATCGTAATCGATGCCGTACCAACAACTAACTACCATTTTCAAACGATTCGTGTGCGGCAGCGACGATCTCGGCTGTTGTCTGCTTCGGTTTTTCGTACTTTTCCAACCTGCTTACGTCCGGATTCGGGTTGATAGTCAACCAAAGCAGGTACTCAATATTGCGGATGTCTTTATGGATCGGTGAATAGGTTACCCCGTTGACGGTCGCACCGAGTTTCTCGGTAACGAAAGTGCTGAGGTTGTCTATTGTTTCGATATGTACCTGTTTATCGGACACAACGCCGCCTTTTTTGACGTGTGCTTTTCCGGCTTCAAATTGCGGTTTCAGCAGTGCGATAATGTCATAGGTGCCAGTAACCGGTGGAGAGTCGCCAGTTTCCAGTAAAGAGGCGTTAGGATAAACTTTACCCAAGAACTCGCGCCTATTTTTAAGTATCGGAAATCGAGTTCTTGGGTAAGTTCTCTTTTCTGGTAACTGGTAACTGGTCACTGGTAACTTCAGAAGGAGTTTGATGACACTCGGTAGCACTGTTCTTAGTGAGATAAAGGAGACATCAATCACAGCAATAGAGATAAAGTCGCCAGGAACGGGTGGAGAGTCGCCAGTAACCGGTGAAGAGGCGTTAGGAAAACTTTGACCAAGAACTCGATTTCCGATATTTAAAAATGGGCGCGAGTTCTTGGGTAAGTTCTCTTTTCTGGTAACTGGTAACTGGTCACTGGTAACTTCAGAAGGCGTTAGATGTCGGATATTCGTCTTTTCAATCGACTTGACTTGTGGGTGTGTTCGGAGTTTCCACGCGAGTTGCCCGTACCCAACATCGACAGCATAGACGAATTCGGCACCGTGTTGGAGCAGGCAGTCTGTGAATCCGCCGGTAGATGCGCCAACATCAAGTGCGACCCGATTTCGGACATCTACCTTGAAGGTGTTTAACGCTTTTTCTAACTTGACCCCGCCGCGGCTGACATATTTTTCCCGTTCCTTAACGATGACCTCTGCATCGTCGGGAATCCGATGTCCCGGTTTGATGCTGGCGTTTCCGTTAACGGTCACTGCGCCTGCGAGGATGAGCCGTTTCGCTTGTTCGCGACTCTCCACTAAATCGTGTTCTACGAGAAAAGTGTCAATCCGTTGCATAATGGTGGTAAGTTATAAGTTATAAGTTATAAGTTATAAGTTATAAGTTAAGAAGGTTCTTGGAACAGTTCTGTTCTCTGTGAAGGTTGCCACAGAGAACCTCTTTAACTGAGTACTGAAAGGTTTTCGCAGAAAAACCGTACTTATAACTTATAACTATTTTAGCATTTTCTCTGCCACGCGAACAATAGCGTCAGCATCACACCGGCACCGGGCATAGAGGTGCTGGAGATCACCATGCTCGATAAATTCATCAGGGATGCCGAGATTCGTGATCTGAACGTCTGTAATACCAGCGGCTGCGAGAGCCTCCAAAACGGCACTCCCGAAACCACCTGTCACCACGCCGTCTTCAATCGTAATGACTCTACCGATCTGTTCGGCGAGTGGCAGAATTGTTGCAGTGTCTAACGGTTTTACAAACCGTGCATTAATAACCGTTGCGGAAATTCCGGTATCGGCTAACGTCTGCGCTGCGTCAAGGGCAGGATAGACGCGGTTGCCGATAGCGATGATCAGCATATCGTTCCCCTCTCTAAGGATTTCGCTTTTGCCGATAGGTAAGGGGCGCGGCTCTGGGGCGATCTTTACACCGACACCTGTGCCACGTGGGTAGCGGAACGCAATCGGTCCGTCTTCATACACGAGTGCGGTCTTGACCATAGACTGTAATTCGTTTTCATCTTTCGGTGCCATCACGACCATGTTCGGAATCGAACGGAGGTATGCGAGATCGAAGACCCCGTGGTGCGTTGGGCCGTCTGCTCCGACGAGTCCGGCTCTGTCTAATGCGAAGATGACAGGCAGTTTTTGGATACAGACATCGTGTAGTACCTGATCGTAACTCCGTTGAAGGAAGGTCGAATAGATCGCCGTGACAGGACGCATGCCTTGTGCTGCGAGTCCTGCAGAAAACGTGACGGCGCACTGTTCTGCTAATCCGAGATCGAAGCATCGACTCGGAAACGCGTCGCTGAATTTATCCAATCCAGTGCCGCCCGGCATTGCCGCGGTTACACCGATGACGCGTGCGTCGCGTTTCGCCAGTTCAATGAGTGTTCGGCTGAATACTTCCGTGTAGGTCGGTGTCGGCGGTTTCGGTTTCAATGTTTTACCGGTCTTGAGATTGAAGGGGCCGCTGACGCTATAGAACCCGACTGGATCGGCTTCTGCTGGTGCGTAGCCGCGTCCTTTTTCGGTTACGACGTGCAGTAAGATAGGGCCCGTGAGGTTCCGGATACCTGTTAGCACCGGAATCAGTGCCTCCAAGTCGTTTCCGTCGAGGGGCCCGAAGTATCGGAACCCGAATTCCTCAAATAGCGTACCGGCTTTCAAGGAAGCCTCAATTTTACGTGCAATCTGCGTTGCATCTGCCGGAATTAGGTTCAGGAACTCTTTGACACCAGAGCGGAGGAAGTTATAGTGTGGTGAACTTGTGAGTTTGTGGAAATGTTTTGAGAACGCGCCGACAGTCGCTGAAATCGACATGTTGTTATCGTTGAGGATAACGACCATGTCGTTCTTAAAGTCGCCTGCGGCGTTCAACGCTTCAAACGCCATCCCGCCTGTTAACCCGCCGTCCCCGATAACAGCGACGACTTTGTAAGTCTCGTTGGTCAAGTCTCGCGCGGTGGCGATACCTAACGCTGCGGCGATAGAGGTGCTCGAATGACCCGCACCGAAAACGTCATATTCGCTCTCGTCTCTGCTGAGAAAACCGCTGATACCGCCGCTCTGTCTGAGCGTCGGGAACTCGTCTCTCCTGCCGGTCAGCAGCTTATGCGGATACGCCTGATGCCCGATGTCCCAGATAACTTTATCGCGCGGTGTATCAAAGACGGCATGCAAGGCTATTGCCAATTCGATGGTGCCGAAGTTCGGTGCGAAGTGGCCCGCATGCTCTGAGAGGACTGCCAGTAGGTAGTCGCGCATCTCTTGTGCGAGATCTTTAAGTTCATCCATTTCAAGTTTTTTAAGATCAGATGGGGTATTAATTTTTTCTAAAATCATGTTATTAATCCTATTTTGGTTATAAGTTATAAGTTATAAGTTATAAGTTAAGAGGTTTTTGATTGCGTTACGTGCCACTCTTAACCAACAACTTATAACCAAAAGGCGTACCCGCCGTACTGTTAACTGCGTACTCGCTTATGTATTATCTATTGCGAGAACGTTTTCGACCCGCTGTTCTGCTTTCTCAAGCATTTCCCGACAAGATGAGACTAAACCGACACCTTCCTCGAAAAGTTTGAGGGATTCTTCGAGAGGCAGCTCGTTACCGGATTCCAGTTGTTCAACAATTTGTGAGAGTTTTGTAAGTTTTTCTTCAAAAGTCATGTCTTATCTCCGTTGTCGGTTTTCGTCCAAGCGTTCTTCAATGCAACACGTGAGATGCCCGCGTGATAGTTGAACCTCGATCTTATCACCGACGGATACCTGTTCCGTATCAGTGAGGACTTCACCGTCCGTTTTTCGCGTGATGCTATACCCGCGCGCCAATGTGGCTAACGGACTGAGTGCGTTTAGGTGTTGGGCGAGTGCGTGTAGCCTATTTTCGTTATCGGCGAGTTTCCGTCCTACACCACTCCGACACGCAAGGTCGAATGTATCAACCCTTTGATAGAGTTGATAGATAGCGTCTTTACGTTGTGTCGGTGAAAGTCGTGTCTTCAGTTCTTGGAGTTGTGTTTGATCTCTATTTAATCGGTTCTGAATTGTTGTACGCAGCCAAGTATCGAGACCGTCAAGTTGTGCGAAAAGTTCATTCTGATCCGGGACGATATGTTCTACGGCAGCCGATGGCGTTGGTGCGCGATGGTCTGCCACCCAATCGGCGATGGTGAAATCCGTTTCGTGTCCGACTGCGGAGACGACAGGGATCCTGGAATCGAAAATCGCGCGTGCGACGCGTTCTTCGTTGAATGCCCAGAGGTCTTCGATGGAACCGCCGCCGCGTCCGACGATAAGTACATCTATGTCGTCCCGCTGATTCATGACTTGTAGCGCACGTGCGATCCCTTGAGATGCGCCGTCCCCTTGGACGAGCGTCGGATGTAGCAACACCTCGGCTAACGGGTAGCGTTTACGGAGTTGTTGGAGGATGTCCTGAATTGCCGCGCCTGTCGGGGATGTAACCACACCGATTTTCCGAGGAAATTTTGGTAACGGCTTTTTATGGCTGTCATCAAACAGACCTTCGTTTGTGAGTTGCTGCTTCAATTCTTCATAAGCGCGCTGCAACGCACCGATCCCGACCGGTTCCACGTTTCGACCGACTATCTGGTATTGCCCCCTCGTGGAATAGAGACTCAGCTGCCCTTGTACAATTACCTCCTCGCCGTTTTTCGGCAAGAACTTAAGAAGGTTCGCAGCATTGCGAAAAATGGCAACGGAGATCTGATGGCTATCCTCTTTGAGCGTGAAATAGACATGTCCTGCGCCAGATCGACTGTAATTGGATACTTCTCCCTGTACCCACACATTCTGAAACTCCGGCTGTTGATCTATCAGTTTCTTCAGCAGGTTCGTTATTTCACTGACACTACGGACAGTTTTTGTTGGTATCGAAAATTCTAATTGCATAATAGTTATAAGTTATACTATAGTTTGGACAGTTTGCTAAGTTTAGGAGTTATGAAAAGTTGGCAGTGTTCTCCCGTTAGAGCTCCCGAACAGATGTTAGGATTGGCTTCTAAACCTGTTTTTGGGTCTCTATTGTGTTAGAAACGACTGC
>JAJDXV010000020.1 GCA_022823085.1 Candidatus Poribacteria bacterium
GCAGTCGTTTCTAACACAATAGAGACCCAAAAACAGGTTTAGAAGCCAATCCTAACATCTGTTCGGGAGCTCTAACGGGAGAACACTGCCAACTTTTCATAACTCCTAAACTTAGCAAACTGTCCAAACTATAGTATAACTAATGAAAAATAAATAAATATTTTGGTTTCATCAACTTAAGCAGCGGCAATATCGCGGGAACCTGTACATTTGCTACCCTGAAGCAGGTAGCCGTAAATCAACTTGTGGCAAGGAGAATTTTGATGGTAGAGGACGACGTTCAACTGATTCGTAGAATTTTGTCTGGCGATGACGAGGCTTTCAGTACATTAATGCGGAGACACCAAAAAGGCGTGCATGCCCTTATATGGCGGAAAATTGGGGATTTTCACATTGCAGAGGAGATTACCCAAGACACCTTTATCCAAGTCTACAAAAAACTTGGGACCTTAGAGGATCCAGACCGATTTGAAGGGTGGCTTTATGTCATAGCGAATCGACGCTGCATTAATTGGATAAAACGGAATAAAGCTAAAATGGACAAATTGAATATGCAATCCTTAGAAGCTACACGTCCAGAAGAGGTTGAAGAAGCCTTCTACGCAGATTATGTATCGCATCAGCGTGAAGTTGAAAATACTAAGCGGCGACAAAATCTTGCCAAAAGACTCCTACAGGAGCTACCGGAAAGTGAACGTACCGTTGTTACGCTTCACTATCTCGGTAAAATGACATCGAAGGAGATCAGCAAATTCTTAGGGGTGTCGGTGAATACAATTAAGAGCCGACTTCGCCGTGCCCGCAAGCGTTTAGAAAAAGAAGAAGCATTGGTCCGCGAAACGCTTAGCGGGGTCCAATTGTCTGACAATCTCATTGAGAACGTCATGCGACACATTGCTGACTTGAATCCGATATCGACACCGTCCGCTAAGAAACCTTTACTCCCTTGGGCAGCTTTCGGTGCCGCAGTGGTATTGGTGATACTCCTCGGCATGGGCAGCCAATACTTGCTTCGGTGTCAGCAGCCATATAGTTTTGATGCACAATCTGAACCTACCGTTGAACTTGTTGACGCCCCTATCCTTATTGAGATTGTCGCAAGGCCTGATGTGCGAAATCAGATTGGCAGAACAATCATTCCCGGTAAAAACAGTGGGGCTGGCGTGCAAACCTCACAGACCACCCTCACAACAAACGCATGGGACGATCCCGCAAAGTTTTCCACTTCACAGTGGACACAATCAACCGGACCGAAAGGTAGCGTCGTCTATGACCTCTTTAAAGCTGCGGATGGAACGATCTACGCTGCTGCAAAAACGGGTCTCTATAGATTGACCTCCGCAGCAACATGGGTACTTATTAACGCCGATATTCCCATCGGACAGTACCGAGTGCCGATAACAGAACACCAAGGCACCGTTTATACCGTTTCCGCTGATGAGGTGCTCGCTTCAGAAGATGGCGGTGATACGTGGAACGCACTTGGGCAGCGCCCTGAAGGTGTCGCCAGTGGACTCATCATCATCGATGCAAGCGAGAAACACAACCCACAAGCAAACATAGTGTTGTATCTCGCCCTTCAAGAGAAGGGGATCTTTCGATCTACTAATGCCTGTAAGTACTGGGCACCCCTGAATGACGGATTGGCAGGGAAACGGGTCTATACAGTCGCTGCAATCGGAAACACCCTATTCGCTGGCACAAACCGCGGGCTCTATCGCCTCGGTTCAAATAACTGGCAACAGTTGCTCACCGAAACATCTGGTGCCGTTTACGCCTTGACTGTTGACGAAAATAACCTCTATGTTGGAATCGCACCTGATGTTGTCTACTCGGAGTCCAGTAAATCATTTCCAAATATATCAACCCCTGAAGCGTTAGAAAAAAGGGTTTTCCACTCCGCAGATCTCGGAGCGTCATGGACTGAAATAACGCCTACAGATGAATCTCAAATAATAAACCTCGCTTCTGCTATACAGGTTTTGGCTGCAGGTAAAACACTCTTCGTTCTCGGAGTAGCCGAATTTCGATCTATTGATGGCGGGCAAACCTGGACCCCTCTTAGATCTATTATCAATTCATATATGGCACCCAGATTTCCAGCTATCGCTATTGATGAAAGGACATTTTATAAAGCCGATGCATTCGGGATCAGCCGCACAACCGATGCCGGCGAGTCTTGGCACCCGTTTGTAAACGGGATGACGGGTCCCGAACTCTACGACTTGGTTGCCCTAAACCACAGGCTCTATATGCATATCGGGGGTGACCTTGTCCAGTCGACTGATGGGGGTGAGACTTGGGAGAGTGCTCATTTCAATACGCATGAGCACACACCGCAATTAGATACCGATTTTTATGCGAATATAAAACTGACGATTGCACATAATGCCCTCTATGCCATTTCAATTCACGAGGGCAAACCGAGTATTTTTCGCTCCTCCGCTGCGGGCGATAAACTCATCCCCATTCACGGTATCCCCGCTTTTGAAGCCGAGACGGCATGTTCCACATCTCGCTTGAGGAACAAACGGATATAGCAAAGGCGTTCTAACTTTTCGACCTCCAACGAAATAGTTTTTTGGCATTGAATGGTTCTGGGTCTATGGCGAGAAAAAATTGACAAAAAAGCGTGAGTGCTTTACAATGGATAAAAACATAAAGGTAGGATACAGAATGCGAATTGCGATATGCAACGAAATGTTTGAAGATTGGAAGATCGAAGATGTTTTCACTTATGCCGCTGAGATCGGTTACGATGCGGTTGAAATTGCGCCGTTTACTTTGGCAGATTCGGTTTTAGATATTAGTGAAACGGAACGGTCGCGTATCCGTAAGGCGGCGGAAGATGCGAAGATAGAAATTGCGGGATTGCACTGGCTGCTCGTCTCGCCGCCGGGGTTGTACGTTAATCATCCGGATGCTGAGATTCGCGAGGAGACACGGGACTATTTCCTTGCATTGGTAAATCTTTGTGCGGATTTGGGTGGCGAGGTGATGGTCATCGGTTCACCGCAGCAACGGAACGTGATGGACCCGCTCAGTTTTGAGGAGGCGTGGGCGTACGCACGGGCAACTTTCTCTGAAAGTGCTGCACTTGCAGGTGAGAGAGATGTGATGCTGTGTATGGAACCGTTGTCGAGCGATCAGACGAACTTCATCACGCATCCTGATAAAGCGGTTGAGATGGTGCGTGCCGTCAATCACCCGAATTTCCAGATTATCTTGGACGTGTGTAGTACCGCGAAAGAAGGGATCGATATGCCGACGCAGCTCCGTAAACACGCGCAGCACGTTGCACATTTTCACTCCAATGACGATAACGGATACCTGCCGGGTTCTGGAAATGTCGATTATCCACCGATTATTGCGGCACTCAAGGAGATTGACTATAAGGGTTATGTCTCGACAGAGGTATTTGATTTCAAACCGGATCCGAAGACGATCGCAAAACGGAGCATTGAATTTGTGAAGTCGCTGTTGTAGGAGAGATTGATGGACAAGACTATCCACGAATGCTATACCGGTTATACGACACTTAGAAACGAGATGGGTCGCTGGCTGAAACAGAGCATGCTGCTTGATCCGCCGGGTCCGAACGATGGTGGCGAGGATGAAGCGAACTACGCGCTTGCGTGGTTTCCACACTATCTCATCACGGGTGATGCGGCTGTGCTGAAGCATTTCGATATGCTGAGGTCGGCACTGCTCGGTTGGGTGAAGCGTGATTGCGTCCACGGTTATGAACCGAAGGCGGAGGCACATCACGGAACGGAACCGTTCTTGCTTTTTCTGCCCCGCTATATCGGGTTGATGCCTGAAGATTCGGAAGCCACGCACCTGTTGACGGATGCTGCAGAACATATCGGCAATTGGGTGGCAGAGATTCCGCCGTGGTATGATTACGATCGGGACACGTTTATCGGTTACAACATAGGTACCCGACACGTGACGAACGATGAGAAGGATAGATATGAGTTGGCGGAGCATTTCCGGTTCATCCACATCGCGCTTGCGGCGTATCGTGTGACAGGTGAAGAACGGTATCTGACGTGGGCATTGCGGTATGGGCGGAAGCGTGCCGGGCAGCTTGTTGCTGCGCCGGATCCGATGCCGCTGCTCTGGACGCATGATGGTGAAGGTCTTGATGAAGCTGCGGTTGATGCCAAGAATTTACATCGGTTGGTGGCGAGTTCGCATCACATTCCGGGGGATCCGCTTGCAGGCATTGAAGTTCTATTGGCTTCTGGCGCGATCTATGCATTGGGTGATCTCTATCTGCTATCTGGGGAAGAAGTCTTTAAAACGGCGGCGAAACGGATTGTCGCACCGCTTTTAACATCTCTGAGCGATCCGTATAACGATCCGGCGGCGGCTGCGTTGGGTTATTACCGTTGGACGTTTGAGGACACCTGTTTTGACGCAGCAATCCGATCGGGATTAGCGGATTTGCCCGATGCGTCGCCTGAGTTGCTGGCGTTGGTTTTTCCGCAAGAGAACCGTCGTCGCGAACCGGGGGTCGGTAAACGTGCGGATATGGCGTATTGGGGTGAGTGGTCTAATGATGGTTCGGTGAAACCGATTCGGGAGCCGTCAACGGCTACGTTGACGCTTGCGTATCAGGTAACGGGTGAGATTATATATGCGTTGCGCGCGTTAGGGAGTGCTGGGACACGTTTGGGTATGGCGCGGCGGGTGCTGCGTGGTGGACGGGAACATGCAGATATGGGCGGTGCGGTCTGCTCGGTGGCAGCGGGACATGGACGGAATTGGGGACAAGGTGCGGTTACGGCGTGCTACGGTCCACTGCTGCTGGGGACACGTGAGGTACAAGGTGCGGTTACGCAACTCTTGGAGGTTCAACGCGGCGACGGGAAGTGTCATCCGCCATCGAATCTTCTCTCTCTGGTGCGTCCTATTTTAGGAAGTCAAGATGCGAGTGCAGAAGCGGTTTTCTATAATGGGGGTGACGCGTCGCTCAAGTTTTCGTGGCGGTTCCGAGATGGAGACGAAGCGTCTGCGTGGCATGCGGAGACGCTTGCGGCACACGAGACACAAAAACGGGTATCGTAGGTATCTTAACTGCCGAAGTGCTGCGCAACAAGTGTTAGATCAAGAATGTTAACAGTGCCGTCGCCGTTCACATCAGCCTCCGCATTCGTCCCGCCAAAATGCGCGGCGACAAATGTTAGGTCTAAGATGTTGATGACGCCGTCTGCATTCACGTCATACGGTTTTTCGGGTGTGACCAGAGTGAAGCTGGTTAATTCAAAGATGATGTCTTGGCTCGTTTCAAATTTGACGGGTCCGATGCCCGGGGCGAGCCACTGGTAAGAGGTAGAACGACTTGATCCCAACGCAGCAGTGATTTTTGTGTTTATCTTGATTTTTACGCAGCTCTCAAACATGCCTGCTGGCGTGGTTACATCTTCTATAGCGACGACTTCGTTCACGCTGGAGACTTTGACGTTGCCTACCAGATATACGTCTGCTTCTCCGAGCGTTTCCCATATTTCGCCGAGTTGGAGGGTAGGTGGGAAAAAGATGGCAGGCGGTGCGAATTCCATATTCGCTGTGCCGAAAGTAGGCCCAAGTTCTGCGACAAGTTTATGGAGTTTCATTCCTTCTTTACCTATCTCAACAAGGAACGTGTTCGTGTCCATCGAAGTTGTCCCTAACACTTCCGTTATAATCTTGAGCGTGCGGAATTTTTCATTATTCACATTTTCGTCTGGTGCCTCAAGCGTGTAAGTCGCGCGTTCAGCACCGTCCTGGCTCTCCAAAACCCAAGTATTCCCAATCTCTGCGGGATAGTAGTTTTGTGCAGACGTTGCCCCCGTGGCAACGCAGATGAGTGTAATGATGAATAGGGTATTGCGAATCATTTTATCTTCCTTGTTTAAGCGAGGCGTGATTGGAGAGAACGCCTGCAAGTTTGGTATAAAAACGCCTTGATGGTGACATCAAGGCGTTTTTTTGTAGTAAATCCCATAATTATTTGGATGCGAGGTTCGCTGTAGGTATCCGTGTTTCCTACTTCAGGATAACCATGCGTCGGGTAGCAGTAAAATCTGCGGTTTGGAGCGTGTAGAAGTAAAGACCGCTTGATACGTGTTCACCGACAGCGTTCTTACCGTCCCAATACGCCGCAGTTGTAGGTGTCATGTAGGAACCTACGGGCTGCAAGCCTAAGTCTAACGTCCGCACTAAATCCCCCGCGATGTTGTGGATACTGATTGTAACTTCAGCCGGTTTGCTCAGCTGATACGGAATCCACGTTTCCGGGTTGAACGGATTCGGGAAGTTCTGTGCCAGGATTGTGTCCTTCGGTTGCACATCGCCGACATTCAGTTGCAGGCTTAAGAAAGCGTTACGGATGTCAGCGGTTGTGACCGTGCGTTGGAAGGGTCCAGAGACGCGGTTCCCGCGTTCGTCGTAGAGTGCGATTTCGAGTTTATCGCCGGCTTCGACGACGCTTTTGCGGTTCAGGTCTGCCCAGACAGCGGCGGAACGTTTCACGTCGCTGGTGATGTTTTCTGTAGCGATGGTGCCGGTGCGGAGGTTTTCAGCGACGAGGACGTACCCCGTGCTTGGCTGCATACCGCGAATGTTACTGGTGACAACAAACGCCCACGTGTTTTTATTGGTGGAAAGCGTCGGTGCAGCGGGTGCGGCATCAGCCTCGGTTTCGGACTGATTATTCCATGCGGTACCTGTGAACGTTACCGCCTCTCCAGCAGGCGTATTGACGATATAACCTTGGCTGCCATCAATGCTAAACCCATCACCCTCATCAACGGTTGTGTAAGCGATAAAGTTTTGGGTTAGTGTATCTAACCGAATAACAAGGGTTGCGTTCAACATCTCTGCTAACGATTTAGCGGTGTAGGGTTCTTCCGGCATCAATGGGATGGAAATCATGTTCAGACCGGGGTCAAGTGTGACATCAAAACTGGAAGTTTTGGGGGGCATCGGTTCTTCGACCATCGGTTCTTCGGTGCCGGGTTCTTCAACCATATCTTCTTCCATCATCTCTTCTTCGACGACAGGTTCTTCTTCGGTGACAGGTGTTTCCTCAGTCGTTGGAGGTTCTGCGACAGGTGTATCTTCAACGTCTGGCATCTCTTCAACGTCTGGCATCTCTTCAACGGCAGGTGGTTCGACTAAGTTGTAACTTGCCAAGTCATAAACAACGCTGTTTGTATCATCGAGGAATTTAACGGGCCCCACATCGGGTGCAAGCCATAGGAACTCTTTCTCGCGTATAACTGTGAGTGCTGTGACAGCTTTTCGGTTCGTCTCTATTTTAACACAGTCTTTGAATACGCCGATCGGGGTTTCAACGTCCTCGATTGCAACTACCTCTAAGGTACTGGTAGTGGTTGCTGCTCCGACGATTAGCAGTACTGTTTCCGTTACAATTTCCCACGTGTGTCCGAGTGGTAGTGCTGCGGGGAAATTAGTGACCGGTGGGTCCCAAGTTGCCTCGGCGATGCCGAATGCGCCTCGGTCGAATGCGACTTGATGCAGTAAAATCTCACCATCTTCGGCAACAGTTACCCAGGACTTGTCAAAGACAACTACGCCTGTTCCGACTGTCTCCTTAGCGATATTCAGGATGGTAAATTCCTCATCGTTAACAGTTTCGGGTCCCTCAAAGGTATAGGTGCGTTGATCAGCGCCGTCGGTACTCAAGAGGACCCACGAATTGCCGACTGTTGATGGGAAATGATTTTGTGCGGTTGCTGTGAGTGCGAAACCACAGAGAATACTTAGTACGAAAAACGGTTTGAACCAATTCACAAGTTTGGTAGATTTCATAGTTTAGAACTCCTTAAAAGAAGTGAAGTATAAAGTGTTAACAGTGTTTACTATCCTATCGGAACCCGCGTGCGAGGTGGTGAAAACACGAATAGTGGATCGCGGCAGGGGGCGGTAGTGTCAGAGGGGACGTGCCATCCGTCTGGGGATAGGTCCTCTTTTTCGGACACATATTGATACCCGAACCACATTCCAACTGCCATCGCCAGTACAGCGATGCCAATTACAATTAATACCACTTTCCAAGTTACCATGTTGGCCTCTTTCAGGTTCCGCGTGATAGGTCTTAGATGTTACAAAATTCACCCTTAGAGAATGTAACCCAGCGATTGATTTCAAGGTTACAATTATTTGATGATTTACCTTATCGTTCGGGTTGACAAAGGGCAACCATCGAACCGGATACCCCTAACTGCTAAAGTTTTGTGCGACGAGGACCAGGTCCAAGATGTTAACGATTCCATCACCATTTACATCTGCTTTGGGGTCTGACTCACCGAAGCGAGACGCGACGAAGGTGAGGTCCAAGATATTTACAATGCCATCGCCTGTCACGTCATACGGGACCGGTTCAGGCATGGTTTCTTCTTCAGACGGTTCAGAAGGTTCAGGCATCATGTCTTCCGCTGTTGTATCAGGCACCTCGGGGGCAGTTAGCAGATTGGAACTGACTAATGTAGAGACCAGACCTTCGCTGTTTTGGTATTGGACGGGTCCCAGATCTGGTGCTAACCATTGATAGGTTGTCGATTCAACATTTATGAAGCCTCCAGCAGAGAACACCAACGCTAACTCAACCTTTGCACAGTTTTGGAATGTTCCTGCCGGTGTTTGAAGGTCTTCAAATGCGACGACTTCTAAATGAGTGGTGCTTTCCGCGGGTATTGATAATCCATTCAGTTCAACTGTTGCGTCGGCGATGATCTGCCACTTATCGCCCGCTGTTAAATTTAATGGGAAAAAAGTCGCAGGTGTTGAAAAATCGGTTGTCACGATGCCTCCGATAGCGGCTTCTTCTAAGATAGTTCCGTGGAGTTTGATGTCCTCACTGCCGACAGTTAGGAAATATTTGTCGGTATCGATAAGGTCTCCAGTGTCAAGTTCTTCTATCTCAATTTTCAGGGTGATGACCTCGGCGCCTTCAAAAGTTTCGGGCCCCTCAAGGCTATAGATACGCCGTTCTTCAGCGTCCTCTAAAACCCAAGTGTTGCCGACATCCGCAGGGTAATAATTTTGGGCTGTTGCTGTGAAGGCGAAGCCGTAAGCGAGAACCAAAATCAGCAATGGTTTAAGGCTATGTAAAGATAGTGTTGTTTTCATGGTTTAATTCCATCGAAACAAAATAGTGCTGTGAATAAATTTTCAATCTTAGCGTGTTGACTTTTTCCAAATTTCATGCGATAATAAAATTATATTACTACATTTATTGCATTTTTGCAAGAGAGAAAAAGATATAATTCCGAGGTTGTTTAGTTGTGGTATCGCGAGCACAGCTCGCTCCTACATAATGAAGGGAGAAACATAGATGCGTTTAGAGGGACAAGTTGCGATTGTTACAGGTGGTGGTGGCGGTATTGGTCGAGCGACATGCGTGGCATTCGCGAGGGAGGGTGCGGACATCGTTATCCCTGAAGTGAATATAACGAATGCAGAGGCGGCATCAGCAGAAATAAGAGACCTCGGTAGAAAGTGCTTGGTTATTGAAACAGATGTGGCAGATGGCAGCTCTGTGCGTGAGATGGTTCAGAAGACACTCGAAACGTTTGGACGCATTGATATTTTAGTCAATAACGCCGGTATTTTCAGTTATACGCGTATAGATGCATGCACCGAAGCGGAATGGGACCGGATGATGGCGGTGAATCTCAAGGGTCCGTTTCTGTGTTCGCAAGCGGTGATGGAGACGATGAAGGCGCAGCGCTCCGGACGGATTATCAATCTCGGTTCGTTGGCGGGACAGGTTGGTGGTTTGGTGGCATCTGCGCCGTATTCTGCATCGAAAGCGGGTGTGATGTGTCTGACGAAATCGTTGGCGCGTGTGCTCGGCGAGTACGGTATTACTGTTAACTCTATTGCGCCGGGTGTGGCAGCGACAGAGATGGCAAAGAATCACCCAGATATGACGGATCAGATTCCGCTGGGACGCGTCGCCGATGCCTCGGAGATTGCGGGTGCAATCCTTTTTCTTGCTTCAGAAGAGGGGCGTTACGTGACGGGTGCGACGCTGGATGTCAACGGTGGAATACGGATGGCGTAATTAGTTGTTAGTGATAAAAAGGAGAAACGATATGGAATATAGGACGCTTGGACGTGCCGGTGTTAAAGTTTCACCGCTTTGTCTCGGTACAATGATGTTTGGTGGTCCGACGAATGAGAGGGATTCGATACGGATTATTCACCGTGCGCTGGACGCGGGTATCAATTTTATGGATACTGCGAATGTCTATAACGACGGTGAATCTGAACGGGTTATCGGGAAGGCGGTTCGCGCCAACCGAGAGAAATGGGTTATCGCTACGAAAGTCCACGGATCGATGGGTGATGATGTGAATGAAGCAGGGTCACACCGATTTCATATCATGTCGGCGGTTGAAGCGAGTCTCAGTCGGCTCGGCACGGATCATATCGACGTTTATTATTTACATCGTTGGGATGCCTCTACGCGAATTGCGGAATCCTTACGGGCGTTGGACGATTGCGTGCGGCAAGGGAAAGTGCGTTACATCGCGTGTTCTAATTTTCAGGCGTGGCGTATCTGTGAGGCACTCTGGACGAGCGAGAAGCATGGGTTGGAAGCGTTCGTGTGCGTGCAACCGCTTTATAACATCGTGAACCGAGATATTGAGGTGGAGTTGTTGCCGTTTTGTGAGAAGTATGGCGTTGGTGTTGTGCCGTATAGTCCTTTGGCGCGGGGCGTGCTGTCTGGTAAGTATCTGCCTGGTGAGGCACCGCCGGATGGTTCGAGAGCGGCGCGAAAAGATAGACGGATTTTACAGACGGAACTCCGTGAGGAGAGTTATGAAGTTGCACAGAACCTAATACCGTTGGCGGAGGCACACGGTAAGACGTTGACGCAGTTTTCGTTGGCGTGGGTGTTGGCGAATCCGGTAATTACTTCTGTCATCATCGGTCCTCGCACGATGGATCAATTTGAGGATAATTTGGGATGTTTAGATTGTCAGTTAACGGAGTCCGATGAAACGGCTATTAACGAGTTGGTGCCGCTCGGTGAACACACTGGTAAAGGTTATAACGATCCGGCATATCCTGTATTGGGACGTTTTAAAGGAGAGTAGTGTGGTTATGGAGAAGCGGCATTAGGTTACCTCAGCCACGGTAACATTCTGGCAAAGGCGCGGGAATGCTCTTTGACGAGGAAAAAGTTCCTTTGGGTTGTGTCAGAGAGCCTGTTACATCGCCGGATAAAATGTTTCCTGATTTCATAGAGTTGATACCCTAAATCTGTGACGTAATCTTCAATCTCTGTGTAAATGTCGCGGTTTGTTTCACCGACATCTTTGAGTTCTGCCATTATGAGCGGTGCGTGTGTCTTTAAACAGTGTTCGCCCCCGCGTAGTACTTCTAACTGATAACCTTCGACATCAATTTTGACAAAGTCCGGAGCCGGTAGTTCGTTAATAAAGTTGTCAATCGTGTCGAGTGTCACGCGTTCGGATGCCGTTCGCCTGTTGGTATACTTTAAGGAAGCGGTACCTTCGGCGAGTCCGGCTTCGGAATAGTGGAGGTGGCGTTGCTCTATTTTATCACCGATCCCTTTATTAATCACGGTGGTGTTTGTGAACCGGTTCAGAGAGACGTTTTCATGGAGGTAACCGTAAGTGCGTGATGCGGGTTCAAACGCTACGACCGCACCGGTTTCTCCGCCGAGTGAGGCGAGGAGACAGGTATAGAACCCGATGTTTGCGCCGATGTCCCAACAAATATCGCCCGGTTTGATTATCTTCAGGAGCTTGGTGACGATATATCTTTCGTCATGTGTGCCGTAAAAATAGAGGTACTGGTGTTCGGGGTTTGCTAAGTTGGCTTTCAATCGGAACTGGTACTTGGTTTTAAAGGTTGTTATCGGATCTTCGGGTGTGATCCAATCTCTGGTCAGGTTGAGGAGTAGGCTTTTCCCATCAGTGATTGGAGACCATCGGAGATAGCCGCGGACGATCCGATTGAGTTGCCGGTTCATCCCCACGTCTCAAGTCCGAGTATTTTTTTTCCGAGTTCGGTGAGTTGTGCTGTTTCGCCGGATTCGTGTTCCTTTTCGGCACGTTCGCCGCCGAAGCCTGCCATCCGATTTTGCCAAGCGTTGATGCGTCGCTGGCGTGCTTCCTGATTGGTTTCGCCTGCTGGGTACATCGTGATGTATTGTGCGACGCGTGGGATGTCAGCGGTATTGATACCTGCGCTGTGTGGCAATGCGCTGTGCCAAATGACGAGGTCTCCTGCCTTGCCTGGTACAGGAATCGCGCCGAGTGCTACTAAATCCTGTTTCTTTGGATCTGTGTCAGGCGGGAGGCTCTTGATCCACGCTTCAATTTTGTTATGGAACCCGGGGACGCAGGTGAATGCGCCTTGGTTGGCGGCGGTATCGGTCAGATAGAGAACGCCTTGTACATGGAAACGGAAAGGTAGGTCAATCGAGGTATCCCAATGGAGTCCTAAGTTTGTGCGTTCAAATTTGCCGGGGAGATTGGGTGGACTCATGCTCGCTCGATCGAAACTGACCCAGAGTTTCTCTGTGTCCCAAATTTCGGCAAAAGCCTGATAGAGGCGCGGGTACTGGCGGGTTGCCCATAGAGCGGGATGTTGGTATATTTCGACCATGATGCCTTTACGAGGCGGATCGGGATACCAACTGTTTGGATCTTCGGCATCCATTTCGATGAAGTCCCAAACCGCTTGAGCGGCATCTTGGATTAATTCCGGTGGTGCAGCATTACGGATAACGACGTAGCCATTCTCTTCCCAAAAAGCGCGATCTTCGGAACTTAAAACTGCCATTTTTTTCTCCAGTGACTAAGACTGTCAGTTGCCAGCAGTCGGCTGTCAGTTTGAAGCGTTCGGTTTCGCTAAATCTATCTTTCCGACGCTACGCGACTGAATAAGTTTTTGAAGGTTTCTCTGTAGGATCCGGTTCGGTTGCAAACCGAACCTACCGGGCCTGGATCTGAGACGGTTGTTTTATTGCTAAAATTGACACTTATGGTTTAGGAAACTGCTTATCCCAACCGACGTAAATATGCGGAGAGAAAGATAGCGATCAATCCGAAAATTACCGTAAGGTTGAGCCACGGCGCGGGTCTTTTTTGGTACACGCTGAACACCTGATATGGAAATGTCAGGACGATTGCTAACGTAAATATTAGAAAGACGATAAAGAGTTTGATACCTAAGACGAAGATATAGAGCGAGTAGTCTGAAACAACTGGATCAATAGCGGTGCCTGCGCGTGCACTGCGAAAGAAGGTAATAAAGTTATATAGACCTGATATGAGGATGGTTAACAACGCTGTCCAGACAATGCCACTAAAGCGTCGCAAAGCGGCTGCGATCAAGTTTTCGGATGCATTGGAACGGTTGGCAATAGGTAACAGAACAACGCGAAAGAAAAAGAACCCTCCTATCATCAGGACGACAGAGCCGACATGTATCCATTGTATCAAGGATTTCAGGAACATATTCTTATAGTTGTCAGCGGATTAGCCGACGGCTGTCAGCCCTCAGCCGACAGCCGATAACCACTTACACCACCGGCTTTCCGCCGATAGGATTGAAGCAGGCACGAGATTGCTTGCATGCGTCGGGTGATACAAACTGATCATCGGGTCCTACGACTTGCATCGTGCAGTTGCACCAATAGTGCGAGCCGGGGTTGTTTTCAACGAGGTTCTGCAAATTGCCGCCCGGAATGTAGATCGCCTTCGTCCGCAGGTTTTGGCAAATTGGACGATTCAGGATTGGAAGCGCTTTTCCGTCTAACATATTAATGCTCCTTTCTTTAGCTTGCGGCCATCATAGCGGCGCGGCTGACGAGGTTCTGTGTTAAAGTCACCTTATAGGCGTTATCGTTCAAGGGTTGTGCGTCCTTGACAGCATCTGCTCCTGCTTGTCTACTGACGCTATCGTCGATCATCTTACCGGTAAGTGCGGCTTCGGCTTCTTTGGAGCGCCAAGGTGCGGGTGCGACACCACCGAGCACGATGCTCGCGGATGCACAGGTTTTTCCATCCATTTCAAAGACGGCTGCGACGCTTGCCAATGCGAAGTCCGGTGCGCCTTTCTCGCGTGCTTTCAGGTAGAAACTCTTTGTATTCGGTTTCGCAGGTGGTACTTGGACTTCGACGACAATTTCGTTGGATTGCAGCACGTTTTCTCGGAACGGATTTGCTGCCGGTAAAGTAAAGAAATCCTCAAGAAGCATCGTTTTCTCACCTTCGGGTCCGACGATTTTGACGGATGCGCCGAGAGCGATGAGTGCGGGTGCGAGGTCCGATGGATGGACGATGTAAACTGGATCGCCGCCGAGAATTGCGTGGTATTTGCTTAAGCCGTCAACGGCGAAACAGATGTCTCCGCCTTTTTTGAGGCAATTGGTCGCTTCATCCCGATAATACCAGCACCGTGGACGTTGACATAAGTTCCCGCCGAGCGTGCCGACGTTCCGAATCTGTGGTGTCGCGATAGAACCCGCTGCTTCTGCCACGACAGCATAATGATGCCGAATTGTGGGGTGCTTCGCTATGTCAGCGACAGTTGTTAAGGCACCGATGGTTAAGCCTGTAGTCTCATCTACCTTGATGCCCTCCATACCGGGTAAGGTTTTGAGATTGATGAGCGTCTTAGGTGTCTCAATGTATTCCTTGAGTTCACCGAGCAGGTCCGTGCCGCCGGCGACAAGCATGACTTCGCCCCACCGGCTGTCGCTCAGCAGTGTGGTAACCTGTTCCACGCTGGTGGCGTTGACGTAACTAAATTTTTCCATCTTTCTAATTTTCCTTGCGGTTCGGTTGGGTGCGTTGAATAAATAAAATGCCTTTCCGTGGATCCTAAGAAACACGTAATCAAAACCCTTTGATTTCATTAGAGATTAAGGTTTTTGATGTTGTGCAAAACGTCTTTCTCCGCTATGCCTTCTTCTCGGCAAGTGCGGTGAGAATCTTATCGGGTGTGATGGGCAATTCCCGAATCCGTACGCCGATTGCGTTATAGACGGCGTTCGCGATAGCACCGAGTGTAGGGATACATGGCGGTTCCCCGACCCCTGTAACCTTTCGATGCGTATCAAAGACGATGGATTTAATCTCAGGTATCTCGAAAGTTCCGGGAACTTTGTAATCCTCAAGGTTCGCGTTGAGCATGCGTCCGGTCTGTGGGTCCATGAAACGTTCTTCAAGGAGTGCTTGCCCTAAGCCCATGATAACGCCACCGTTGATCTGACTTTCTGTCGTCAATCGGTTGATTGCGAGTCCACAATCCTGAACTGCGACGATTTTGATAAGTCTGATGGCACCGGTTTCGGTATCGACTTCAACTTCAGCGAATTGTGTGCCTGCGACGCCGCCTTGTCGGAGTTCTCTATCCCAGTGTCCACCTTCACTGATGCTTTCCATACCGAGTTGCCCGGTTGCGAGTTCCCACTTAATTGTCTTGGTTCTATCAGAAACGACGTAGATTGTGCGGTTCCCGACGCGTAGGTCTTCGACCGAAGCCTCAAGTTGTGGTGCGACGCGTTCAAACAATTTCTGCTTTGCTGCGGCTGCTGCTGTTTTGATGACGGGTGCGACGGATGCGGTTGTCTGACTACCGCCACTCCCGCCGGATGGGAGTCCGGGGCCGCTATCGCCGACCTTTACCATAACATCGGTTGGGTTGAGTCCTAATTCTTCGGCGACGATAATAGCGATGGCTGTACGGACACCGGTTCCGATGTCTTGTGTTCCTGTGACGGCTTCAACGGTACCGTCGGCATTGATAGTGACACGTGCTTGTGTGCCGTCTCCGCCGCCGCCGCCCCACTGACCGCTGCCGACACCGATGCCCCGTTTTTTCACGGCTGTGCCGGAACCGGGTACGCTGTTCCGACGGTGCCATCCGATCTCTTGTGCGCCGAGGGTATATTGTGCTTGTCGTACTTCACTCGGATCGTTGATCCGTCGGAATTCGAGTGGGTTCATGCCGAGTTTTTCGGCGAGTTCATCCATCAGCGAATCCATGGCGAATGCGCCTTGTGGGTGTCCTGGTGCACGCATTGCGCGTTGGTTACCGACGTTGACAGCGACGTTCCTGCGCTCGGTACGCCTGTTTGGTACATGATAGACGTAAGGTGCTTGAAAACCTGCGCCGCTTGAAATGCCGCCTGTGCCGTAGCCTTTCATATCGTAGGCGATGATGCGTCCGTCGCTGGTTGCGCCTGCGCGTACGTGCTGTGTCATCGAAGGACGGTTCCCTGCGACGAGGTGCTCGGCTTTCCGGGTGAGCATGAGTTTGACAGGTCTGCCTGTGGCACGTGCCAAGTTAGCGGCAGTGCGTCCTTCTACACCGGGTCCGAATTTGCTTCCGAAACCGCCGCCCATGTGCTCTGTGATGACTCTGACCTGGTTGGCTGGCAGATTGAAGTGCCCGGCTAAATCGTTTCGGACTCCAAAAACGCCTTGTGTAGATGCCCAGACGGTTAGATTCTCGTCATCTTCCCATTCAGCGACGTGTCCATGTGTTTCCAAGCAGACGTGTGTTTGGACAGGCGTGTGATAGGTCGCCTCTACTTCAACGGCGGCTTGCTCAAATCCTGCGTTAATGTCGCCTTCTTCTCTGACGTTCGGTTCGCTCTGGTTTCCAGCCCAATCGTCTCGTATCTGTGGTGCGTTTTCTGCCATTGCGTCTTCTTCTGTGACGACAAAGGGTAGTTCTTCGAGATCGACACGGATACGCCGAATAGCGTCTTTGGCGATGTCATCTGTCTCTGCTGCGACTGCGGCGATCTCTTGTCCTTGGTAACGGATTTGCCTTCCAACTTCAACGAGTGGTAAGACTGCTTTGACACCGGGCATTGCTTCAGCTTCGCTTAGGTCTAAATCGACAACATTTGCACGTGCGACTTCGGAACGTAGGATGCGTCCGTAAAGCAGTCCCGGTCTATTAATATCAAAAGTATACTTCGCTTTTCCTGTGACCTTATCCTTACCTGACAGACGGGGTATCCGTTTGCCGATAAGACGAGATTCACTTGCTTCTCCCCATGATGCCATACGTTTTCCTCCTATGGACACTTACTCGGATGGAGCCGTAGGTTTTGTGTCCTGCAAGCCGCGGCTTGCTTTTAATAACAGCGATAGGAATCACATCTTCTTTGATGCAGTCTTGACAGCATCAAAGATGAACGGATAGGTGCCGCAGCGGCATGTATTTCCGGACAGACCGACTTTGATTTCTTCGAGTGTCGGTTTTGTATTTTCGCTTAACAGTGCTGCGGACGAGACGACGAAACCGGGTGTGCAGAACCCGCACATGAGTGCGTCGTGCTGTACAAATGCGTCTTGGACGGGGTGCAGGTTATCGCCATCTGCTAACCCTTCGACGGTTGTTATCTGCTTGCCTTCTGCGTCCATCGCGAGCATCATACAGGCGTAGACGGTTTTTCCGTCCACCATGACGGTACAACCGCCACATTCGCCTCGGTCGCAGATCAGTTTGGCACCGGTTAAGTCAATGTTTGTTCCGCTTGTATCGATTCCATCGCGTAAGACGGTCAAGAGTGTTGTGCGCGCTTCGACCTCAACTTGATACGGTTTCCCGTTGATATTGAGTTGAATTGTTGCGCTGGCGACGGCATCTCCTGTTTGGGCATCAGCCTCTTTTTCCGCGCCGATCAAGACGCTGGGTGCGACGGTCGCGGCAACAGTCCCTGTTCCGACACCTTTCAAGAAGTTCCGGCGGGAGATGTTTGTCCCCTGTTTTTTCTCTTTATCAGGCATGCGGTGCCTCCTTTAATCAATTATGAATTTGGGTTATTGAAAGTAATATGCATCGTTTCGATTGGATAATTTGCCACCCTTTAATTCCGACAATATATCATATTTCACATTTTTTATCAAGCAAAAAAATAAAAAAAATAGAAGAACGGTTTTCAGTGATGGGTTGTCCGTTTCTGTCAACTATCCGTTATACGTTTTTGTTAGGTTCTGGTTTATGGGGATCAAAAATCTGATTGAGGTATCAAAAATTGATTGGCAATTTTTGATAAAATAGGGTATCATATTAAGAGGTTGATGCATTCATAAAAGACTTTTGGGATAGATACTATTTTTTTCAAAAACTATAAAAGGAGTTATCATGGCTGGGAATACGTTTGAAATTAGCGACGATACGTTTGAAGGAATGGTGCTTACATCAGATACACCTGTTGTTGTTGACTTTTGGGCAGAATGGTGCGGTCCGTGCAAAATGATTGCGCCGATTTTAGAGGAACTTGCCGGGGAAAATACAGAAACCTTCAAAGTTGGGAAAGTCAATGTTGACGATAATCGCCAGACGGCGATGCAGTATAACGTTCGGAGTATCCCGACACTGCTGGTGTTCAAAGACGGAAAAGTTGCGGGGCAGATTGTCGGTGCGATGCCTAAAGATGCACTCAAAAAGAAAATCTTAGATGTTCTGTAAGTCCGTACCGTTGAAATGGAAGGTTGGAAGTTTCGGGATTGCCGTTCCGTTCTCGCCTTCCATTTTTTAATTTTTCTGCCTCTCTACGGTTTACTATGCTTTGGAAATTTGTTTATAACGTCTTTGCTGTGCCGGCGATGTTCATCGGTTTTCACTGCGCTGGGTGCTGCAATCCTAAAATCCGAGAAGGCATCGAAGGAAGAAAACGGGTATTTAGAGAACTGGTTGACCAACTCCAGGGGGCGCGAGATTTAGAGAAAACGGCGTGGTTCCATTTCACCTCTGTTGGTGAGTTCGAGCAGGCGAAACCGCTTATTGAAGCGATTTACGCAGAGACCCGAATTGTTTTAACCTTTTTTTCTCCCTCGGTTGCCCCGAACGCGAAATCCTACCCTTATGCTGACGCTGCCGTTTACCTACCTTTAGACACACCGCGTAACGCTGAACGTTTAATACGGCTCATTGAACCGGCGTTGATCGTCTTTTCCAAGTTCGATATTTGGCCGAACCTCGTCTGGAAAGCCTCCAAACATGAGATTCCGATTATTGTGGTTGCTGGTACGCTGCACGCTGAATCGAAACGGTTGTCCGGCTTCGCGAAACCGTTTTTTCGGAGCGTGCACCGATGTATCCGTGTGCATTGTGTGATTTCGGAAGCGGATGCGGCGCGCTTTCAAGAACTCTGTGCATCGGGACACGGGATTGTTGTTACGGGGGATACACGCTATGAACAGGTTTACCGGCGTGCTGTCGCTGTTGAACCTGATGCAGAATTTTTTCCGGGACAAGGCAGCCTCAAACGTCCTATCCTCATCGCGGGTAGCACTTACACAGAGGACGAGAGGGTGGTGTTGCCTGCGTATCAGTTGCTGCCGGAAAACGCGCCGGGAGACTCTCCGCATCTAATTCTGGTTCCACATGAACCGACCCCTGAACGGATCAAGGAGATTCGTGGGCATCTAATACGCGAGCGATTGGCGCATCTCTGTTTTTCTGAGCTCACGCCTGCGGTGGATTTGTCTGCGGTGGATGTGCTTATCGTTGATACGGTGGGACTTCTTGCGAAGTTGTATCGGTTGGCAGATATCGCGTTTGTCGGTGGGAGTTTTCGGGGGAGCGTTCACAATGTGATGGAGCCGGCTGCGATGGCGAAACCTGTTATTTTCGGTCCGACGATCCAGAACGCACACGAGGCGTCTCTGCTTGTGGATCGCGGGGGTGCTAAATTGGTTCGGACTGCGGAAGCGTTGGCAAGTGCTATCACGGTGTGGTTAGACGATGCGGATGCGCGGACGACAGCAGGCGATATTGGCGAGCAGTTGGTTGCGGAGAATCTTGGGGCGGTGGATCGGACTTTGGTGTATTTGCGCGAGTATGTGTGAAATGAACTGTGATTTATTTGATTTGTGTGATTTCCGTTCACACCACTGCGCATACGTATATCAATTACTATTTTCCGTTAGAACCTGTGCAAAGTCGTCAAGCGTTTCTGCAAGGATCGCAGCGCGATGCAATTGTGCAAGCCGATCTAAGTCGTCAATTGTCTCAAGTGTAGGTTTGAAGACAGTCGCTGCGTAAGGCTTTAATCGGAGTGTAAGCACCTCAAGAATGTCTTTCAGGGCGCGTTCTCTGGCACCTTGTTCAATTCCTTGTTCAATTCCTTGTTCAATTCCTTGTTCAATTCCTTGTTCAATTCCTTGTTCAATTCCTTGTTCAATTCCTTGTTCGATACCTTGCTGTAGTGCTTCTGCTGCGAAGTGTTCAGAAATAGAAGGGCGTTCCATAGTTTCCTCCGAGATGATATTCAAAATCGTTTCTGGTTCGTAGACTAAGCTGCCTAAAACCGCTAACGTCCCGAGATAAACGGTTTTGTTATCTACATTCACGCTATCTGCCGTCTGTACGCAACGCCGCAACCACGCCTCTGCACTTACCTCCTTAGGACGTTTCATCAAGGGCGTAAAAGGCAGAAGCCCCATAGGCTTTGCTTCTAAGATGCTTTGTCCGTCTATCTCAATCAGACGGAAAACTTTGTATCGAGTCAAAACCTCATGTCCGGCTATATTTTGTACAAATTGTCCGGGGTCTCTGCGACCTGCATCTGGGCGAAGATAGATGACATTGGAATAAACCTCTAATCCATAAGTTTCAATAAGACGAACAATATAGCCCGCCATACGGAGTGACATATCGATTTCTGAGCTGTCGGTAGTTTGAAATTCAAAGTGTACGATTACCTGTTTCCCATTGATTTCTGCCTTAATGATAACATCTGCTTGGCGCATATCGACCGTGGGTTGTTCCGGTTGGATGAGTTCGATGTCGGTAATGTCAATTGTCTCAAAACCGAAGCAAAGGCCGACGAAATCTTTAGGAGATATTTCAGCGATTTTCTTAGAGGCTGTATCAAAATTTGCCACTTAAAGCCTTTCGTTGGTTCAGCACATTTTTTTTAACAAATTATAACATATATAAGCAATTTATGTCTATTTTTATTCACCGGACTACAACCCGATTGAAGACAACTTTGTGAATATCAGACATCTCAGAGAATACAATGCAGATATAAATCTTCCTGCAGCGAAATGGGTTCACATTGCGCAGCAATTGATGCTATTACCGCGTGGCTGAAAAATACAAATGCAAGCGTCACAGCAGGACGTATCGGAGCAGAAAATTGGCGGCAGTGGAACAGATTTTGGGGTATTTGCGGAGATATGTGAAACCGAGTGAGTTTAATGCCGCTTAAACGTTAATTCGTATAGAACTGACACTTATTGACATCCTGCCATGTCACCTGATATTGCTTTAGGTTTTCAATCAGTTCTTTACGTTCGTAGGTTTCTACTTGCTGCGAATGGCTGTACCGACGTGCAGGTTTATTAAACTCACGGTTTGTAATAACCGCCAATTGGAAAGTTGTCCCATATTCTTTTTCGTAATACGGTTTTGCTGCTAAAATCTCGTCCACGGCATGCCTGTCCGCTTTCCCACCAGTTTGTCGTCGATGCTTAGCCTGTATCAGAAGTCCCTCGGTTTCATTACCACGCTGACGAGCAATGACATCTGCACCTTTGTCCCCTGAATAGGGGGTTAGTACGACATAATATCCTTGTTTATTAAAAAGTGCAGCAACGAAAGCTTCAAAGAACCTCGGTTCAAGTTTGTCGACATCCTCTATTGTTAGCGGTGAACTTTCCTCATCAGTGACACCTATTGGCTGCAAGCTCTCAAGAAATTCTTTAGGCGTTACTTCGGCTTGCTCAGTAGGGAACAGCGTACCTTGTGAAAGTTGGCGTTTTCGCTCAAGGAGTTCATGCAAAATAACATCAAAAGTTTGAAATTGAGGGTGCGTTGCCATTGGTAGATAGATGTGTACTGCTCTATTTTGCCCAATACGATAAACCCTATCACTCGCCTGATCCTCTTTGGCGGGGTTCCACCAGCGGCTATAGTGAATAATACCAAATCTAAAAAATAAACTCACATTTCAGAGGTTTTGAGACGCATCGAATGTTTACACACGTAAGAGCGCAATGAATTGCGCAACTACGAACCGGTTTTCGTTAATGAGAATCGTTTATTTAGAAATGGTATAAGGTTATCAAGATTGGATACTAACTGCTTTTCGATTGTTGTGCTCAGGACTTGGTGGATGTTAGACAGCTGCTGAAGAATTTGTTGGTTTCCATCTTCCATTGTACTTTTGAGGGTGGCTGTGGAATCTGTAACTGCACTATTCAGGTGGTTTAGGCTGGGTGTCAGCTGCTCGCCAATAGCGTTACTGAACGTTTCCGGCGCGTTGCGGAATTCCGCAATAATTTCCTGTCGTCCTTGTGCCATTGCACTTTTAATCTCGTTTGCGAGGTCTGTAGAGAAGGCTTTGAGTGCCTGTGTCTGTTGTGCAAGTTCGTCTTCTTGCCGAAATGCTATTTCTTCTTGTGTCGTCAATGTGAATAGTTGATCCAGCGTGCGTTGCAACACTGAAATTTTGCTACTTACCCAGCCGATACAGGATTTCTCTATCCAATTAAATAAAAGCGATAATAGCATACCCCAAACTGAAGTTACGAATGCTGTGGATACTCCGGACAGAAGGGATTGAATTGCACTGCGAATATTTTCTGTTTGTTGAAAATCGATATTTGAGAAGGGTAACAATCCCCAAACCAGTCCAACAAAAGTCCCCAAGATACCCAATCCGACGAGCAGAGCTGGCACACTATTCCAAAATCGGAGGTTCATGTATTGTCCAAGCAGCCGTTCTTCACTGAAAAAGAGGGATGCTTCATCTGTTTTATAGACTATTTTCTTTTCGTTTTCTTTCGGTTCTCGGGTAATCAGTGAATTTTGAAACTCATGCCAAACCTCAGCAAGTTCACTGTTGTCATCAAATTTTTCTTCGAGATCCTGCAAGATCTCCGGTTTAACAGGTTTTTGGTGTTGACCAACTTGGTTAACTAAATTGCTAATCAAACGGGAGCGGCGGATGGTTTTCCATAAGAAGATTCCCAAACAAATAAGGAAAGATAAAAGGATACCGTAAACAAAAATGTCTGTAATCGGATTGAAGTCACGTGCTGGCCATGGGAGTAATAGTGTTAGAAATTCGTTCATATAATTGCCTTATTTACTGTTTTCTGACGTTTCCTTTTGATCTACTGTCTGATAGCGGATTGTTAGGGTTGGACAGAGGTTTTCGTCAGGTGCTTCTTTTGAGGAGAACACGATGGGGACACTACCGTCTTGTAAGGCGAAGAGGTAGCCGTAGTTGTAGTCGGGGTTTGCGACCCAGAAACGGACGGCATCGGTGAGATGGTCGCCTTTGAATTCATAACGTTTGCCGGCACCCTGGATTTCGTTTGTGCCATCGATGCGGTGGGCGACATCTTCGGAACCGTTGTAGTCGCTCTCGTTGTCGCCGTCTATGCCTGATAGCATGGCTTGCGCTGGCGGTCTGTTCCACGGGAGTTCGCGATGCAACGCGCTGTTATAAGTGAGTTCGTTGTCTTCTGCACGTGTTGATGTGCCTCTGCCTTCTTTCCACGGGAGCAGGACACGCCGGTAGAGGACGGTCTGTGCGGCATCGGTATCACACTGCTGGACATGTAGACTTATCGTTGCTTCCAAGACTTGTGTGGGGTTACGGATTCCCATATCCTCGAATGCGTCAAACAAGTCAAAGGCGATGAAGAAGACACTCCCTGTCGGATCATTTATGAGCGTCGGTTCGGCACCGGCATTGTTGTTTCGGGTCTTTCTGTCTTTGTTTACCAATAGTGTTGTATCCTGCAGACCGCCGGAGAAGGTGACGGCATCGCCTGCGCCGAAGGTTATTTCGTTTACAAGGGGGAGTGTAATCACGATTCCGGTTTGTAAATTTGGAAGCGTGAGACGATAGCTTTTGTCTATTTCTAAGGGTGTCGTCATCAGGAGGACGCGGTTACTGCGCTGATCGAGTAACACGTATTCTATTTCGACATCGGGGGCGATTCGGTAATTGTTGAGGTCTTCGGCGGTCTCTGCTTGCAATTGTCCATCAAATTGTAATTGGATTGCGGTTTGGGAGAGTGCGGTAGCCGCGAGTAGTTCTGGGAGGTCTGCTGTATCGGCGGCGAAGATATGGCAAAATGGCAGTAATAGAAATATGAGTACTGTGTGTGCGCCGTTAAAATAGGTTTTCAAAATGTGTCTCCAAAATTACGAATCGCGAGCAGAGCTCGCTCCTACAGAAGATTATCGCGAGCAAAGATTGTTGCTATCGCGAGCGGAACTCGCTTCTACAGAAGATTTTATTGTTTATCGCGAGCGGAGCTCGCTCCTACGGTCTATCCGCTGTGATAAAGACGGCGTTTAGAACATCTCGCTCTTGTTGTCCGGAGGGTTTGTTGACGACGGTATCGTTGACGACGAAGGTGCTGGAGGAGCCACCATCGAGATTAATTGCTTCTGTTGCGCCGAGGTCTATGAGGATGCTGGCGAGTTCGTAGAGCGTTAGACCGGTACTATATTTTCGTTGCCGTCCGTCTGCGACGACGAGAAAGAGTTTATCTGCGTTGTAACCGAGTGCTGTTCGGGGTTCATGGCTCAGATTTAGCACGGGTGCGCGCTTGCCTGGGGTATGCCGTTTTTCGGCGTTGTGCATGTCCGCGATTGTCTGATTAATCTCTCCATTTTTGAGGAGTCGGAGTCGTCCACCGATGGCGTGTTGAACCGTGTTCCATTCGGGTGGTGAGAGGGAGAGTGTGATCGTGCCGCTCGCGCCAGTGCTGAACTCAGAAACCGCTGGATTTCTCAGCCGTGCGTTGAACCAGAGGATCGCGCCGTCTCTCGGAATTAGGCTGTTTCCATCGCTCAGTACCTCTTCGACGCGGTAGGCGTGCTCGTAGTTAGGTGTCAACGGGAGTGGAAGTCCACTGATGATGACCTCTTTGCCTCGACGACGGTTGGTGCGTGTCGATTCACCGAGTCGCGGTGTATAGAGCGTTATTTGGCATCCGTCAAGCCGCCGCTGATTAACGCATCCGAGTGACAGTGTCTGCTCGCCGATTTGGATGTTGGCTTCCATCTGTACAGGGGAGCTCAAAAACTCACCGGTCTCGGTTACGCCGAAGCATGCCTCGGTATCGGTCGGTTGCGTGATGAGTTCGCCGTCTTGGATATGTAAGTTTTCTAACACGCCGCCGTAGCCTCGCATATCCCCGAGTACACCGAACCCGCCGTTGACAGCGACAATGACGCGTCGGTCACGGCGTTGGTTACGACGGTTTGCCATAGAACGGACGGTCTCTTTTCCTAAGACTTGTGCGTTTGCAAGCGCGACCTCAAAGTGGAGTGTCGGTTCACTGCGGGACATCTCGGCGACGTAAAGGACGCATGTTTCGACGTCCCAGTTGTAACGGTAGATATGGATGCCGGGTGTCAGGTCAGGAAACAGGACCACTTTTTCGCCACCGGCTTGTGCGATGACGGTTGTCGTTAAAAGGAGGTAGATGATGGTGCAGAATCTATGCATTACGGAAAATTTCAACGGCGAAATAGTCAATTGGTTGTTCTATGGGTGGTCTCAGTTTCTTGACGATGAGATGCACCGCATCGACTGCGAATTGTTCTAAAATTGTCGAAGCCATTTTTTCAGCGAGTGCTTCAATGAGTTGGAACGACTGTTGTGTGCCGATCTCTATGATGCGTGAAACGACTTTGGCATAATCAACTGTGTCTGTGAGTGCATCGGTATTACCCGGGTTGATAAGTTGACAGTGTAAAGTTGCATCAACTTCATAATGACCACCGACCTGTCGTTCTTCTTCTGGGACACCGTGGTGGCCATGGAATCGGATGCCTTTGAGAATGAGTTTGTCCATTTTTCGCGAAGTTTGCAAGCGAAAGCTTGCTGTTAATTGTGCGAAGTTTGCAAGCGAAAGCTTGCTGTTAGCACTATTCTTGTGGGATTTCTCCGAAGGTATGGGCGGGTTCTATGAGGTCTTTAACCTGTTTTCCGTTGTTTCCGCCGGTGTAATCAATCGCCCGGATTTTCCAGTCGCTCCCATCCTTTTCGAGTGCAGAGATCAGATTTCCTTGCAAGCCGCCCCATCTATACGCGCCTCTTAAGACGGCTTCTTTTCCTCTGCTGTCAATAGCGATATAGGTGATGTCAACTGTGACAGCGCCTTGACGGAGTCGGAAGATGCCTTCCCATGCCGATGTTACTGCCTTCCACCCGTTGTTCCTTTCAAAAGTGCCAGCCCAGAAGGTCCATGCGGTAAAAACGTCGTCTGATTCGCTTTTGAACCAAACGTCGGCAAGTATATCAACATCTTGATCGCCGTGTGCGGCTGTGTACCTGTCGTAGAGTTCGCGTATGGCATCTTCTTCAACGGGGAAGTCGATATTCCTTTCAAGCGTTGCTGTCGGTTCCGTGGGTTGCGAGGGTGTAGTGGTTGAGGTTTCTGGCTCGGTCGGTTCGGAGTCGTCATCGTCTGCACCACAGGCGAGCATGCCGGTGATGAGTAGCATGATGATTAGATAACAGATCGCTTTCGGTCTCATAATTTGCCTCCTGCGTTATCTCCAAAATAGATGACTCACATTGACACAATTTTTTTAATTTTATCAGAAGCGTTAATAATAAGCAACTTAATTTTCGGTTTTCAGAATAACGGTTTTTGTGTTATACTTTTTATGGAGTTTAGATACTGTTAACCGCTAAAAATTTTGTTGAAAGGGAACCCTTATGAATGTCACAGTTAAATATTTTGCCGTATGCCACGAGATGTTAGATAGGTCGGAAGAAGAGATGGAGCTCCCCGAAGGTGCCACCGTGCAAACGATCTTAAAGCGGCTTGAAGAAGAGTGGCCCGAGATTGCTGAGTTTTATGAAGTGATGCAGATGTCTGTCAATTGGGAATACGCCACGGAGAACACTGAACTCGTAGAGGGGGACGAGGTGGCACTGATTCCGCCGGTAACAGGGGGTTGCGATGTTTAAAATCACGCCCGAGGTTATTACAGGCGAGGCGGTGCGCGAAGCCGTGGAGGGTCCGGACGCTGGTGCGGTGGTGCTGTTCTTCGGTACTGTCCGTAATAATACCGGTGGCAGACCTGTCAAATGTCTCGAATATGAGGCGTACCCGCCGATGGCGGAAAAGAAGATGGCAGAAATTGCGCAGGAAATTGCGGATAAATGGGGGATTCATCGCGTTGCTATGGTTCACCGGGTTGGGAGATTAGAGATCGGTGAGGTAAGCGTCGCGGTTGCAGTCGCATCCCCGCATCGCAAAGACGGTTTTGAAGCGTGTAAATATGCGATGGATCGTCTTAAGCAGATTGTCCCGATCTGGAAGCGCGAAGTGTGGGCAGACGGCGAAACGGAGTGGGTGAAACCGGATGCCGTCTACTTCGATGCACTTAAGCCACACAAAACCGATCCACAAACTGACTAAAGATTGAGACGGCTTGTGGGAACTGATCCAATGCCATCCACTCATCGACGGTGTGTGCCTGCAGAATGCTTCCCGGTCCGATGATGACGGTCTCCATGTGTTGTGCGAAGATGGCAGCATCGGTGCCATAGGCGACGGTTTTGGGTTCAGTTTCGCCTGTTATTTCGAGTGCTGCTTGGATAATTTCTGCCTCGGGTGGCGTGCGTACCGGGGGTGCGTCGATATACAAATCGAATATTAGCCCATGTTTTTCAGCCGAGTCCCGGGCGCGGTCTATCCATTCTCGTGAATTGTCTCCTGGCATTGGACGGTAATTGATACAACACACGCTTAACGGCGAGGTAATATTCCCTGGACACTCGCCATCACTGATCGTGATATTCCAATCCGTAAAAGCTGGCGTGAATTCGTCGTTGAAATATTGGGTGTCGCTTGTCAATTCGTGATATATGTCGCGCATCTCTGCGAGGAACGGAATCAGCTTGAGATTCGCGTTATCGCCTTCACCCGTACTGCTGTGCGCTGCGCGCCCGTGGGCTGTGGCGGTAAAGCGGACAGTTCCTTTGTGGGCATATACGGCGTGGAGTTCTGTCGGTTCACCGACGACCCCGTATTGTGGGAACCCGTGTTTTTTGAACATCTGCGACTTTTCAGCGACTGCAATTGCCCCGAGGTATCCCACTTCTTCATCAGCCGTAATTACGACGTAGAGTGGTGCGTCGAGTTTTGATGGCGCGTAGTGCGAAGCCACCTCAATCATACAAGCGACGCTGCCTTTCATATCGCAACTGCCCCTACCGTACATCTTTCCATCAGCGATCCGTGCCTCAAACGGATCCATTGACCAGCCGATAGCCGGGACCGTATCTATGTGTCCGAGGAGTGCCAACCCACGTTCGCCGTTCACCGGTCCTTTACGTCCGATGAGGTTTACCTTTAGCACACCTGCGGGGTCTCTGTATTCAACGCGTTCGACTTCACAATCGACAGTTTCCAGTGTTTCGGTCAGAAAGTCCATGACCTCAACGTTGCTGAGTGGACTGACAGTATTATATCCAATGAGTGTTTTGGTGAGTTCTTTTGCATCCATAGTTCGGAATTTTACAAAAAGCGTGGAAGTTTGTCAACAAGTTTTTTGCTGGTATTCGTAGGCGATGGCGGCGACTGCGACGATGGCGGCGGTTTCTGTGCGTAAAATGTTTGTGCCGAGTGTTACGGGGATGCATCCTTTTTCAATTGCGAGGGTGGCTTCTGTACCAGAAAAACCGCCTTCTGGACCGACAAAGAGTGCGATGGTGGTTGCTTGTGGTGTGTTTCGTAAGACCTCTCTGATGTGTTGCGTATGCGATGCCGGATTGGAATCCGGGTTCAGGAGTAGTCGGAGTGAAAAATGATCAAGTTGTGAAAGGGCTGCTTGAAAGGTCTGCGGATTGCCTAACTCCGGTAGCCACGCGCGTTTAGATTGCTTTGTCGCAGCAATGACAACACGGTGCCAACGTTCATACCGGTTTTGGCTCGGTTTTTGTAAGGTGTGTTCCGTATGTAATGGCACGATCTGTGTGACACCGATTTCGGTTGTCTTTTGAAGGATTAACGCCATCTTATCGTTTTTCGGGAGTCCTTGGAAGAGCGTCATTGAAGGGGGGACGCTTCGGTAAAATTCATGGCTGAGGATCCGGACTTCACTTGAAGCGTTTTTTGTGCCTGTATCGCACACTTCTGCGATATAAACAGTGCCTTGTCCATCAATAATTCGGACAGTCACACCGGGTGTTATACGGAGGACATTGCGGAGATGGTGGTGTTCTGCGTCCGTGATGATGGCGGTATCAGTTCGGATCTGAGGCGGTGGAACGTAAAAGGTGTGCATCAGGGGGTACCCGTGCGTAGTTTTTCAATGACTGCCTCTGGTTGTTGGCTGCGGAAGATAGCGGTGCCGGCGACGAGAATTGTTACGCCTTCACGGACAGCACGCGGCGCAATTTCTGTGGTTACACCGCCGTCGATAGAGATTTCGGGCGGTTGCTCCAAGTTTCGGTTGATTTGATGCAACGCTGCTATTTTCTCGAATGTGCTCGGTTGAAAGGCTTGTCCGCCGAATCCGGGTTCAACACTCATCGGTAGCACCAAGTCAATGTCTGAGAGGTAGGGAATGACTGCGGTGGTAGGTGTTTTGGGTGAAAACGCTAAGCCGGGTTTAATATCGTGCGCCTTAATCGCTGAAATGACTTTGTTAGGTTCATCACTGCTTTCGATATGAAACGTAATGAAATCTGCGCCTGCTTCTGCGAGTGCGTCGATGTAGCGGAGCGGGTGGGTCACCATAATATGGACATCGAATGGGACTTCGGTTATTTGGCGAACGGCAGCAATGAGTGGAGGACTGATAGCGAAATTCGGCACGAATTCACCGTCCATAATATCAAAGTGAAGCATATCTGCGCCGGCATCAACCATGCGTTTTACTTCATCTCCGAAACGGCTGAAGTCTGCGGCGAGGAGTGAGGGTGCGATTTTAGGGTTCGGAATTTGGAGGCTCCTTCGGGGCTGTCTTATTTATAGAGTTTTTCGAGTAATTTTTCGCCATTCTCAAGGACGATGACTTGTGTTTGCCCAAAGACATGTACACCTTTACGTTCAAGGTCAATGACTGCGCCAGGTGCGTACAATTGATCAATTACGGTGCGTTCACCGGAATCATCGGTGATAATAATTTTGACGTGGCGTGAGAGATTTCGATTTTCGGCTTCTGTGACGTGGTACTGGAAGGGGAGCAGTCTACCGACCTTTTCAACGGATTCTTGCCCGCTAATTTCGAGAAGGATGAGGTTTCCTGTTTTTACGAGTACGCCGCCTGCAGGTTTGTGGGCGATAACGACCCCTTCAGGGATCCTCGGATGTGAACTATATACGGTTTCAACATTGAGTCCGGCTGCTTCTAAGGCGACAAGTACTTCTGTAGCGGGTTGTTCTTGGAAATTTGGGAGTTGTATAGATTTCGGTATTGGACCTTGACTGACCAAAAGATTGACAGGGGTTCCACGTCGCTGACCGCCCCCTTCTGGTGGGGTTTGCGCGATGACGGTATCTTGTAGATAGGTTTCGGAATGGACGCGGGCGACCTGATTTGGTTGAAAACCTGCGCTTCTGAGTGTCTCAATAGCGGCATCTTGGTATTTTCCAATAACAGAGGGGACCGGTGCCAATTCGACACCTATGCTGACGGTAATGGTAACGGGTTGGTAGTATTTGATTCTAAAGTTCGGCTCTGGGTCTTGTGCGATGATTTCGCCTTTTGGTGTGTCACTGCTTGCCTCGTGAATCTCTTTTGCGGGTCGAAGTCCGGCTTTATTGAGAATTGGTACAGCTTCATAGTAGGTTTTACCGATAATGTTGGGTACAAGGACCTCTTCTGTCCGAACCCATCTTGGGACGACCACGAAAATGATTAGCACGCCGACGATACCGGACAAAATTAAAAAGTAGAGTAAAACCTTGACGACAGCAAATAGGGTATTATTAATTTGATTCATAATAATGCCGTTAAAAGTTGTTCACCGGTCTGGACTTGGTATCCGTTAATAAAGTCGCCTGCTTCCATAACCTTTTTGGTTGCGGGTTGGATTTTCAGGAGTTGGAGTGTACCGTCAGATGTTGCGACGAGTAGTTTCCGTTTTTCGACGATTTCGAGTGTCCCTGGTGGTGCATCGATCGTCTGTGGAAGCGGTTGACCGTTGATAACCTTGAGTCTTAGATTGTCTCGGAAGAAGGTATACGCGCCGGGCCAGATTGCGGTGCCTCTGATGAGATTGTAAATTGTTGTTGCGGGTTGATGCCAGTTAATGTCTCCAATTTCTTTTGTTAGGCGTGGTGCGTGTGTCGCCTCAGCGTTGTTCTGTGGTGTTGATGGCGGTGGTGTGTCTCCGTTTATTTCGGACAGGCATTTGACGAGTTGCTCGGCACCGAGTTGTGCTAATTGTCCTGTCAATGTGAAGGCGGTATCTTCATTTCGGATCGGGATGCGGACGGCAGAGATAATATCACCTGTATCCTCGCCTGCGTCGAGTAGCATGAGTGTCACACCTGTTTCGGTTTCACCGTTGATCAATGCCCATTGGATGGGTGCTGCGCCTCTGTATTTCGGTAGCAGAGACGGGTGCAAATTGATGGTTCCACAGGGCGGGATATCCAAAACGGTTTGTGGTAAAAGTTGACCGAATGCGGCGACGACGGTTACATCGGGTGCGAGATGTTCAAGGGTGCGTACAAATTTCGGTTCTCTGACTTTTTCGGGTTGGTAAATCGGCAGTTTATGTTCGGCAGCGATGCCTTTAACAGGCGGTGGCCTCAGCCGTTTTCCGCGTCCACTTGGCCGGTCGGGTTGTGTGACAACGCTAATGATTTCAAACTTGTGAGTGATCAGTTCCGTGAGTGCCGGAACGGCGAACTCACTGGTTCCCATAAAAAGAATACGCATTTTTGATTATGAAATTCAGAAACGAATCTGAAGGAAGGGTATCGCCAAACCGATGGCAGGATCATTTGCCCATCTATTTAACCTGTTGTTTAGTGCGTTTTGTCGAGAAATATCTTTATATCTTGCTATATGTGGGTCCATTTTGGACAAGCGAGCAATGGTTCCTTCGGGGTCTTGTTCTTCAGTTGGCGGTTCTTTGGGTTCCGGTACGCGTGGTGCGGATCGGTCAACATTACGTGTATGTAGCCAATCCCATACGCCGATGAATAGGGACAAGGAGACGGCACCGATTCCAACGATGCGATAGTCCTGTGGTGTCAATTCGGGTGCGAACAAATTCTCACGATACATCTTTATCCCTCTAACAGCGACGTAACTGTGAATAGCGGTAAAGGGTAGCGAACTGAGCGTAATAATTTCAAATCGCCGTAACGCGCTTTCGCTGTAGTGGTCATGGTCTTCGTGTTCTGGTGGTTCTGCGTGAAGTTGCGCTGTCGCTTGGGAGGTTACCCAAAAGAGGGAAACTAAACTCATCAAAAGCAATCGGGTGCTAAATTTATGCATGGATATTCTCCATAGATATAGGATAGTATTCGATGTCTACGGTATGTATTGTGGACCTGGATGTGTCAAGTTTCTTGGTGTTGGTTGCGATTTTGGAACAGGTAAACAATAAGCATGCCTGCTCCGATACAGACAGAAATATCAGCGACGTTAAACGTGGGCCAAAAGAGTCCTTGGCTGACAATACCGAACTGAAGGAAATCAATCACTTCGCCCAAAAAGATTCTGTCAATGAAGTTCCCGATAGCGCCCCCGAGTAGGAACCCGAGGGAGACCTGCATCCATCGGCTCTCTCGGAATCGGAGATAGTAGGCGAAGATGAAGACCAGTGCGAGAAGGGTAATGATAATGAGCAAGGACCGATGTCCTGCGAGTACGCCGAAAGCTGCCCCGGTGTTTCTGTCGTGTCGGAGGTTAAAGAAACCGGGAATAATCGGGATGATTTCAGTTACCTGTGTGATATGCGCCTGTACGAGCCGTTTGGTTCCCCAATCAAGTATTAAGACAGGAAACGCCACACAAATCAAGGGGATAATATTTTGCCATGTGTTTGTTTTAGGTGCTTGGTTCGTATTCATTTTTGCGTGCCTCCCATTCCGTTTTTGCCTTGTCATTTTTCATGTCGGAAGGCATCGAACTGTTTGCGGTTAGCTGCGAGAGATCGTGCCAGTTTCTTTGAAAAATACTATGGTTTCCATTTATACCATCTATAGAGGTGAGCCGATAGAACTGTTCGGCTAAAAAGGGTGTTAAGGGTGCGAGCCGTTGTAGGAGTGTGGTTGTTATCTGTGAAAGCGTCATCTGTGCTGCGCGCAGCGTTTTCGTTGGACAGGATTCCAAGGTGCGGAGATAAAAGTGCAGATCATCTTGACAGAAGTTGGTTAACATTTTCCACATTTCATGAAAATTCCCAGCTTGATATGCGTGCTGTATCTCCTGCAAAAGCTGTTCGGTAACGGTTATTGCCAGTGCATCGATGTGGCGTGTCTTATCGGTTGTCGTGTGTCCTGTCTGTTCTGTTTCTGATGCCTCAATATCGGTATGTGTTGGTGCGCTTGCGAAACCTGTTTCAATCTCCTGTTCATCAATGTCGGTGGGATGTTGTGTCTCTTTATCGACTTCTGGGTGAGAATCGAGTAGGAACGGATAGAGATAACTGCTGATTTCATTGAAGAGGGCGTGGAGCTGCTGGTATTGTATGAGTTGGTTTTTGGCGAGTTCTTCGAGTTGTTCGGCTTTCATCTGTTTTGTGCTATTGTTGGGTGTTATAGCGACGAGCCGTAGCACGTCGGCTGGATATTTGTTGAGAAACGCGTCTTCAATTTCGATAGTGCTATTCATTTTGGGTAATGTTTTAAGTTTTAGTTGCTTAAAGGGTTGACTTTCTTTAATGGGTCGGCTTCTGCTAAGTGCGGCGGAGATGACAGAGATCTCAGCGAGCCATTTTGTCCATTCATAATCGTCAATGCTTGTTTGTGGAACAAACATGATACTGGTGTGTCCGCCGAGCGGTTTCTTGAAATCGGAGTTGTCAATGATTTGAAGTAGATTGGCGAAATGGCTGTCGATAAGTGTTGCCTCTTTTCGGAAGTCAGCTGAATTACAGTTTGAGCATCGCGTATCTGCGGGTAAAAGTTCTTCGATGCTTAATCCGAACCAGAATTCAAAGCTGCGTTGGATGGAATTACGGATTGCTGTGAGTGTATTTTTATCGGTGAGCGGTTCATCACACTGGTCGCAGAGTAAGATTGGGAGCGGCATTCCCCATTGGCGTTGTGTTGAGACTTGGAGGTCTGAGAAATTATGTACGACCTTTCGGACATCAGCGATCCGTTTATGTTCAGTTTCGCCGTAATTATCCCAATATTCTCCTGCTTTGAGAGCATCGGCGGTGTCTCGGTTTTTTGAGATAGAGAACACCCATTTAGAGCATGGACGAAAAACGGCGAATTCCTCACAGCGCGGACAGTGGGATCCAGGTATTTCATCGTTGTTTGTTTTTAGGATGTATCCGTATTTTTCGAGTTGGGGGACAATAAATTTTTCGGCATCAAAGAGATATAGACCGCACAATTGCCCAGCTTCTTCGGTGAATTTTCCTGTCTCATCGAAGATAGGTATTGCATTTATATTTAAGGCTTGTGCGATATCGTAGCTGAGTTGATGATGTGCTGGATTTAGCGGGATAACGCCGGATTTTAGGAAGTGTGTTAATTCGTCAGTGGTTTTTTCGACAACGGATTCAGGTATGAGCGTAATGCTTAATTCCTTTAAGGGGAAGATCGGATGTGCGACGACGTATTGTGCGAGTTCGGTGGCGTCAATCTCTTTAACGAGTTCGGGTTGTGTGCTTTCCTGAGTGAGATTTTTACAATAGTGTTCAAATTGTGGTGCTGCGAAAAGTAGATATTCCTTATCGTTTTTGGTGAGGAGGTAGGTTGTGTCGCTCGTAATTCCGAGTTCGATGGTGCCGGCGATCTCCCAGAGATGTTGTATCTGGATGCAAAAAGAGACATCGACCCCAAATTCTTCAAATCCTAAGCTAAATGGGAACTTGATGTAGCCGTTCAGCACGTGTGTCGGCATCTGTAAGAGGTTCATTTCGTTCAGCGGTGCTGCGCACTTCGGGCACCATGGACTTAATTGGGGTAGGTCGTGTAGGTAGTCAGAATCACGGAGTCTACTTATGAGTGCGATGAGTCTTGCCTCTTGGCGCGATTCGAGGGTTTTTTGGGAGGCTGCCCAATCGGCAAAAATGCCGAGTTGATGGAGTTTCTGTTTCTGGATGCCTAATTCCTGTTTGTGCCGTGCGCGACAGCGTTTACGAAGGACAGAGGGTTTGAGTGGCGTTTTAGATTTTGCGTCTGAGATAATGGCTTCTTCAATCCAGAAGGGATAGGTTTCCCATGCGGGTACGTGTGCGACGTGATGCCCCTGCATTAGAGACGCTTTAAGGAAGATGTCTTGAGAGATTTTCCTACAGAGTGTATCGTGGGTGAGTGTATCGACAGAAGTCGGGATTTCGCGGAGGACGTAGGTTTCCGGTTGAGAGGCGCGGTGCTGCGACTTTGACTTCGCCGCGGTACGGTCTGTCGGGTTCGTTTTCTTGTTCGGGAGCGGGAACACATTGGCGTTTTCCCAAGTTTCCAGAACAGCATTTTCCGATGTCCGATCCATCAATTCGGGATGCTCTTCCGTTTTCCTTTTGGTTTTACCGCGTTTACGCGTCGTATTTTTTGCGGGGGAGTCTTGTTTTCTCATATTTTATCGGGTTGCCTGTAAACCGCCTGTTAATTAGAGGTGGTTATATTTTTTGTGGATCGCCTCTGTGTTTATTCGGTGTATTCGTTCATTTATGACCTAAGCATCCCAGCCAGAATCTGTAAAAGAATAATTAGTATGAAAGGCGAAATGTCGATACCGAAGTTGCGCGATACTGGTGCGAGTGCGTTCCGAATCGGGCTTAGCACCGGATCGACGATGCGACTTGTGAACCAATAGATTTGTCTGATGCTCGAATTTTTGGTGCCGAAAACGAACCAAGAGAGTAGTGCATTTCCGAACACAACGAATGCATAAAGGTCAAGCAATCGGGCGATGAACCGAGCGAGGTCATGTATAGGCATAGTTTCTGTTGTTATGCGGTCGAGTTATGTGTTGCCGAGTTCTTCCGCTCGTTTTGTTGCCGCGAGAACGGCTTCAGTGAGCGTTGCACGCAAACCTCCGTGTTCTAAAGCGTGAAGTCCGGCGGCGGTTGTCCCACCGGGTGTTGTAACGCGATTCTTGAGAACCGCTGGATGTTCTTGGGTTTCAGCTAACATCTTTGCTGCGCCTAAAACTGTATGGATTGCGAGTTGTTGGGCATCTGTTCGCGGTAGTCCGACGTGGACCCCGCCGTCCGCGAGTGCTTCGATGATGAGTGCGACATAAGCGGGTCCGCTCCCACTTAATCCGGTGACGGCATCAAGATGACGTTCCTCCATGACTAAAGAGGTCCCACAGGCGTTGAAGATTTGCTGTGCGATTTTAAGGTGTTGGGCATTCGCTTGCGTGCCTGCTGTTAGTACGGATATTGCAGCGCCTACTGATGCGGCAATATTTGGCATCACCCGTACGATCGGTGGTGTCGTGTCAAAATAAGATTCGAGCGTTGAGGTCGTGACACCTGCTGCGATACTGATGAGCCATTGTGGTGCTGACAAGTGGCGTGCGACTTGCGGTAGAATGCTTGGGACGGCTGCGGGTGGCACTGCACAAAAAATAACGTCTGTCTTTTCTACCAAGTCTGCGATGTTGCCTGCGTTGTTGGTGCCTTTTTCATCGCAGAGTTGCTCTACGAGGACGTTGTCTAAGTCGGTGACCCAGATCTGCCGTGCGGGGAATACCACATCAGCGATACTCCGGACGACGATGCCTCCCATTTTTCCGACACCGATTACACCTAATTTTTTAATTATTCCTTGCGGTTCGTTTAGGTAGGTTGACTTTTGAAGTGCCTCTCCGTAGAACCGCCCTCCATTTCATTTCGGGCTACGTTTTCGTTGATATTTTACGAATGACTGATATTCCTTGCGGTTCGTTTAGGTAGGTTGACTTTTGAAGTGCCTCTCCGTAGAACCGCCCTCCATTTCATTTCGGGCTACGTTTTCGTTGGTATTTTATAGTCATAGGACTTACGCAATTTTGACTATAGTTCGTTCTGTTAAATGAAATTTTTCGGAAAACACAATCATCCGGTACCACAGGCTAACAGCCTATGGTACAAAAGAGCTGCATGCGTAAGTCCTATGACGGCTATTTTAGTGAAGGTTCAAAGATTGCGCGACCGATTCTAACGAGATTGGCACCTTCTTCTATAGCGATCTCAAAATCGTTTGTCATTCCCATAGAGAGATAGCGCATGGTAACGCTTGGAAATTGCTCGGTTTCTATTTTTTCCGATAGCGATCTCAATAAAGCGAAAGCGGGACGGTTTGCCTCTGGTGAAGGACTGAACTGCCCCATTGTCATTAAACCGATGATATTCACAGTTGGAGACGCTTGTACATCTGCCATGAATGTGAGTAGATCGTCGGCATTTAAGCCGTATTTACTTGCTTCACCGGTTGTGTTGACTTGGATGAGGACCTCTACCGGTTGTGTGCGTTCTTCGGAGCGGCGTGCGATTTCTGTTAAGAGCCGTAAGCTATCGACCGAATGGATCAGCGAGAACATCTCAAGGGCTGCTTTCACCTTATTGCGTTGTAGGTGTCCGATGAGATGCCAGCGACATGTCTTAGGGTCCGCTATGGTATCTGTGGTGTACTTTCGCTGCGCCTCTTGTACTCGGTTTTCACCGATATTTTTTACACCTGCTTCGATAATTGTCTGTATTTCTGATATTGAACGTCCTTTTGTAACAGCGACGAGTTCTATTGAATCCGGTGTGCGATTGCTTCGTTCCGCTGCGCGGGCGATGCGTTCGTTGACAGTGTGGAGATTATTGACAATCGGATTCATAAGTTTTGTTCGGTGTCCAGATTATTTTCGGATTGTGTATCTTCGGGTTTTAAAGGTTGATTGATATGAAAGAGTATCCCAATGATGGCGACCAATGCGGCGATACTAATAATCCCGATACCGACTGTTATGGTATATGTTGCCTCCATATAAACCTGTGTTACTTGGACTGCGCTGCTGCTTTCTTCGAGCGTTCTCTGATACCTGTTAGGATGGACACCTCCAAGTACGATAAAAATAAACCCAACAATACCGATAATAATTGACAATGTTGCAAATAGCGTGCGCATTTACGATTCCTTTGGTATCTACCAAATTGTCGCCTAACAGATATTGGATCTAACAAGCTGGAACATACAGGGAAAATAACGCTACAAATTGCAGCAAAGTTACGGCTGCGAGTGGTGCTGCAACTGAATTGTTCAATTCGTTATATTTGTCTATTTAATGATACCATATTTTTTTACGAAATGCAAATTTTATGGTTATCGTCTATCGGTAATTGGTTGTCAGCAGTTCGTTTTTCGGAGGTGTTGGTATATATTGAGTGGGTTAGTTTTTCGGGTTGCGTCTGATGAATGAGAGCATTCTGCCTGTCTGTCCGTTTTCGGCGCGATGAGAGTAAAATAGGTCGGTGCGGCAGGCGGTACAGAATTCGGATATGGAGATGGAAGTTATCGGCACTCCTATTTCGGTGAGTTGGTTAACGTTAGCGGTTTGTAGACTGAGGTTTCTGCCGTCGGCTACAGTGCTGCCGAATTGTTCTGTGAATTGCGTGATTAGTTCTGGGCTGACGGTATAACAGCATTTTTGGATGGAGGGACCTAAATGGATTTGGCAGTTTTTTGGGAGTGTTCCGAAAGATGTCTCCATTTGTGTGATGGCATTTACGGCTATTCGTGCGAATGTCCCGCGCCACCCTGCATGGATAATGCCGATGGCGGGTGTTTTGACATCTAAGACAAAAATGGGGATACAATCGGCGGTGAAGATCCCGAGTGCTATGGTGTGTTGCGCGGTGACAAGAGCGTCTGCTTCGGGGATATGTTCTGCGACACGTTGTGCTGCATCGTTGATAGGAACGACAGCGGCACTGTGAATTTGACGACAGTAGCGCAGGTTTGTCAAGCCGGTCTTTTGGAAGAGGATCTTCCTGTTCATCTCGACTGCGTCTGGATCGTCGTTGACATGATCGCCAAGATTGAGGGAGGTATACGGGGCGCGACTGACACCACCGTGGCGTAGGCTGATCCCGGCGGTAATGATACCGGATGCCTGAAGTTCCTGAATGGGGTGATAGATGTTCACTGTTTGTAGTCTTCTCTCGGTGGACTAAAGATGTCAAGTGCGACGGCAGGTTCATCGAAGGCTTTCGCGCTGTGCTGGACGTTGGACGGAATGAGGTAAGCGTCGCCTTTTTTAAGGGTTCGGGCATCTCCATCGATGGTGAGTTCAAATGTTCCTTCGAGGACCATTCCCATCTGTTCGTGGGGGTGGCTGTGTTCGGCGACGATGCTGTGCGGTTTCAGGTTGACGAAAGACATCATCAGTTTCTCGCCGTGAAGGGTACGGATGCTGGCCCCGTCGAAGATCGCTTTTTTGGGTTGTTCTTCAATAACAAAGAATGGCATCGGTTATAGGTGTCTCCTGTTGGTCTCATAGCGCGTTGGGTTTCCCTCGGTTTCTGGTGATTTCAGGATCAGTGGGACTTTTCTCTACAAAACTAACCCCCCTAAATCCCCCCTTATCAGTGGGGACTTTGAAAGTCCTATTCTCTATGGAAAGGGGATGTCGGGTGTCGGTGGTTCGACGTAGAGGAGGCGTTTACAACTTGAGCAGTAAACGAGTTTCTCGTATTTTTGTGCCTCCTTGAGGGTCTGTGGTTGAATCGCCATGCGGCAGCAGCTGCAGGTGCCATTTTTTCCGAGTGCGATGAATCCTGCTTTCGCTCGTGTTGCACCGGATTCGCTTGCGAGTTGCGCCTTCATCCAGCGATGGTACTCGTCTCTACGGACTTTATCGATTTTCGGTAGAAACGCTTTCCGTGCTTTCATTTTTTCATCGCGTTCTGCTTCCAATGTCTGGAGTTCCTGTCGGAGTTGTTCGGTATCGGTATCGGCTTTCTGTTTTTCTTGATTTACTTTTGCTTGAAGTTCTGTCAATTCTGCTTTCAAGCGGTCGTGGTCTTCCATGAGGTTCAGGAGAACGTCTTCAGCCTCTGCGTCTTTGTCGTCTAAGAAGTCGATCTGTCGTTCCAAAGCGGTATAAGCCTCATTGGATGTAACAGATCGTTGTTCGTTTTTATATTTTTCGCGTTGTTCTGCATTCATTTCGAGTTCAGCGTTTTTGGCGCGTTGCGCTTTTTCGACTTCTGCGACTTCTGCGGATTTCGCTGCGGTCTCTTCTTCAGACTCGGTAACCTCCGCCTCTAATTGTGCGATCTGGCGTGGGATATCTTGAAGTTTTTGATGGATTGACAACAGTTCCGAGTCGCGTTGCTGGAGTTGGTAGAGTAACGCGAGCTGCTGTCTTAAAGATTCGTTAGACATACGCTTCTGGCTCCTTTTCGACGAGGTAGGCAAAGAAGATGCCGAGTTGATATAAAAGGAAGAGCGGTATCGCCATGAGTAGCATGGAGGTGGGATCCGCGGGGGTCAATAGTGCTGACATAACACAGATGCCTAATAGTGCGTAGCTCTGTTTTTCTCGGAAGCCGCGTGCGTTAATGATTCCGATTCGGGACAAGAATGCCATCACGATCGGTAACTCGAAAGCGAGCCCGAACCCTAAGATTAACTGTGTTATGAAGTTGATATAAAGTTGTAAATCCCATCTATTCGGCATATCGGGAAACAGTTCTGCGGAGAACTGTAGTACGACGGGTGTGACGATAAAGTAGGCGAAGGCGGCACCGAGGATGAAAAATGTGACGATAATCAGGAAGAGCGGGACAGCGAATCGTCGTTCCTGACGGTTCAACGCTGGGAAGACGAATGCCCAGACCTGATAAATGATTATCGGGAGTGCGAGCAAAATGCCGGTGGTGATCCCTAATTTTAGGAACGCCATGATAGCCTCCACGGGTCCAACTTTCATGAGTTCAGCGTTGACGTTGGAGGTTCCGGCGCGCATGGTAATTGCGAAAAACCCCCATATTGATCCGTCCGAACCGATGGTCGCGTCGATAGCGGTTGCGATCAACGTGTTCATCGAGGTGCCGAGTGGGAACATAATTACCTTCTCAATCGGTTTACTAAAGGATAAGCTCAAGATCGTAAACGCGCCGATTGTGATAGCGGAGATGATAATCCGCCGTCGGAGTTCTTCGAGATGTTCCCAGAAAGTCATTGCGATATCGGTTGATTCCGTCGCTTCATTAGATTCCATCATCATGATTGTGCGGGTTGTTCATCCGTTTCGTGATTAAGAGGTTTTCGGTGGCTTGATGTTCGGTTCTGTGTCTCTATCGATTTCATCTGCTGCCTTTGTGAGTTCATCTTGGAGTTCGGTGCCGGCACTCTTAAATTCTCGGATAGCTTTTCCGAGCGAACGCCCCATTTCCGGTAATTTTTTAGGTCCGAAAACGACGAGCGCAATCATAAGGATTACAAAGATTTCCATTCCGCCTATTCCCATGTTCCTTATCCCCCTTTTAATGATGTGTGGCAGTCTGTAACCATTTATAGTATATCACGGAATAAATCTATTTGCAATTATTTTTTTTGGTTATCAGGGAATGGTTGTGAGTTGTCAGTTACGTACCGTATTTTTTCACATAAGGTTGAGAACCGAGTGCCTGTATGGGTTTGTAAGCGTTTTTCCGTAATGTTGGGTAGTAAAAAAGCGGAATAGAAAGACGCGTTCGGCTGCTGTGATCTTTATCCTAAAGACACTTTAATTTTTTTTGTACGCAAAAATCTGTGTCGTCCTTTTTCTGCGATGGGTTAGGGTCTATCGGTTCCGGTTCGGGTTGCGATCGCAGGTGTCCGGTTATCAGGGACTTTAATAGGTAGTGCGTCTGTCCTTAAAATGTTACACCTGTGTAACATTGGGTATGGATGTGCCATTGCGATAAACTTAGTCGTTGTAAGGGTTTAGAGGCGATTGTGTTATGGGTTCGTATTTGAACCAAAAGGCGAAAAGTGTAACATTTTCGATTTGCGTTTGCGAAGGCACGTCGCAGTTAGAGGTGTCCGCTACACCGAGTCTTCATTTTCAGATCGGTTCGACGCAATCCAGTCAAGTGCCTTTTTTTGGATGTCCAGTGCTTGCGTCAACCTGCCAGCGAGTTGCTCCAGTTCCGCAATCCGTTCCGTAGCGGCATCGGGTTGCTTACGATTGGGTTCAAAGGCGGTGGCCGCGTTTTCAAGGAATTGGCGTTTCCATTGTGAGAGTTGTTTGTCGGTGATGTTATGTCGGCGACAGATTTCTACTTCGGAACTTTCGACGTTGAGTGCTTCAATAACGACTTTCGCTTTAAATTCGGGGGTGAATCTTTTGCGTTTTTGTTTGGTGCTCATCGGATGCTCCTTTCTATGAGATTGTTATTGTCGCGTGATCTTGGTTTGGCATGTGGCTCAAATTTCCGATGGCAGTGCAACTTCTAAGTCTTGGTTATTTTTAGACATAGATTCAGTCTTGCTAAGCATAGGAGGCATCTCGGTTTCAAGGTCAAGACTTTCACCCGGGGTTGGAAGCATATCCTCAGAAATCTGATCCGGTTGGATCAATTCCATCCGGGGTTGCGTTTGGTCGTCGTATGGAATTATTTCCTGAAGCAAAAAACCATCTTCAGGTTTAGCAAAGGCATCATGGAGATCAATTGCGCCGGAGCGGATGAGATTGAGGCGTTCAACAGAAACCCGAACATAGAACCAAGTTTCATGTTGTTCATCTTCATCAGCAGCCACACCAAGGTAAAGGTGATCTGCTGCACTTTTACAAGAGAAGAGCAGCGGCTGATCGTAGTATACGTAGGTTTCTACAATTTCGAGTTTACCTAAACCTGTAATATTGAGTATATCAACCATCTTTCGTGTCCTTTCTGAATTATCGTTTATTTGCTTATTATCTTAAAAACAACCCAAGGTTCTGCTCCAATAGGGACCCACCAAGAATGATGAGATTTATATTTTCGTGACGGTGTATGTTGAATCAATCCAAGTGTTGGATTGAGTTCACCTTCTGCAATTTGGCTGTTTTTGAATCTCGGGACCATCTTCATCGCCTTCTTGAGTTGCGCGATACCCTGTATATCTGTCTGGACGGAGAGTCCACAGTTTTCGGTGTCTGGTTTGTTATTAAATCTGCTTGGATTTTCTTCAAAGGGTGTTCTGAAATCCTCCGCTTGTGCTGGATCGTTTCGCACAAGGCGGTAAACTTTACCAGAAGCGGGTTTGGCTTCTGTAGGTGGACAGTTCTCGGGATAAAAGTGTGGCCATTCCAATTCAGTATTCCCTCATTTCACTTGTGATTGCTGAGTGTTACATCTTCTTTTCTACACCTAAGCAAATTATACCGTATTTTTCATTAGAAAACAAATCAATTTCCGCACGGAGATTCCGTTCTCTTATTGGTTTAATTTTGCCCTAAATGGTGTGTCGTAACAAATTTTAGAATATTTATCCTATTTAGGTCGTGTTTACATTCCATCATCAAAATCACCGGGAGGTCAATAGACTCTATAATGATTTAATTTCGTGTTGATTTTTTCGCGTTTATTAGAACATTTTGGCTTAAAATGCGGAAAAATGCCTCTACGAAAGTGGTTAAAAGACTATAATGTAAATTAATAAAACACTGAAAGTTAATTTT
>JAJDXV010000148.1 GCA_022823085.1 Candidatus Poribacteria bacterium
TCTGTCCAGTAAGGTTCTATAGCCTCGTCTTTTTTCGTTAAGACCGCTTCCAATATCGCGGATAATTTCAGCGTCGGGATAGATACTCCGCATGAGGTTGACTTGCCTTTCAAGGTCATCTCTTTGTTTTGCGGAGGAGACTCGGCAGTAGCATACGGTAGTAAGAGCGTCTGATTGGGATTTTGTTTTGATGAACGCCTCGACATCATATCTCCTGTGCCCCCCCGCAGTTCGGATGCAGGCAATCTTTCCTTGTTTTTCAAGCTCACGGAGGTAGTTCGGATTGTAACCAAGTATCTCTGAAGCTTGCTTTGCACTATAATATTTCATATAGATATTATACCACAAAACACCACATAAATCAAGTGAAATATGTATGTTTCTATAGATTTTTATATACAGTTAATCAGCCTTTTGTACATGTCCCCCGACCCGTTCCGTATAGAGATGTGTCGTCAGAGTCGCCCAAACAGGCGCGAATGCAGCGCATATCAGCGTGTATACACCGGAGAGCACCCCTATCGTCAAACCGGATTGAGAAAACGATGTGTAAGCAGCAATACCCCTTTCTGTGCTTATCGTCCACTGTCCGTCAGAAAACATTGATTCGGCAAATAGGAACATCCCCAGATAGAACAGTAGGTTGACAATAATTAAGGGGACCATCACTTGCCAAAACAGACCGAAATTGTTTCGATAATCTCTGAATATCCTTGAAACGAGTCCCGGATGCTGTTGAGACATCTCGCCAGCATCCGCCGTGTTTTCCAATACATTTTGCATGCTTTTACCTCACATTATCGCATCGGTTAACGAGAACGCTTAATTTTTCCCCATGTTGTTGCTAACTTGTTTAAGGGTTCAACGGCGAGTCCCTGTGTTGCAAGCTGTAGGATCTCGTCTTCAGAGAGTACGCGATCGAAGATCATCACCTCGTCGATAATCCCCTTGAAATAGCGGTTACCACCACAACAATCGACCCAACCGATATTTAGCACGCCGATCTCCTGTTCGATGTGCGGAATATCGTTGACACCTTTTTCCAAGCCGTCGGCATCGCTATAGATATAGAGTGTAGCATGCGCCGGCTCAATCGTCATTGCGGCGAGTGCCCATTCTTCCATCGGGATCTCTGGTCCGCCGTCCCATCGCCATGTTTCAGCGGAATTGTTATTCCAAACGTAATGGAGCAGATCGTTATCTCCGAAGATGAGTTCCGTCGCCGTTGGCGTTCGAGACCCGACGATGCCAGCCCAATCGGAGGCTTTCCATCCGTTAATCCATGCAGCATACGTCGTTGTTTCAGTGATAAATTTGTAGTCCGGAATGTGGATTTTTTGTGAGCCACCATCGAGTTCAACACCCTGTCCGACACGAGCGTTTACCCATTCGGGGCCCCCGATGACTTCCCCGTCTTTGTTACCAACGCTGTCGGTTGCATCGCCGTCAAGTGGCCAATAGTTAATCAGTCCATCGCTGAGGTCAGCGGCATAAGAAACGCTAAACAATACAAAGAGGCAAAGCGATAAGGCTATACAGCAAAGCCTCCGACGCATACAACATTCGGATGGGATTCTGTTTCCAAATATAGCAGTAAACATGGTACCCCCTCACCTATATTCTTCGCTTAAAACAAGTAAAGGGAAACCAAAACGTAGAAAGTTGGTTTCCCTACTTTATTATATTCAGTTTCGGTTTGTAAGCTACGCTACGCGTCCGATTAATCTCGAATTAGCTGCCCATACCCGGATGGGAATTGGCATCTTGGTCGGATGTACCAGCCTCCTGTTCTTCGTAGAACTTGTATCCGTCTTCATCCTGATCAAGTTCATACTGACGCACAATCTGCTCGGCTTCACGAAGGTAGGGCGTATCTCCCTTCGTAATGCTCATATAGGCTTTGAACGCTTCATAAGCGGCACCGAATTCACGGATCGAACGATAGCAGACCGCCTGTTGGTAAACGGCTTCGTTTCGCCATATAGACTCTGGCGCGTTTTCAAATAGGTTGTCATACGCCTCAATCGCACGTTCATACTCACCGTTCTGCTGATAGAGAGATGCGGTTCGGAACATGGCATCAGCAGCAGCGAACTTCTTATGTGATAAGTCCCTTGCCAACGTTTTGTGAGCATTAATGGCGCGCGGATAGTTACGCAGCTTCTCCCAGTTACCCGCAATCTGTTGGAAGTTCTGAACGACCTGATCGCTATATCCCATCACCCACATATCAGCAGGTGTAATCTTCCGTCCGGTCTGCTGGTATTCGACGGCTTTCTTGTTGCGAAACTTATTGAGCTCGTCCTTGAGCTGTTTAATTTCTGTCAGGATGTCCGCTGTCACCTTTAGCAGTGTTCCGGCTTGCGAGGCTTCGTAGGAATCCGGAAATTTCTCAGAAACAGCCACAAAGGCGGGCCAACCGCCGAGATAATCATAAAGCGTGTAAAAATAGATGTTGCCAATCTGGAATTGTGCTTGGGGAGATTTGGCATGCTCAGGAAATTCTTCGACCAATCGCTCGTAGTTACGGATAGCTTCGGTGTAATTCTCTAAATTTTCATAAGAACGTGCGACTTCATAAAGCGCCTCCGCAGCGATATTAAAGGTCTCATCCGTCGGTTCGTTATCGTAAATAGCCTTATAGTTTTGGTATTCAGCACGCTTGGTTTTAATAATTTCACGGTTTCTGCGAATATTCGCTGTACCCGTTTTCGCTTCGTTGGCGTAATAACCGGTCGGGTCTAAGGCGACAATCGCTTCGTAATGCTCAACAGCTTTATCCCAATCGTAGCGGCGCTTATAGATTTTCGCGATCTGGTAATGTGAGCGCTGCGCATACTTCCCTTGCGTATCGCGTTCGATCACCTCTAAATAGAGAGCCATCGCTTTATCGTAGCGTTCCTGCTGCTTCTGACGGTTCTTCGCCATCTTTTCGGGGTCATCGTCGCGTACCTCGATAGTTTCTGCCTCGTCAAACGCGCTGTCAGCGTTCTGAAGCTTCGCACCGAGCGGAATGATGCTAAACCCGCCGGATCCACATCCAAGTATCGTGGTCGTGAAAAAAGCGAGGGCAAGAACGAGAAAAAAGGTTCGATCTATACGGAGACCGAAGCCGTATCTGAAACGGTTCATCGTGAGTCCTCCTTAGGAAAATAGAAATATGCCGGTGGATTTTCAGCCAGAGGAGCCTAATTAGCCGGCATTCCGTTCATCGTTTCCAACATTATACTAAATTTACAAAAAATGTCAACATTTTATTATTTTTTTACCGAAACACTCAATTCTCAGGCTGTATCATATTAATAGCGTTGTATAAATCTTGAATCCTTCAGAAATCGTCCTAAAAAAAGAGACGAAAAACTTGACAAACATCTGCAAATATGTAAAAATTGAAACCTGAAGCGATTAGCATCATAATCGCAGGATGGCTTATTCAACATAGACCTGCAGTATAAGAATTGGTAACAGCAAAGAGGTAAGCAAGTATGGCACAATCACAAAATAGGGCGGATTATAAAATCGGTGTTGTCGGTGTAGGAAGAATGGGCGCGAACATCACGCGGCATCTCAAAGATGAAGGATTTAACGTAACCGTTGTATACGATGTCGCAAGCGAACGCGCACAGGAATTGGCAACAGAATTAGGCGCGACAGCAGCGGTAGAACTTGTGAAGGTCACAGCACTCGCTGATTACATTATCACTGTCGTTACGGACGATGCAGCGATGCGCACGATCTTCTCGGAGAACGCAGACGACAGTCTCCTCCAAAATGCATCGGGCAAAGTTTTCATCAACTGTGCAACGCTGAGTCCACAAGTCCATGTCGAAGTCGAAGCACTTGCAGAGAAAAACGGCGCAGAGAGCCTCGAAGGCTGCATGGCGAGCAGTATTACACAGGCGCGTGAAGGCACACTCTACCTGATGTGCGGCGGCAAAAAATCGACCTTCGATAGGGTACATCCTATCTTGGACACAATGAGTGTCTCACTTCGTTACATCGGGGACGCTGGACAGGCGGCACAGGTCAAGGCACTCGTTAACATGGTAATGAATATCAACACTGCCGGACTCGCCGAAGGACTCGGATTAGGGGCAGCACTCGGATTGGATTTGACGATGTTGCAAGAGGTATTCGCACAAACTGGTGCCAACTCGCGCGTCTTGGAAACCGACGGAGAGGACATGGAAATCCGAGATCACGAGTGTTATTTCTCAGCTGCACACGCTTCTAAAGATTCCGGGATCGCACTTGACTTGGCAGACGCTGCCGGCATCGCCCTACCCCTCGCACAGGCGACAAAAGCGCAATATGATCGTATGATTGAACTCGGACTGGGGGATTTGGATAAGTCCGGCATCGCCGAATTAACCTTCCCCGGGCGAGGCGCAAAAAATTAAAAGCGGCAAGGCCTGAGTAAGCGTCGCTGATTAACCAGAAACCTGCTCGAAATGAAATGGAGAGCAGAGCGGAGGCACAAAATTAAAAAGTCATGCTCAAAGGTGTAATCCTTGCGGGAGGATTAGGTACCCGTTTGTATCCGCTCACCAAAGTTACAAGTAAGCATCTCCTGCCGGTCGGTAACGAACCGATGATCTATCACAGTATCAAACAGCTCACAACGGCAGGCGTTACCGATATTCTGATCGTAACGAACCCGGAGTATGTCGGCGATTTTGTAAACACGCTCGGCGGTGGAAGAGACTTCGGGTGCGAATTTACCTATCGTGTGCAGGAGGAGGCGAAAGGTATCGCCCACGCGCTCGCGTTAGCTGAGGGGTTCGCCGCAGGCGGTAGAATCGTCGTCCTATTGGGAGACAACATTTTTGAGACCTCAATCCGACAGTCTGTTAACGATTTTCACGTCCAACAGTGCGGGGCGCGTGTACTGCTCAAACAGGTATCGGACCCAAAACGGTACGGTGTGGCAACGTTAAACGGGAACCGTATCGTCGCGATAGAGGAGAAACCGGAGCACCCGAAAAGCGATTATGCCGTGGTAGGTGTCTATTTCTATGACGCCTCAGTGTTTGATGTTATCCGCACGGTTGAACCTTCAGCACGCGGAGAGTACGAAATAACTGCTGTCAACAACGTCTACATTCGGCGGGACGCGCTTAAATACAGCCTCGTTCAGGGGAAGTGGGTTGATGCAGGGACCTTCGACTCGCTCACTGAAGCGCATCAGATTTTGTTGGATGCCACAGGTCAGAAACTATAACGCCCGGTACCCGTGTCTTGTGCAACGGTCTCGAAGGGAGCCAGTATATTATAGCAAAGCATAAGGACGAAAAACCGATGCTATCGATTGTCATCCCAGTTTACAACGAAGAGGACAACGTCCGTCCGTTATTTGAAAAAATTCAAACAGTTTGCGAGACCATTGGTGATGCCTACGAGATCCTATTCGTAGACGATGGAAGCGAAGACGAAACTTTCAATCTGCTCTCAGAACTCTGTAAACAGGAACCGCAGTTAGTCGTCATCCGATTTGAGAAGAACGCCGGACAGACAGCAGCGATGGCAGCAGGATTTGAATTCGCACGTGGTGAACGGATCATCAGTATGGATGGCGACTTGCAGAACGATCCGATCGATATGCCGAGATTGCTTGAAAAACTCGATGAAGGCTACGATTTGGTCTGTGGTTGGCGGAAAAATAGGCAGGATAAATTTCTGACACGGCGTGTACCTTCGATCATCGCGAATTGGATTATCGGTAAAGTGACAGGTGTCCCGATCCACGATAACGGGTGTTCACTGAAAGCCTACCGAGCATCGATCATTAAACAGGTGCCGCTCTACGGCGAGATGCACCGTTTCATTCCAGCGATGGCTACGGTCGTAGGCGCGCGTATCGCCGAGATTGTCGTCTCACATCATCCGCGACGTTTCGGAAAAAGCAAGTATGGACTCGGACGGATATGGCGTGTTATGTTCGATATTATTGCGTTCAAACTTATAATATCCGTTTTCACATCTTCCCCGAAACCGCAAAACCCTAAGAACCTGTGGAATCGGTTGTCAAATGCCTTGTTTAACCCGAAGCAGAGAGCATTCCGTGCTGCTGCGGTGCTAAGTCTCCCTTTTTTCGTCTTAGGACGCATCTTATTTGGGGCTGCCAACGCCGCAGCACTCAGCTGCCTCGGTTTAGCAATATCCTTACTTATCCTGGGTGGATTGACAGAAAATAAAATTCGACAAGCGAACCAGACATCAGCTGTGTCCGGAAAACTCGCGCACTTTTTCATCTTCGGATGTAAACGGAGACCCATCCGTTTTTTGGGGCCCATCGGCGTGATGTCGTTGATGCTCGGTGGACTCTTTTTCATGTTGCGGATGACCACGTTCGGAACTATAGGACACGGTTTAAGTCCTATTCTGATCGCTACCGGTATATTGGTATTCTGCTTCGGGGTGTTTGGTGAACTCATCGCATTTGCGAATGCGAAACACGTCAAGGACTACGCTGTAGAAACAATTTTAAGTACGAACAACGAAGGGACATGTCGTGAATAGTTCCCCTGAACCTAAAATTTGGCAAAAGTGGCGGAGCGAATTTCCGGTAACTGAAACTTACGTTTACATGAACCATGCCGGTGTCGCACCCTTGTCGCGAAGCGTGAAAGCTGCGATGACCGGATTCATCGAAGACGCGACGTTTCACGGTGCTGTCCACGCCGACGATTGGGCAGAAACAGCAGAGGCGTGTCGGTTCGCAGCGGCGCAACTCATCAACGCCGATACCACCGAAATCGCCTTTATGAAAAATACGACCCAAGGGATTCTCATTGCAGCGAACGGTATCGACTGGAAAACAGGGGACAACGTCGTTACAACAGCAGTTGAGTTCCCCGCAAATGTCTACCCGTGGTGGCGTTTGAAGGAACGCTACGGTGTCGATACACGCATGGTGCCAGAACGCGATGGACGTATCTGTATTGACGATATTGCCTCTGCGATTGACGAGCGTACACGTGTTTTAACGATCAGTCATGTGGAATTCGCTTCCGGATTCCGAAACGACATCGCAGCACTCGGTCAGCTCTGCCGAGAACGCGATATCTGGTTCGTTGTGGACGCTATTCAAGGTCTCGGTGCTATTGAAGTGGATGTGAAATCTTGGAACGTTGATATTCTCGCCGCCGATGGACATAAATGGTTGTTGGCACCGGAAGGTGCTGCAATCTTCTACTGTGCTAACGAGAAACGCGATCAGTTAATCAACACCAATATCGGTTGGGCAAGTGTCGTAAATCCGCGCGATTTCCTCAATTATGAGCTAACGCAAAAACCGGATGCGACCCGTTTCGAGGAAGGTTCTTATAATAGCGTCGGGTTATATGGACTTAAAGCAGCGATTGAATTACTACAAGACATCGGTATTGCGTCTATTGAAAAACGGGTTTTGGAACTCACCGCACAATTAATCGCTGGCTTAGAAGCGAAAGGCTATCGTGTTAGCACACCGAAAAAGGACACAGAACGCGCCGGAATTGTTATCTTCGGGAGCCCGCAGCACACACCTACTGAACTCTATGAGATGCTTTGTGCCGAAAACATCATTACCGCAGAACGTGGAAGCGGTGTCAGAGTCTCGCCGCATTTCTATAATACAGCATCCGAAATTGAGCGTCTGCTCGAAGTACTACCGAATCCATAAAAAACAAGGAAAAAAAAGTGGAAACTACACATACGCAAAACCTTAGGCAACGGCAGATAGCCAGGGCTGTTTTAACAAGCTGTCTATCGCTTATTTTTGGATACCTACTGATGCTAAGTTCATGTACAATGCCGGGCGGCAATCAGAACATTAGCAAAATCCGTCTCTCCATCCAAAATACACTACCTATCGCTCGAAAAAATGTGCCGATTGTGCTAACCGGAGCCGAACTCCGAAACGTCAATCCTGATTTCTCCTTCAAAGCGTATTCCGTCGTTACAGGGAAAGCACCGCCAGAGGTGATAATACCAGCACAAGCGGACGATCTGGACTACGACGGGGAACTCGATCAACTCTGTTTCTTGCTAAACTTAGGAGAAGGGGAGACGAAAGAGGTCTCCATCCTTTACGATCCGAGTATAAGAGCAACCTTAACGCTTGACATCAACAAGCAGACCCGGGCGGCTATCTTTCCTGAATTGAACGTCGTGTCGGCAATGGAATCCAATTTAATTGCGTATCTCCTGAAGCCAAACGGTGCATTCACGGCGTACGGTAAAAAGCGAATGAAACGTTTCAGCCTAAACACGATGTTCCAAGGCGAATTAGATTACGAAGGTCCGCTCTCACCTGAACTCAGAAGCCATTTTGAGAGTAACGGTATAACGCTCTCCCAAGAGGTTCAAAAAGAGGTAACAAAACCTGATCAACAGTGGATCTTACGCGATCTTGAAAATCAAGAGACCTACTTTATCCGTAAATCATACAGCAGTGGGGTTTCGAGTCTCGGACAGCAGACTGCCACAGATGGGCAGTTAGATGTTGTCGAGTCAATAGGTTTGTCCCTGAATAGGCTTCTCGACCCTGAAACTACGGATATGTTCCCACTAAATTCCCCTGAAGGTTTAATAGGCTGCGGCGGGATCGCATTGTGGGATAAGGCGACAGAAGTGATGACACCACTACCATCAGACGGCGGCTACACACGGATCCTCGCAAACGGAGCAATCCGCTCTGTCGTTCAAAGGATTCTACCCGAATGGAATATCAACGGTGAGACGAGACGGTTAACCTCAACAACCTTCATCTATGCGGAAAATCCGTGGATTGAACATCATATCCATATTGACGGAAATCTACCCACAAATTACGCGATTGCCACTGGGATCCCGAATCTGCAAGGTGCGAATAGCGTGGACAGAGAACAGGGTTGGATATGGAGTTGGGGAACAGACCCAAGGGGAATAGACACACTCGGTATCGCACTTATCGTCCCCACCGTACAAGAGGTGGCGTTTAGCGACCCTGATGCCTCTGAAAAACCGATTATACCGGTTGTTTTAACGCCGGACACGAATGGTAGACTCAACTACCGGACGTTCGCTATTTGGGGTGGCGGTATTGACGGGTTTGAGACAGAAACGGAATTCACGAATCACGTCCAAGTTACGACAACAGCATGGACAACACCACCAGTCGTCAAGTTTTTACCGCCTGAAGAGAAATAGTACAAAGCCAATTTTCGGAGAAAAATCATGCTTATCAAGGAAGAGTGTCTACAACTTATTGCGGACCAGCGGACAGACGAGATCGTTGTTACGACGATGGGGAGCAGCGTGCCGTGGGGCAAAATATCAACACACCCCTTGGACTTCGCATCCGTCGGGAGCGCGATGGGACACGCCGCCGATTTCGCACTCGGTATCGCACTCGCCGTACCCGATAGGAGAGTCATTGTGATTAATGGTGATGGCAGTATGTTGATGTGTTTAGGCACATTGGCGACGATTACCGCTCTGAATGCACCACCCACGAACTATCTCCTATTCGTCTGTGATAACGGCTCCTATGAAGTCACAGGCAATCAACCCGTACCTGATGGCAACACCCGTTTCAGCTGGACGACAATCGCTAAAGGGACAGGTTTTGAAAAGGTCTACGAGTTTGATAACTCAGAAAAACTTGCAGCCGAACTTCCGAGCATCTGGCATGAAACGGGTCCGATATTTGTGAGCCTGAAGATCGCACAGGCACACGAACCGCCGCCTGACCGATGGGGTGGTTTTCAGTATCCCTATCTACAGGAATCGCTTGCGGAATCTACACATAAACTCAGACAGGAACTCGCGGGTTAAACTGTCTGAATCACGATTCACAGGACGATGGGATTTTCAGGATAGGAAGATTCCTCCTTCCCACTTTTTTTTTAGAGTAAAGGATGAGATAACAGTTATGTCGAAAAAATTAGCAGTTAGACGTATGGGACGGACTGAGATGCGTCCGAACGCACTTGCGCTCGGTGCAGCGTGGATCTGGCAGAAACCGGATGCTGAAGTCATCGGTGCAATCCGACGCGGTATTGAACTCGGTATTAACTACATCGACACCTATCCCGGACACGCCGAACACCTCTGGGGAGAGGCACTCTCTGGTGGGTTGCGAGAAAAGGTTTACTTGCAAGCCAAAGTCGGCACACATCCTGAGCGACGGAAAGATTTCTCGGCTGAAGGCACACGCTGGAGTGTCACGAATAGCCTTAAGGATCTCCGCACAGATTATCTCGATGCTGTACTTATCCACGATCCGATGGATATGGAGAGCGTACTGGCACCCGGATGCGCATTGGATACGTTGTTAAAAATGAAAGCAGAAGGCTATATCCGACATATCGGCGCAGGGGTACGTTCCCATGAATTCCACAAAGAATTGATCGAAACTGGACATATCGATATTATCCTGACCTTCTTGGATTATACACTCTTATCGCAATCTGTAGCGGAGACGACGCTGCCGTTGGCACGCGAACACGATGTCGGCATTATCTTGGCAAGTCCATTAGGTATGGGAAGTTTAACGGGCGCGGAACCGAACGTCGAAGATGAACGCCGCCGTCATCCGGATGCTGAACCGAAGGCATATCTCATGTGGAAATGGTGTCAGGAACGCGGGGTCAACATCCGTCATCTGGCGATGCAGTTTTGCCTCGCTGCGCCGATAGACGGCGTTGTGATGTTCGGCCCTGCGGACAAAGCACAAGTGGAAGATGGATACGAAGCAGCGACTGCAGATATTCCAGAGGATATTTGGGAGGCATTTGAGGCGGACTTTGGTATCAGGCGTGGTATGTAGCGGATTTTATACCTTTTGTGACACCATACTTGCGAGGATACCGAGAATTTTGTCGCATCGCTCAAGCATATAAGTTTCCATGTCAATGTGGAGTTGCTTCCCTTCCAATTTGAGGAAGAGCCAATTCGTCCCTGTTGTTGTGGCACCATAAACACGTGGAATGTCGTTCTCTTTCTCGGCATTAAAGCGTTGCGCAGCGATCATCTCCGCAACACACTGCCCGAGGCCTGTTATGAGGTCGTCTTTCTTGGCTTCAACAAGGATAATAACAGGGGACTCCAAATAGTACTGGTTTGGAGATAGACTCACCAAAAAATCACACACACCTGTCAAGTCGTTTTCAGTATCAACATTAAAATCAATACCCGAAAAAAGACTAATACGATGATCAAAGTGCTCCCTGAGTTCAACGAGTACATCGGCGACGATCATCTCTGACTTCGCCTTTTCTGTCCCTATCGCAACGGCTAACGGGACCTTCTTTGCCAACGCCTTGATGAGTTCCGAACTCGGTTCAACCTGCTCCGTTTCGGAAAAGATACCTGCGGACTGAAATAGTTCGAGTTGAAATGTTTCCGTGACTGTTTCTAAGGTGAAATTGCTATAAGCCATATACTGAATCCTCCGTTGCTCAATTCGATGGATTCGTTACGCCTTTACCCCCGCCGCCAAATCTGACGCGAATTCCTTTACTGAAATAAGCAATTTTTCCTCGTCGTTGATATGCTTCTCATAAGCATCGATAATAGCACTCCCGACAACCACACCATCAGCGATCTGTGCAACTTGTGTTGCCTGCTCAGGCGTTGATACACCAAAACCGACACTAATCGGCTTGTCCGTGTGTTTTCGCAGTTCTGTGATCATCGGCGTGACCTCGTCTGATAACATCGTCCGCGCACCTGTTACCCCTGTCACGGAGACACAATAGATGAATCCTGTGCTGACCGAGGCAATTAGTTGCATCCGTTCCGGTGGACTTGTCGGCGCGACCAGAAAGATCGTGGCGAGGTCATAGCGTGGCGCAACTTCAAGGAGCGATTGCGCCTGTTCTGGCGGTAAGTCCGGCACGATAACACCATCAACCCCTGCGTTTTGTGCCGCTTTACAAAATGCCTCTTCCCCCATCCGAAAGATCGGGTTATAGTAACCCATCAGAGCAATCGGAATATCTGTCTGTTTACGCAGGGTCGGAACCATTTCCAGAATCTGCTGGAGTGAAATGCGGTGTGTGAGTGCGCGTTCGCTTGCGCGTTGGACGGTAGGTCCATCTGCAATCGGATCAGAGAAAGGGACACCGAGCTCAATCAGGTCCGCGCCTGCTGCCTCAAGCGTAAGGAGAAGTTTAGAGGTAAGTTCGGGGTTCGGGTCACCAGCACAGACGTACGGCATAAATGCGCTGGCACCTTGATCTCGGAGTTCTTGAAATTTTTTATCAATTCGGTTCATAGGTATATATGAATCTCGGCTTCCTGATGTGTTTTTTTAATTATACCCTGCAGGTCCCGAATTGTCAAGAAGAGCTCACAAAAAGGGCAGGGCCATTCAATTGTACCTATTCACTTTATATATATGGATACGTCTTCCTCTGTAGGAGCGAGCTGCGCTCGCGATCTTTCCTAAGAACGGGCACATATGTAAAGCAAAACCATGATCCAAATCGTACAATTGAA
>JAJDXV010000133.1 GCA_022823085.1 Candidatus Poribacteria bacterium
AGACCCCATAGTGAATAATGCAGGACTTACGCACTTTTGGCTATAGGTGGCTCTGTTAGATGAAATTCTTCTGAAAACACAGCGTTTTTGCGTCACAATCTAACAGATTGTGGTACAAAAGAGCGATATGCGTAAGTCCTATAATGTATGGGGTCTACGGGACTTACTGAACTGACACCTGTGTGGTACGGCTGCGAACGCCCCTACGAGTTTAGGTGTTTAGGACTATTCGTCATCCGAAGGGAAGAGGGCATCTGCGATATCTGTCGGAGAGGTTTCAGTGGTGTTTGGCTCGTCTGCTTCAGATTCGCTTTCCTCACCATTTTTGGAGACTTCATCGGGGTCGTCTTCACCGGCTACCTCTAAGTTCTGAAATTCGGAGAACCCACTGCCTGCTGGGATGAGTCGTCCGAGGATGACGTTTTCTTTGAGTCCGAAGAGTTTATCGGTTTGCCCGCTCACGGCTGCGTCGGTTAGTACCTTCGTTGTCTGCTGGAAGGACGCGGCAGAGATGAAGCTATCTGTGCTCAAGGACGCTTTACTGATACTTTGGAGAATCGGTTCACCGGTTGCGGGTGCCCCATCTTTCTCCAGAATTTCGGTGTTGACACGTTGAAACTCTTTGCGATGGACTTCATCATTCGGGTAGAAGTGTGTGTCGCCTGGGTCGGTGATACGTACCTTGGTCAGCATCTGTCGGACGATGACTTCGACGTGTTTATCGTTGATGATGCTTTTGCCGTAGACCTTCTGTACTTCATCGACGAGATATGCCCAGACGGCTTCTTCGCCTTCAATGGGTACGCCTTCAATGGTGACGCGCCCGATACTCAAGATGTCGTGTGGGTTAAGGAACCCGTTGGTGAGTTGTTCACCTGCGTCGACCCAATCGCCTTCAGCGATGAGTCGTTTTTCATCAGGAATCTGATAGAGTCTGCTTTCGTATCCTTCATGCTCAATGCGATATGTGGGTATTCCGTTCTTTGTGCCGGCGGATCGGACGAACCCTTCAATTTCTGCGATCTGAGCGGCATCGCCGCGTTTTAGTCGCCGTGCTTCAAAGAGATCAGTGACACGTGGGATACCTGCAACAATGTCGAGGTTCGCTGTCCGCTCATGGAGTTCGGCGAGTGCTTCGCCTTTACGGACAGAAGCACCTTCAGCGAGAGAGAAGGAGTAGTCCGCAGGAATCACGTGGGGTATTCGGGTGTTTTCATCGGTTTCTACTTCGATTCGCATCTGAAGGTCTAACTCATCCACTTCAAATCCGCGGAACTGTACTTGAGCGTCATGATACTCCTGATTTGACAATTCATCCCCGACAGCATACTTGCAGTTCGGGTGATGGACATTAGTTACTGTATGGGTAATTCGTTGGTTGGCTTTCTCCAATGCGCGATATTCCTTTGACAGGAGTTCCGTGCCTGGTTCAAGCGGGTTCTCAATTTCGCGTTTATCTTCAACGACGCGAAAGATCAGTTCGGTATCAAACCCTTTGAACTTACGATTGTAAGTCTTGTAATCCTTATCGGACAGTTCGGTGCCGACCTCGAGTTCTTGTTGGAGTTCGGGGTGATGTACACTCACGACCTTGTAGTGGCTCACGACTTTATCTCGGAGGGTTTTGTCGGTTTTCTGGAGTGCTTTATACTCCGATTCAGTAAGGGTTTGCCCGAGGGTTACCGTTGTCGTGCCGTCCTCTACACTTGTTACTTCATAATGCCGCGAGACTTCCATGCCTTTGTATTCTCGGCGTTTTGCGGTTGTCTCGTGCTGTGTTATCACTTCACCTACTTCTAAGGGGCAATCCTCGTGATTAACGGCAGTTATGCGGTACATGCGCTCTGCTTCAAAGCCGCCGAGTGTGTCTTCCTCTGTAGAAGTTGTGAACCCTTGGTAACGCTCTTTATACTTTTTCTCCTCACTCTCACTGATGAGGTCTCCCGGTTTAAGCGTGCAATCTGGGTGATAGACTTGCGTTACCCGGTGTCTTAGTTTTTGTGTGTCGAACCCGCTGAACCGCTTATGTGCGCGGTCTAATGCATCTTCGGTGATCTCCTCACCCGGTTTAAGCGGACATTCTGGGTGGTGGACAGTGGTTACAATGTGTCGTTCGATGTCGTGCTTCTCGACTTTAAATGCGCGTTCACGTTGCTGATATTGCTGTCGGGCATCCTCGAATTCACGTGCTGTTAGTACCTGTTCAGCCGAAAAATCGTTAACATCTGTGTGTACAACATAGACAGGCTTTATTTCCACCTCGAAGGGTGTGAGCCAGGGTGTGATGTCTTCCGTTGAGATTTCTTCGCCGACTTGATATGGGAAGGCTTTGTCAGTTTTCTCGGTGATCCGGTAAACGCGTTCCGACCTGAAGTCAACATCTCTGTCCGTTTCGGCATCATCTTCGGTTTCTTGACCTGTATTGTCGATGGCTATGGTGCTCTCGCCGTCGGAAACCAAAATAGCGTCCATTGCAGCGTCAGCGTAGTGCCACTCACCGTCAAACCCTTGGCGAATTTCCTCTTTCTTCTGTTCCGCCTCTTCTTCGGTCAGGAGGTCTCCGACAGCGACCGAGATTTTAGGGTGTTGAACTTCTGTTACACGGTATTTCGGTGTTACAAACCGTTGAAAACCGTAGACTACCAAAGCCCTGTTGTATTCTGCTTGTGATAGTTGCTGCCCAACCTTGAGTTTACAGTTGCTGTCGAGTACGTCGGTGACTTCGTACTGCCAGGCTTTGGTATCAAAACCTTTATAGCGTTCAGTGTTTTCGCTATACTGTTTTTCACTGAGGAGTTCACCCTCACGTAGTTGACATTCCTTGTGATTGACCTGTTGGACTTTGTAGGCGGGTCCGTCAAGGTTCGTTCGGTTTTCAAGTACGATCCAGAGGTCCCCTTCTTTTTTGACGGTTTGTCCGAGTTGGAAATCCCGGAACCGTATGGTGCCGGTGGCTTTAGATAGGATTCTATGCTGCCGTGCTTCGGAAACCTCTTCAACTGCGCCGCCGGTATGGAACGTCCGCATTGTGAGCTGCGTTCCGGGTTCGCCGATGGATTGTGCGGCGATGATGCCGACAGCTTCACCGACATTCACGAGGTTATTCGTTGTTAGGTCGTTCCCGTAGCATTTTGCGCAGACCCCGTCCTCCGCTTGGCAAGTGAGTACGGAACGGACGTTGACTATCTTTATGCCGAGTTTATCAATCTGTTCTGCCATCTGTGCGGAAATGACCTCGTGGGCAGGGACGAGTACGTCACCGTTTTCTGGGTGGCGTATGTCTTCGGCAGCCGTGCGTCCGCTGATTTTAAAGGCGAGATCGCCGCCTGCTGTTGGGAACTTCTGGATGCTGTTCAGCGTGCCGCAATCTTCCATGGTAACACGGACATCTTGTGCGACATCGACAAGTCTACGTGTCAGGTATCCTGAAGACGCTGTTTTGAGTGCTGTGTCGACCAACCCTTTCCGGGATCCGTAAGTAGAGTTGAAATAGTCGAGTACATCCAATCCTTCCCGATAAGAAGAAAAATATTCATTATCGGTAGATGTCCCGATAGGTGGTATGAGGATGTTGCCGTCCTGTTTCGCCTTGAGTCCGATAAATGCACTGATCTGCATAAACGGATTTTTCCGTGCGCGTGCGCCGCTATCCGCCATAATATGTACGGGACTGAACCCTTTGACTGTTTTATCAGCGATTTCTGTGCCATACGGGTCAACTTCGGGATGTACCTTGTGAGGGTTGGCGCGTTCAACGAGCGGTGTGTCCGCGAGGTTAGGTAAGGTTTCAAACATCTGTTTTTCTATTGCCGCCATGGCATCGAACCAGATACGGATCTGCTCGTTTTCGTGTTCTTCTCGATCGGTTGTTTCCGCGGCTTCAAGTAGGGAAGCAATTTTTGCCTTTGCTTCATTCACCAATGCGTCCCGGTTGTCTGGTGTTATATAGTCCTTGATACCGGGGGAGACGCCGCTCAGGGTTGCGTACTCAAAAGCGAGTTTTTGGACGTTCTCGAGTACTTCAACGGTAGCCCCTGTACCGAGTTCATTAAAGCATCGATGAATAAGTGTGGAGAGTGCGCGTCCGCCGGCTTCGGCGTTGTAGAATGGAATATCTTGTTCAGAATGTTCATCTTTCCATTCCAATTCAGGGGGCAGCACTTCATTAAAGATAACTCTCCCGACCGTTGTGAGAATTGGTTCTGTCGCGCTCCCGTTTTCGGTGTGGCCATTGGATTTACAGAAGAGTTGGATACTATCGTGGAGTTTCAGTTGACCGGCAACATGTGCGGTAATAACGTCTTCTGTATGTGAGTAGCGGCGGTGATGCCAAGGTTTCTGACGAATTTCATCGAAAAGAGAGGTGTCGCTCGTTGTGTATGCCTTGTGTAAAAGTTCGGCATCTTCAGCATACTCAGGCAGCGTCTTTGTCAAGAAGCTGGGTCCAAGTACCATATCAAGTTCGGGGACAGCGATCGGGTCACCGTGTGAGGGTTTCAAGATGTTATGGCTGCTGAGCATGAGGAGTTTTGCTTCGGCTTGTGCCTCTACAGTCAGTGGTACGTGTACTGCCATCTGGTCGCCATCAAAATCTGCGTTGAATGCCTTGCAGACGAGCGGCGGGATTCTGATGGATTTACCTTCGACCAAGACGGGTAAAAACGCTTGGATACCGAGGCGGTGCAACGTCGGTGGCCGGTTGAGGAGAACGGGGTGGTCGGCGATGACTTCCTCTACAACTTCCCAGACGGGTGAGTCGGAGTCAACGTGTTCGGCGATATGCTTTGCGCGTTTAATGGTTTGCGTATAGCCGTAAGCCTGAAGTCGCTCAATGATAAAGGGTTTAAAGAGTTCGACTGCCATCTGTTTCGGGATACCACATTGGTGTAGCCCGAGTTCGGGTCCGACAACGATGACGCTCCGTCCGGAGTAGTCAACACGTTTACCGAGTAGGTTCTGTCGGAAGCGTCCGATCTTACCTTTGAGTACTTCAGCGAGGGATTTGAGGGGTCGGTTACCGGGTCCGGTGACACGTCTACCGTGCCTTCCATTGTCGAAAAATGCATCAACGGCTTCTTGTAACATCCGTTTTTCATTTCGGAGGATCACCTCTGGGGAACGGAGTTGTATGAGTTTCCGGAGTCGATTATTACGATTGATAACACGGCGGTATAGATCGTTGAGATCGCTGGTTGCGAACCGTCCACCTTCAAGTGGGACGAGGGGTCTTAGATCCGGTGGTATGACGGGAATGACGTCAAGGATCATCCATTCGGGTCGCTGTTCAGCCTCGACAAAATCAGCCATCTGCTTTAGCTGCTTAGAGGTTTTAAGCCGTTTTTGTTGGCTCGTCGTTTCTTCGAGTTCTTGGGTTAGTTCTTTGATTTTTTCATCGAGATCGATGTTGCTAAGGATCTCGCGAATGACTTCTGCCCCGGTGCCAGCTCGAAATTGTCCCCAGTGCTTATTACTGTTTTCGACGTATTCGACCTCGGTTAACACTTGTCCGACTTCGAGTGGGCATTCTGGGTCGGTTACCTCAACAACGATGAAGCCTTCAAAATAGAGGACGCGTTCAACATCACGCGTGGAGAGTCCGCAGAAGATACCGATGCGCGATGGCAGTCCCTTAAAGTACCAGATATGAGAGACGGGTGCGGCGAGTTGGATATAACCGAGCCGGTCTCTACGGACGCGTTGCTGTGTGACCTCAACGCCGCAGCGGTCACATATCACGCCTTTGTGTTTAATGCGCTTATATTTTCCGCAGTTACATTCCCAATCTTTTTGGGGTCCGAAGATAGCCTCGCAAAAAAGGCCTTCGGGTTCCGGACGGAAAGATCGGTAGTTAATAGTCTCCGCCTTCTTGACCTCGCCGCAGTTGCAGGTACCTTTCTCAGGGCAGTTAAAGGTTCCATCTGTAGCGTCAGCAGGTTTCCGATATTTGCAGCTGGTTTGCTTCGCTGCGTCTTTTATCTGGTCAGGTGAGGCTATTTTTATGGAGATGCTGTCAAATGCCGTGTTCATTTTTTAAATTTTCCTTGCGGTTCGGTTAGGCGAGTTGGTTGGGAAACATCCTGTCCGTAGACTCGCCCTGCGCGTTGCTTGGGCTTACATGCTTATGTGGAGTCATAAATGATTTAGGGCTTACGCAATTTTGACTGTCCGTGGCTCTGTTAGCTGAAATTTTGTGTAAACACAGCGTTTTTGTGTCACAATCTAACAGATTATGGTACGTAAAGAGCGGTATGCGTAAGTCCTATTATATATCGGGCGGGGGGACCCCGCCCCTACAAGCGTTGAAAAAGATTATTCTTCATCTGGGTCGAGGGATACGTGGAGTCCAAGGGTTTGGAGTTCACGGACTAACACTTTGAACGATTCGGGTGTTCCTGGTGGATCGGGGTTTAGTCCCTTGACAACCGATTCGTATATTTCTCTTCTTCCGAGGACATCGTCGGATTTGAGCGTGAGCATTTCTTGGAGCGTGTGTGCTGCGCCGTAAGCTTCCAATGCCCAAACTTCCATCTCGCCGAGCCGTTGTCCGCCGTGCTGTGCCTTCCCACCGAGCGGTTGTTGTGTGACGAGGGAGTAAGGGCCGGTGGATCGGGCATGCATCTTATCTGCGACAAGGTGGTTCAACTTGAGGAAATAGACGTATCCGACTGTTATTTCCTGTGCGAATGGTTCGCCGGTTCTCCCGTCAAAGAGTATGCTTTTACCTGTCTCTTTGCTCCGTTCGGGTAGAGTGGTTTCACCGAGCATTTTAAAGACTTCCTCTTCAGTCGCGCCATCAAATACAGGGGATGCGACGTGCTCACCGAGTTCGTGGCACGCCCATCCGAGGTGAATTTCCAAGATTTGCCCGACGTTCATGCGAGATGGGACACCTAACGGATTCAATACCAGCTCGACGGGTGTACCGTCAGGTAGGTATGGCATATCTTCAGCGGGCAAGATTTTGGCGACAACGCCTTTGTTGCCGTAGCGTCCTGCCATTTTGTCGCCGACAGAGATAGGACGTTTGCTGGCAACATAGACTTTGACACGCTTGATAACACCGGGTTTCAGTTCATCCCCCATCTCCAGTTGCTGAAGTGCCTGTTCTTTTTCTTCCGTGTAAGCGGTTATCCGTCCCTGTGCCATTTCTTCGATGCGTTGAATGTGTTCTCGTACCTCGGGGTTCGTAACACGGATGTCCGAAAAAGCCAAGCTGCACGCTTTAGACGCTTTCTGATAGTCAGCGTCAGCAACATATTCTCCGACCGATAGTGGAGATTTCGGGTCGAAAACGGCGGTAACGTGCCACACACTATCAGTTTTTAGGTCTTTGGCAGTCTTTTTAAGTTCCTGTAGTTCTTCTGCAGTCAGTCGCTGTCCGGCGGTTACTGGGTGTGCGGGGTAATCGTTACACGCCTTTTGATAATCAGTATCGGTAAGTTTTTGTCCGGGTGTTAATGGGCAGGTCGGATCAAATACTTCCTTGATTTGCCAAAACGGGTCTGCTTGTAAATTGGCATAGATTTCACTGAAATTCTTCCATTCGATTTCAGAAAATTCTTCGTCTTCAAGGAATGGACATCTAGTATTTTCTACTTGTCTGACGACAGCCTGCTCAAATTCTGGGCGTGTCTGGTTTTTTAATTCAGCGTTATCGTCGAGTTCATAGAATTCCCAGTTATCGGGTTGGAGGTCATCGGTCAGCAGTACACCGAATCGTGCGCCTGCTGCAAGGATTGCTTCGCTGAGATATTCGGTGTCCGCTTCATCTTTGGTGTTTACGTCATCCGTGTGTGCGTCTTTATGTAAAGCGATTGCGACGACACTCTGATCGGCACCGATCAGTGAAACCCCGGCATGTCCGCCCTGTTCAGTTGCGTTTATATCTTCCGGGAGATTTATTTCGGTATTTCCGAGGAGCGGCTCACAAACGCGTCCGAAATATTCTTGGACTGCGGTGAGAGTTCCTGGTGTTGACGCTTCGGATATTCCGGCTTCTTCAAAATCGAAGTCCTCAGATTCATCGTTGTCGGAGTGTATGGTTTCATCGGCTGCAGCGTCTGGTGTGTAGAGTTCTAATGTCGGTATTGGTTCAGGGACACTCGTGATCTTGTAGTGTTGCGCAGCGATAAAGGCTTCGGCGGCGGTATCTTCCGTCACCGTGTGATACTCCTCTGCGATGGAGCCGGAGGTATAAGCGTCAAGCATCTCGGCGGTCAGTGTATCCCCTGTATTCGCGAGCGGTTCGGAATCTCCGACCCCTAAAAGTGGGTCAGTGAGTTCGCATCCGATGAGCGTATTGCGAATTTCTTCAATTCTTCGGCGGCGGATTGAGGTGGTCTGTTGTTGCCAATTTTCCTCAATTTGCTTACGTTTCGATTGGTATCGCAATTGGGTAGGGTCGTTAGCCTTCGGTGCTCCGCTGTCGCCCTGTTTCCAGTTGCCTTGTTGTGTTCCATCGACTTTACGTGAAAACACCTTCACATCAATAACGACGCCTTCAACGCCTGGACGTACGTAGGTGGATGCGTCGCGTACGTCTTTAACTTTTTCACCGAAGATGGCTTGTAGGAGTTTCTGCTCTGGTCCGTACTCGCTTTCACCTTTGGGTGTGATTTTTCCGACAAGGATGCTCCCGGCTTTAACAACGCTGCCGATGCGGATAATACCTTCTTCATCGAGTTGGCTGAGTCGCTGTTCGCTGACGTTTGGTATGTCGCGTGTGATTTCTTCGGGTCCGACCTTCGTTTCGCGCGCCTCGACTTCAAATTCCTCGATATGGATAGAGGTGAAAGTATCCTCTTTGATAAGCGTTTCACTAATAAGGATGGAGTCTTCGTAGTTGTGTCCGCCCCACGGCATGTAAGCGCAGAGTATGTTTCTGCCGAGTGCGAGTTCTCCGTTTTCCGTAGAGGTGCCGTCAGCGATAACTTGTTCAGTTTCGACGTTGTCTCCGACGGCGACGATTGGACGTTGATGGATACATGTGCCGCTGTTGCTTCTCTTAAATTTTTGAAGTTTATAGACATCGTATCCCATCTCACTGAACGTATTTTCACCTTCATCGTGGTGGAGTGCTTGGCCTGTATAGATAAGGATTTCCTCGGCGGAAACACTTGTGACGGTTCCGGCGCGTTTTGCTGTGATGAGTGCGCCTGAATACCGTGCTGCGGGTCCTTCCATTCCGGTTCCGACGAGGGGTGCTTGTGGTCGGATGAGTGGGACGGCTTGGCGTTGGTGGTTTGCGCCCATCAATGCGCGGTTTGCGTCTTCGTGTTCGAGAAATGGTACGAGTGCTGCGGAAATACCGACGATCTGCTGCGGTGCGACACCGATGTAATCAATCTTTTCCATGGGGAGGGAGAGTACATCTTCACCACTACGGACAGGTAGTAGGTCTCCTGAAGCATCCGAATTACCGTTTTGTACGGTGTTGCGGGGTGCCGCTTTTGCTGCGATGCGAGCGGGTTGCCCTTCGTTGGCGGTATCTTCTTCATCGGCTGTTAGATATTCGATAGAGTTGAAATCTTCAGAGCGGACCACATTGATTCCCGGATAACTTTGCCGTGCCTGCCAATAGTCGATATCGGAAATCGTGTCTCCAATTTTGAAAGGACAGTTTGGATGAAAGATTTCAGTAATTTGCCAAACTCGCTCCGTCTGTAAATCCACCAACTTTTCTGGTTCTTGTTTGGTGAACGTTTCGTTATTTTTCGACCGAACATCTATCTCGTTATGGTGTTCAGCAGCGGCGAATCCTGGGTAGTCCTTAAGCGTGTTGCGGTATTCGGTACTGCTAATATCTTGTCCAATGTCGAGTGGACATTTTGGATGAAAGATTTCGGTAACGATCCATCCGCGTTCGCTGTAAGGTGTTTCCATAAAACCGTAACGATTTATGCGTCCGTAGCAGGCGAGGGAGACGATGAGTCCGATGGATGGTCCTTCCGGTGTTTCCAATGGGCAAACGCGTCCGTTATGTGTCCGGTGGACGTCTCGGACGGCGGCAGTTGCTCTATCTCGATGGAGTCCGCCTGGTCCGATTGCTGAGATACGACGTTTGTGGGTTAATTCATCGAGCGGATTAATTTGTTGCATGAACTGCGACAATTGGTTTGAACCGAAGAATTCGCGAAGTGCCATCATAAGTGGTTTCGGATTTACGAGTGAAGAGGGTACCACTTTCGCGATATCGTTGTTGGTGCTCAACCGTTCGCGTGTTGTTCTGCGAATCTGGAGTAAACCCATTCTGAATTGGTTCTCGAGGAGTTCCCCGATCACGCGAACGCGTCGATTTCCGAGGTGGTCGAGATCGTCTATGGGTGCAAGCCCGTTATGTACGTTGAGGAAGTACATAATTGTGGCGGCGATATCTTCGGGGCGCAGTGTGCGCAGTGTTTCTTCTGGGAGATCCCCGTAAATGGGTATATAATCGTGCGTCTGTTCGACTTTACGCCCACGCGCCTCATCGGGTGTTAAATTGAAATACTGACAAATACGCCCAAATTTTTGATTCAGTTTATACCGTCCAACGCCTCCTAAATCGTACCGGTGTGCGTCAAAAAGCAGCCATGAGAGGTGCTTACGTGCATTCTCTGGGCTGGGTGTATCACTGGGTCTCAGTGCGCGGAAGATTGTAAGGAGTGCTGCATCCTGTAGGTTGTGTTGTGAATCGTAGTCTGCTTGTCTGTCGTTTCCTAAGGTGTTGCGCAAAAGTCCAATATTCTGGCAGTCTTCTTCATCGAGTACGATGAGTGCTTCAACGCCTGCCTCTGTGAGCCGTTCCAACTCGGTTTCGGTGAGGAGCGTATTTGCTGTAAGGAGTACTTCTCCGGTTTCTGGATCGGTAATGTCTTCAGCACAGACTCTATCCTGTGCGTTATCGGGTATGATCTGCTCAGCAGTGAATGCTTTTTTGCCGTATCGTGTGCGCGCCTCCTCATATTCCGAGTTTGTTAGTACCTGCCCGATTGTGAATTCACAGCCGCTGTTGTGTATATCAATGACCCGTTGGAAGAGTTCTGTTTCAAACCCTTTCCATTTTCTGCGGTGCTTTGTTCGTTCTTGATATGTCAGTCCTTGTCCGACTTCAAGGGGGCACTCTTTCTCAGGTACTTTGGTAACGCGATAATACTTCTCGACCTGTATATCTGGATAATCCTTTTTCGCTTGTCGGAATTCTGTGGTGTTGAGTAAATCGCCTGGTTTAACCTGTATTGCGGGTCCTTCAACGGATGTAACTTTCCATCCGGCGAGTACGAGCCGTTCCGTTTTTGCATAAAGTTTGAGGATGTCGGCATCTGTCTGCCATCCGAGTGCTCGGAGTAGCACTGTAGCGGGCAATTTTCTGCGTTTGTCGATTCGGACGTAAATCTGGTCTTTGGTGTCTATTTCAAATTCGACCCATGCGCCTCGATACGGGATGATTTGCGCTGTCAGCGTGCGTCTTCCAGTGGGTAACGATTTTTCAAGAAAGATGACACCGGGTGAGCGATGCAACTGGCTCACGATCACACGTTCGCTACCGTTAACAATAAAGCTACCGTTTTCTGTCATTAATGGTATTTCGCCGAGATAGACATCTGATTCTCGGATATCTACGACGTGCGGTTCGTCTGCGTCTGGGTCTTCTTCGCGCAGGACGAGCATGATACGTGCTGTGAGAGATACTTGATACGTTACGCCGCGCGCGATGCATTCTTGTAACGTATATTTCGGTGTGCCGAGGGTGAAATTGACGAATTCAAGGCTATTGGCTTCCGAAAAATCCCAGATTGGAAATACTTCTTTAAATACTGCTTGGAGTCCTGTATTTTCCCGTTCATTAGGTGAGACGTTTCGCTGTAAAAAGGCGTCATACGAAAGTTTTTGGGTTTCTATAAGATTCGGGAGTTCCGTCCCAACTTTTGATTTGGCAAATGAGTGTCTCTCGTTTTTCTGGTTGGACTTTTTGTTCACTGAATAGAGTCCCCCTATTTGGCGGTGGTTACGCAGCTTTTATAAATAGGTTTTGCGAAAAAGTCTGCCTCCCAGATACTTTTCCGTTTCAATATGGCAACATAGCATAGCATAACAGAGTATTATACATTATTTTTCGCAAAATGTCAAGAAAAAAATTTAAAAAAATACATTTTTTTCGCATTTTTAAAACAAATTGTAAAAAAAATACCGATATTGTGCCCTTAAACCGCAATTTTTGATTTTAGAGATGAAATATTGACATCCCGAAAGTTGTCTGCTATACTCAACAGACGGATTGGAAGATTGGAAGTGTGAGGGAAGTCTTTTGCGCCTTCATCCTTCCGTTCTTCAAGAATAACAGTGGTGCAGCTCGTGCCTACAGCAAGCAGCTGCGATTAGACGACGGAGGTGAATATGGGAACCATTACAACGCCGCAACCTGTTAAAGCTGTCATTGGTGTGCTGACAACGGTTCCTTGCCTTTTGCCGACCGTTTATGCCGAACTTCGGCAACGTCTCGGACCTATTGACTTTACAAGCGAGTTGATGCCTTTTACAAGTACAACTTATTATGAAACCGAGATGGGACCGAACATCCAGAGACAATTTATCAGTTTTGAAAGGCTCGTTGATGCCGGTACGTTGGCAGAGATGAAGTTGTTCACGAATACAGTAGAGCGAATGTTTGCGTTAAAAAAGCCGAATGGCGAGGCACGGCGCGTTAATTTAGACGCGGGTTACCTCTGCTTGGCAAAGTTAGTGCTTGCATCGACGAAGGATCACGCGCACCGTCTCTATCTCCGTGATGGCATTTATGCGGAGATTACGCTCCGCTTTTATCGTAAAACGTTCCAGCCGTGGGAGTGGAGTTATCCTGACTACCGGCTTCCAACATATATTGCTATCTTTAACCAAATTCGCGAAATCTATAGGAACCAATTGGCCAATGAAAATATTTGTTAAAAAAATGCGAGATATTGAGAATCCGTATGGCGTGCAATTGTTGATCCTTATTGTTCTGACGGGGACATTTTTTGCATGTTCTTCTATATACGGTACAAATGTTGGATTGACAGACTCAGCTATTCGCGCCCGGGCACGCGCCATCGGCATTCGGATTGGGAGGCTTCCGACGGGTACGCACAATGCGATCACAGATGTCTCTGGCGTGAAAGTCGGACACGTTACCTTGAATGAAGGTGATTCGATTCGCACGGGTGTCACTGCTGTTATTCCGAGTGATGATATCTGGACGGCGCGCCTGTTCGGTGCGGCGCATACTATCCACGGTAACGGCGAAGCGACGGGTATGGCTCGTATTAACCAAGCGGGTTGGATCGAATCCCCGATTTTACTGACGAATACACTCAGTGTTGGTGCGGTTCATGACGGTGTTGTTCGTTACATTGTCAAACGGTATCCAGACAACAACATCGTGTTACCGATTGTAGCGGAGTGTTACGATGGTGGTCTGAACGACATCAGTGGGCTGCATGTCACAGCGGAACACGCGATTGAAGCGATTGAAAACGCGACCGATGGTCCTGTTGCTGAAGGTTGTGTCGGCGGTGGTACTGGTATGCGTTGCTACGGTTTCAAAGCCGGGATCGGTACCTCCTCCCGCGTCTTGTCCGAAGATCGTGGTGGCTGGACAGTCGGTGTCCTCGTTAATTCCAACGGTGGCAGACGGCATCAATTGCGGATTGACGGTGTCCCTGTCGGTAGCGAGCTCGCTGATCCGCCGAGCCCGACGCGGGAGGGTTCATTTATCATTGTTGTTGCGACGGATGCGCCGCTAACACATCGCCAGTTAAAACAGTTGGCGATCCGCGCGACACACGGACTTGCGCGTACAGGTACACCGAGTACGGACGGTAGTGGCGAATTTGTTATTGCATTTTCTACTGCGAACATCTTTCCGAGCCGGACTGAAGCCGGGACCTTTCAGATTGAGATGCTCACTAACGGAAATTTGAGTTCACTTTTCCAAGCGGTTATTGAAGCGACTGAGGAGGCTATCGTCAATTCGATGACAATGGCAACGACGACAACCGGACGCAACGGGCGAACGATGCGCGCGATCCCGTTGACGGAACTCCGAGCGGTGATGAAAGCACATGGACGTTAGACGGTGCCGGCGAGTTTCGCTCCCGGTGTGAGCGATTCTGGTACGACTTCATAGTGCGAGAATTCCAACGTAAACGCGCCCCGTCCCTGTGTCATCGAACGGAGATGTGTCGTGTATTGAAATGTTTCTGATAACGGTATAAAAGCGTTGATGATGTCTCGCCTCAATTGCGATGTGTTTCCTTGTTGGGATGTGTCTTGTGTGACGCTTTCATTAATATGTGCGCGACGGGAATTCAGATCACCGATAACTTTACCGACATGTTCATCAGGAACGGTGATGTGTATCCGCATAATCGGCTCTAAGATTAAGGGGTTCGCCTTTCTGAGGGCGTTTTCAAATGCGTGGACGGCTGCTGCCTCATAAGCGACTTCCGAGGAATCGGTTGGGTGATAGGATCCGCCGGTGAGCGTTGCCTTCACATCTTGCATCGGGTATCCGATGCGGGGTCCTGTTACCATTGCCCCTTCGAGTGCTTTCTCGATGAAGGGGATGTATTGCTTCGGGATCTGTGTTTCGTCGGCGTTATCCTCAAACTGAAAGCCTTCGCCGCGTTCTAAGGGTTCCACGGTGAGTTGTACATCGCCGTAGATACCTTCTTCTTCGGTTTTATGGATGTGTTTTCCACGCGCTTCTGCTGCTGTACTTATGGTTTCGCGATACGATACTTGGAGTTTACTCACCCGGGCGTTTACGCCAAATTCACGGATCATTCTATCGGTCAAGATTTCGAGGTGAAGTTCACCCATTCCGGAGATAATTCGCTGTCCGGTTTCTTGGTCGATTCCTACGGTGAAGGTTGGGTCTTCGTCCATCAATTTTTCGAGTGTTTCTTCGAGTGCGTCGGCATCGCTTGCGCGTTCAGGTTCAATTGCGATGGAGATGACCGGTTCAGGAAAAGTGATGGCTTCTAACAAGATCGGTTCTTTCGGGTCTGTTAGCGTATCCGCTGTTTTCGTATCTTTAAGCCCGACGAGTGCGACGATGTCGCCGGCGTAAGCTGCATCGGAGACCGCCTCTTTGTTGGCGTGCATTTGTAGGATGCGATTGACGCGCTCGCGTTTCTGGGAACGGACGTTGTAGACTGCCTCGCCGCGCCTGAGCGTGCCGGAGTAGACGCGGCAATAAACGAGTTTATCTACGGTTGGATGGCTCGCCACTTTGAACGCTAAGGCTGAGAAAGGAGCCGCGTCGTCTGCGGGACGTGTCACTTTATCTGTCTCGGTGGTATCTCCTGTGCGTTTGGAACGTCTGCTGCCGGAGGTCGGTTGTGGCGCTGCCCCTTCGATAGGTGGTACATCGACAGGGGATGGCAAAAAGTTGATGACTGCGTCAAGTAGCGGTTGGACACCTTGGTTTTTTAGGGAACTTCCACACAGGACGGGTACTAATGCCCCGTTTAAGGTGGCTGTGCGAACAGCTGTCAGTAATTCGTCGTGTGTGATTTCTTCGCCGCCCAAGTATTTTTCAAGCATCATTTCGTTTTCGACGGCGACAGTCTCAAAGAGGTTTTCTCGTGCTGCTTCGACTTCATCTTGGAATTCTGTTGGGATTTCTGTCTCTGAATAGGTCTGTCCTTGGTCTGCTGGGTCCCATCGGAGTGCCTTTTGTGTTATGAGATCGATAACGCCTTCAAATTCTGTTCCTTCTCCGATGGGCAGTTGGAGTGGTAGCGGGTTCGCCCCTAACTGTTCTGTCATCATCTCTAAGACGCGTGCGTAATTTGCGCCGACTCTGTCCATTTTGTTAACGAACACGATACGTGGTACGTTGTAGCGATCGGCTTGTTGCCAGACGGTTTCGGATTGTGGTTCGACACCGCCGACGGCGCAGAAGAGTGCGACAACGCCGTCCAAAACGCGTAGAGAACGTTCTACTTCTACTGTGAAATCGACGTGTCCGGGTGTATCAATGAGGTGAATTGCGTGTTCATCCCAGAAGCAGGTTGTTGCGGCGGCGGTGATTGTCACGCCGCGCTCGCGTTCTTGGACCATCCAATCCATCTCAGCGGTGCCGTCGTCTACAGCACCGATTTTGTGTTTTTTGCCGGTGTAGAAGAGGATTCGTTCGGTGGTCGTTGTTTTGCCGGCATCTATGTGTGCTGCAATTCCGATGTTGCGCACATTTTCGATCGGATATTCGCGTGCCATTCTTTAATTATTCCTTGCGGTTAGGTTAGATGGTTTGGGTGTTGATGTTCTTTTTTTCGTTCCGCCTTCCACTTCGTTTCAGGCTGCGTCCTTTGGTGTATTAAGGAGGATGTTGGGTTTCACTGCGTTCAACCCAACCTACAATCCTACAATCGATAAAAATAAGAATGACAGAACACTACAAGTTGTTGTTCCATTGAAGAACGACACCGAGTAGACCGGGGTTCCATTCCATAAGGAGTTGATATGCCTTTGGTGCTTCTTCGCCAGGGATGCGATGGCTGATTAAGGGTGCAACGTCAAATCGTTTTTCAGCGATGAGTGTTAACAGTAAGCGGCTGTCGTCTTTAAGTGTCCAGTAGTTCGGGGAGGACTCTTGACGCGGACGCACGGCGTTGTGTGCGCCGTAAAGGATAAGTCCTTTTTTGTGTACATCGCGATAGAAGTTCACCTTTGGTGTCTCTCCGCGTGTGCTTGCGAGGAGTACGAGGCGCGCGCCCCATCCTGCGACATCTAAAGCGGTGCTGACTGCATCCGGGTGTCCAGTTGCCTCAATGACCACAACGGGGCCATTACCATCCGTGAGGGCGTTTAGTTGTTCGGAGAAATTGGTATCTTCGGGATTGAGCGTAGCGTCGGCGCCGATGCTTTTTGCGAGTTCGAGTCGGCTATCGGTGAGGTCTGCTGCGATGACCGGTAGCGCGCCGTTGAGTTTCGAGAGTTGCAGTGCGAGTAATCCGATGAGTCCTTGCCCTAAAACGAGTGTTGCTTCTCCCAATTCGATACGTGCCTTTCGTACGCCTTGTAAAGAGATGGCACCGAGGTTAAAGAAGACCGCCTCTTCGGATGGGACATCAGCGGATACGACTTTTATCAATCGGTCGGGTGCGGTTAGAAAGTGGCTGGTGTGTCCCTGCGCTGAGGCGACACGTTCACCGACTTTATAACTCGTGACGGCTTTGCCGACTTCTATCACTGTGCCGATATTACTGTAACCTGGGCGGGACGGATATCTGCCTTGTGCGTTTGGGAGTGCTAATAAGAATGCACGTTCTGTGCCGGGACTGATAAGTGTAGCGTCTGTAGCGACGAGTACTTCATCGTCTCCGATAGGTGGTAACTCAAACGTCTCGACTTCGACTTTGGCGCGACTGGGCCAAACAACGCGTTGTGCTTTCATCAAAAACCTAAGCCTCAGAATATAAAAGGATAGTTGTTTTCTGGCAGTATACCACAGAAACAACTATCCGTCAAGTATTAATCTGCGAACCGTCCAATAGGACAGTATTTGCTGTGTTAACTACCGATCTGATGTGCGAATGCCCAAAGTAATGTAGTCCCCACCGCGATTATCTGGTAACCTGACATAGAGGAGTACGCGCCTCTTATCCTGTGCTTTTAGTTGCTCGGCGATGCGGGAATACGACTCAAGGTCATCAACGGGCATCCATTCCAATTCTTGGATGAGATATCCGGGTTTGATGCCTTCTTTTTCGGCATCACTGCCGCGTTCAACTTGTCTAACAATAACGCCTTTTTCTCCCGAAGCATAGCCGTAACGTTTAGCAATCTCAGGGGTTAGGTCTTGGACCTGGAGCCCCGCCAAGGTTGCATCTTCTTTGTCTGCTTGCTCCACTATTGGAAGTTCCTCATCGGGTGAGATTGAGGCGAGGTTTTCTTCTGTGCGCCTGCCTAATTTAACAGTCAGCTGTTTTTCTTTTCCGCCCTTTCGGATGACTGTCACTTCAACAGATTTACCAATTTTTGTTGCGCCAACAATATGCCGCAAGTGATCCGAATCTTGGACTTGCTGCCCATCAAAAGTCACAATAACATCTCCGCGCTGGATCCCAGCTTTTTGAGCGGGGCTTTTCGGACCGACAACTTCAACGAGCACACCGCGTGGCATATCAAGGTTCAGTTTTTCCGCCAATTCATCACTCACGATCTCCATCCAAATGCCGAGCCAGCCGCGTTCCACCTTACCGTTTTCTATAAGTTGTGGTAGGATCTGTTGTGCCAGATTACTTGGAATAGAGAAACCGATGCCGATATTTCCCCTGAGAATGCTATTTGTGGCGATTAGGGTATTAATACCGACCAATTCGCCACGGATGTTAATCAACGCGCCGCCGCTGTTGCCCTGATTAATTGGTGCATCGGTTTGTATGAACTGTCCATAAGCCGTGAATCCTGTTCTGCCCTTCGCGCTAACAATGCCGCGCGTCACGCTTTGGGAATAGTTCAGCGGCGTTCCGATAGCGATAACCCACTCACCAACTTCAAGTGCATCTGAATCGCCGAACGGCAAGACTGGAAGTGCTTTAGCATCAATTTTAATAACAGCTAAATCGCTACCACCGACCTCACTCTGTGCATCATCACGTCCGACTAACTCGGCATCATACTCTTTTCCGTTTGATAAGGTCACCTTAATTGCATCGGTGCCTTCGATAACATGGTTGTTGGTGAGGATATACCCATCGTCACTGATAATTACGCCGGAGCCGATACCTCTGGCAGGGGCAGGCATTGGGTTAGGGTTCCGATCGGGTTCTGGAAAAACACGTCTGAATGGGAATTCATCACCGAAAAAGCGTCTAAGTATATCTTCTTCTTCAGGTGTTAATTGATTTCTTTGTGATGTCACAATCCTATTTCGTCTTGTTTGTGTCGTAATCTGGACAACTGCTGGACGTGTCTGTTTCACTAAATTAATAAACGCTCGGTTTGCCCGCTCTAAGTGCAGGAAATCGTCGGATGTTTGAAGTGTATCGTTCGTCTGTCCGATTGCGGTTTGTAGTGCGAACTCATCTGTATTCCAACCGATAACGAGTCCGGTGACGACGATGAGTGCTGCTAAAATCATAAGTACCCGTATAGGTTTCTGAAATGTCTGTCTGAGTTTCATGGTATAGCCTCCAATGTGATTGATTTTTTTTTTTCGGAAATTCCGGTCTCAGAGGTAACCGGAACTGACTTTTTACAATTTTTTTGTGTTTACGTCATAGAGACACACCTATTGGAAAAAAAAGTTGCAAAAAAGTTGGGAAAAATTTGGTGTATCTGAAAGGGTATGCTGTGTAGCGATTTTTGCTCATTCTCTACGTGAGATCCGATCCACATGTTCACGGACGATATGTTCGGGACAGAGCCTTATAAAGAGCCATGTTCCGGGAACGAGAATCACAAGGACACCGACGATAATATCGTCAAATCGGCCGATGATCGGCAGAAAATCGAAATCGAGCGGATTTATTAAATAGAGAATAGCGAAAGCGATTGCGAATAGTTCGACGCAGATAAAGATCGCTTTTCGATAGATCGGAACGCGTTCATCGTTAAACAGCCGCCACGCGAGTTTAACGAAATTTGGGAAATGGAGGAGTAGGCGGAAAAAACGAAAAGAACCGAGTCTTTTACCACCAAAGAAAAAAGGGTTCATCATGATGTAACAGTTTATCAAAGCTGCCTTTTATATGCAAATCAAATTTTTTGTGATGTTTGAATTAGGGTTTTCGGAATTAAAGGATTATCTTGACCGGTCAATTGTTTTCTGGTATAATACTCTCCGCAAATAGCATAAGCCAATTGTAAGGAGACATTATGGCAACACAAAACGCGCTGTCTGCGAAACAGATCGCAGCGCAGCTGTATACCGTTAGGGAATTTACCAAAACCGAAGCCGATATTGCGGAAACGATGAAGAAGGTTCGACATCTCGGATATGAGGCGGTGCAATGTTCTGCACTCGGTCCGATTGAACCCGCAGCATTGAAAAACATCGTTGACGGTGAGGGTATCCGTATCATCGCGACGCATACGAGTTATGACCGGATGCGTGATGAACCGCAAGCCGTCATTGATGAACATCAATTATGGGGCTGTAAGCACGCCGCAATCGGTGGTCTTCCCGGTGAATACCGTACGACTGAAGGGTATGCGCGGTTCGCGAAGGAAGCCTCCGAAGTCGCTGCCCGACTCGCTGAGGGCGGATTAACTTTTTCTTATCACAATCACAGTTTTGAGTTGGAACGTTATGACGGACGGACAGGGTTGGAAATTCTGTATGCCGAGAGCGATCCGAAGTATTTTAAGAGCGAGTTGGATACGTACTGGATTCAACACGGTGGCGGTGATCCGACAGCTTGGATCCGTCAGTTGAAAGGACGCGCTGACATCATCCATCTCAAAGATATGGCGATGCAAGGTTCTACCCAACGTTATGCTGAAGTCGGTGAGGGTAACCTTAATTGGCCGTCCATTTTAGATGCCTGTATCTATGCGGGCGTGGAGTGGTACATCATTGAGCAGGATACCTGCTATGAACGGGATCCGTTTGAGAGTTTAGGTATCAGTCTTAGGAACTTGAAAGAGATGGGTTTTGCGTAGCATCGTAGATTAGGTGCTATATTGAGGTGGGGCGGTAAACCCGCCCCCTACGAAAGAAAACACATTTTTATTTGACTTTCAATATGAGTTATGATACAATTAAATGGATTATTCTGTATAATAACGGGGCGTGGCGCAGCCCGGAAGCGCGCTTGAATGGGGTTCAAGAGGTCGCTGGTTCGAATCCAGTCGCCCCGATTTTTGATATGCAATCCGGTTTGCCAGTGTTGTGCCGTGTGGCGCGCGATCCATGGCAAAGAAAGGAGGGGTAGTCGTAGTGAACAAATCGTGCATTAATGTTGGTATCTTAGGCTGGGGTACCGTCGGTACCGGTGTTTCTAAAATTTTATTGAACCAGAATGCGCTTATTGCTAAAAATAGTGGCGTTGAATTATCATTAAAAAAAATCGTTAAACGGACGCTCCCTGCGTCGCGGGAAGGTGTTGAACTCCCGGCGGATTGCTTGACAACGGATTCGACAGAGGTTGTTGACAATCCTGATATTGATATTGTCGTTGAGCTCATCGGTGGTGTCTCAGAATCCCATACACTTATTAGCCGTGCGCTCCGAAACGGTAAGCATGTCGTCACAGCGAATAAAGCCCTCCTCGCCGAGCACGGTGCTGAATTGTTCCAACTCGCTGCCGAGTATCGCGTTAGTCTTAATTTTGAGGCGAGTACTGCTGGTGGTATCCCGATTATTAAAACGCTGCAAGAGAGTTTCGCGGGCAACCAGATTCATTCGCTTTACGGTATCGTGAACGGGACGTGTAACTACATTTTGACAGAGATGCATGAGCGCAGTGTTGATTTCTCGGATGTTCTGGGAGCGGCGCAAGAGATGGGGTATGCCGAAGCTGATCCGACACTGGACGTTGAAGGCATCGATGCTGCGCAGAAGCTCATCCTTCTGATTGCGCTTGCCTACCGCAGCAATATTTCTCTATCGCAATTCTATGTTGAAGGTATTACCGACATCACGCAAAAAGAGATTCAATATGCGCGCGAGCTGGGTTATGTGATTAAGTTGCTCGCTATTGCGAAGCTCGGGACGGGTAACCGTGTAGAGGCGCGGGTGCATCCGACCTTGGTGCCGGAGCGTAGCCTGTTAGCGAATGTTGGTGGCGCGTTTAATGCGGTCTGCGTTATCGGTGATGCGGTTGGTCCGACGCTCTTTTTTGGACAGGGAGCCGGTGAGATGCCGACAGCGAGTGCAGTTGTTGCGGATATTATTGATGCTGCGAAATCTGTGCAGCAAGGTGTGAGTGCCTCAATTTCGCGAGCATGGCTTGCCGGTTCACAATCGGAAGTCGATGTTTCACCTATTGACGATATAGAGACGCGTTACTACCTCCGTTTTGTGGTGGCTGACCGTCCTGGGGTTCTCGCAAAAATCGGTACGATCTTAGGGAATTGGCAGATTAGTATTGCCTCTGTTATCCAGAAGGATCCACACGGTATGGAGACTGTGTCGCTCGTGATGCTGACGCATAGTGCGCGGGAGAAGAACATGAAGTCTGCACTTGCGGAGATCCATACACTTGAAGCCGTGAAAGGGGAGACGAAACTTATTCGGATTGAAGAAGAGGTCGATTTTTAATGTATCGTTAACGTTTGGGTATGACTGCGTATTATCAGTTTATCCTTGTATAGCAAGGAAAACCTAAAGACTGCCTGACAGATTTGAGGTGGAAATGGAAACAAAAGAAGATGTCAGAGATACGTTAGTGTTCGATATGAAAGACCTTAGACATGAGGACTTCAAGGCGTTTGAAGCACTTGTGCCGCCTGCGTCCCTCGGTTTGGCGTACGAAGAGGTAGAATTCATTGAACCGTTGTCATGTTCGGTCCAACTCTTTCGTCAAGGGAACGACAATGTCTATGTTGCGGCTGATGTTGAGACGAAGATTTCGGTGGAATGCCGCCGCTGTATCAGTCCGTTTGAGGTAGATATAAGGACGACGCTTGAATTGTTATTTGTTGTCGGTAGCGAATCGTTGGAACAGAGAGAGGCTGATGAGCGCTATTATGACGGTGAGACTTTAGATATTTCGGAAGATGTTCGGCAGGGGCTGATTCTTGATATGCCGGTGTGGTTCCTGTGTTCCGAAATGTGTAAGGGTCTATGCTCGCACTGTGGTGTGGAATTGAATCATGAGGTATGTTCTTGTGAGACAACAGAGGAGCCGGCGGTCCTTGATTCTAATCCGTTTTCGGTTCTGTCAAAAATGCTGGAAAACAATTGAAGTGAAACGTACATTTACCGAACCCCATTTAACCAAACCGCGAGGAATGATTAGGAAATTTTTAAGGAGATGAACCATGGCGCATCCGAAACGGAAAACGTCAAAATCGAAAAAAAGAATGCGACGGAGCCATCACGCGCTCCACGACAAAGCGACAAGTGTCTGTTTATATTGCGGCGAGACGATTGTCTCGCATCGTGTTTGTTCGGAATGTGGGCATTATAATGGCCGTCCCGTGTTAACCAAATCCACCGACGAGGCGAATGCTTAACGCCTGAGACTTCAAGAGAGAACTAATGACGCAACTTCGACATGCAGCCATCACAGGAACAGGTTCTTACCTTCCTGAACGGGTTGTTACCAACTATGACCTTGAGAGAATGGTGGATACAAGTGACGAATGGATTCGTCAACGTACGGGGATCGTTGAGCGACGTATTGCTGATGATGATATTGCCACCTCCGATCTTTGTGTAAATGCTGCACGATGGGCTATAAAGCGCGCGAATATTGATCCGCTTGATATTGAGCTGATTCTTGTTGCGACTGTTACCCCGGACACGTTTTTTCCATCAACGGCGTGTTACGTCCAGAAGGGCATCGGTGCGAAAAACGCTGCTGCGATGGATTTGTCTGCCGCGTGTGCCGGTTTTCTTTACGGATTGGATTTAGCCGATGGGCTGATTAAATCTGGACGCTATAATACAGTTCTTGTCGTTGGTGGCGAGGTATTTAATAATATCGTTGACTGGGATGATCGGAGTACGTGTGTCCTCTTTGGAGATGGTGCGGGTGCTGCGGTTGTAGAAGCGACAGATGAACCGAAAGGGGTCCTTGCGTCTTATATCGGCTCCGATGGTGACTATGCCGATATTAATTTGCTTGGGATTCCTGCGGGTGGGTCCAGGATGCCGATTACGGAGGCAGCCATTGACCAGAAACTTGACAAACTTAAGATGAACGGCAGAGAGGTTTTTAAACTCGGTGTCCGGCTTATGCCGGAAGCTGCTCAGCGCGTTTTAAGTGAAGCAGAGGTCAGCGTTGAGGAGATAGATCTTTTGATCCCACATCAAGCGAATTTGCGGATCATTGAAGCGGTGGGTGATAGGCTCGGCATGCCGCGTGAGAAGGTTTATATTAACGTTGATAGATATGGGAACACTTCCGCAGCAACGGTGATCATTGCTTTAGATGAGGCGATCCGTGAGGGACGTGCGAAACCGGGGGACCTGCTGCTGTTTGTAACTTTTGGTGCAGGTTTAACATGGGGCAGCACACTTCTACGGTTGTAGTCAGTTGTCAGAAACGGACTTTTTGATTAAGTCATACTCCTTTTTACTTGACAACTGATAACGAATTCAGCCGAGAGCCATTTTTACTGAAAGCCGGGAGCCATTCATCAAAAGAAAATGACACAATTGGCATTCATTTTTCCAGGACAGGGTTCACAACGGGTCGGCATGGGCGCGGAATTCGCGCGCAGCTACCCGGTCGCTGATGCTATCTTCCAAGAGGCTGATGCAGTACTTGGACGGGCGTTGCGTCAACTCTGTTTTGAAGGACCGGAAGCAGACTTAAAACAGACCGAAAATACACAACTGGCGATCTTGGTCTGTAGTGTCGCGACGTTCCGCGTTTTAGAGACATTCGGTATTGCTCCGAGTGTGGTTGCTGGTCATAGTCTGGGTGAATACGCCGCACTTGTAGCGGCGGGGGTTCTTGACTTTTCGGATGCGTTACGTTTGGTACAGGCACGCGCAAGTTATATGGCGGAAGCAGGAGAGACGCAGCAGGGTACGATGGCAGCGATCCTCGGAATGGAAACCGAGCAACTCCAACAGTTCTGTGATACGGTTGATGGGATTGTGAATATCGCCAATTATAATTGTCCTGGGCAGTTGGTAATCTCTGGCGAAGTCGCGGCTGTGAATCGTGTTGTCTCGCGGGTTAAAGCGGAAATCGGTGAGAGACGGTGTCGGCTTTTGCCGGTAAGTGGTGCGTTTCATTCGCCGCTTATGGCACCGGCGCAGCAGAAATTCGGTGCTGTGCTCGGCTCGGTAACATTGCATCCGCCGAAGCTCGCTATCGCTATGAACGTAACCGGTAGGTTTGCGACGGATGTGGATGACATTCGGCAGCTCTTATTTCAACAGATAACGAAGTCTGTGCAGTGGGAGCGAACGTTACAGACTATCGCAGAGAGCGGTATCACGGATTTTGTAGAGGTTGGACCGGGAAAGGTCTTGTCCGGTTTAGTGAGACGGACGCTTCCTGACAGTCGTGCTATGAATGTTGAAGACGTTAAGACGTTGTCCGTTGTAACGGATGAATATGGAGATGGTAAATAAGATGGATGGGACCTTGGGACAGGTTGCTTTTAGAGGAGATCTGTTAAGCGGTAAGACAGCAATTGTTACGGGTGCGTCGCGCGGTATTGGTGCAGCAATTGCACATAGACTCTGCGAAACCGGTGCAAACGTCGTTCTCTGCTCGCGTTCTGCTGAGTCAGTTGCACAGATCGCTGATACACTCCAGGATAAAGGTTACACGGCTTTTTCAACGGCAGCCGACATTTCACGAAAAGAGGATGTTGAATCCCTGATTGAAAAAACGATTGAGCAGTTCTCGGGAGTTGATATTCTCGTGAATAATGCCGGGATTACGCGTGATATGTTGCTCATGCGCCTCAAAGATGAAGATTGGGACGCTGTGTTACAGACGAATTTAACTGGCACGATGTATTGCACGCGTGCTGTTCTACGTCCGATGATACGCCAGAAGAGCGGACGAATTATCAACATTTCGTCAGTTGTTGGATTAATGGGCAACGCGGGACAAGCGAATTATGCTGCTGCGAAAGCAGGTATCATCGGCTTGACGAAGGCGACTGCGAAAGAGGTTGGTGCTCGCGGTATTACTGTAAACGCTATAGCACCGGGGTTTATCACGACAGATATGACTGCACAGATACCGGAAAAGAATCAGGAACAACTACTTGAACTCATCCCACTACGGGAGTTTGGGCATCCAGAAGATGTGGCAGACGCTGTCTGTTTTTTAGCATCGGATGCTGCGCGCTATATTACCGGCCAAACCCTTCAGGTTGACGGTGGCATGGTGATGTAATTTATCGGCTTCCGGCTATCAGAAACCGAGAGATTTTTTGCTGACAGCCGATAGCCATAATTTTATAGGAGATCAGAAAAACGCTTATGGCAACAAATCAAGAACGCCTTATCGAAATTATTGCTAAACAACTTGGTGTTGACGAAGATAATGTTACACCGGATGCTTCTTTTATGGAAGACTTGGGTGCTGACTCGCTTGATACGGTTGAACTGGTTATGGCACTTGAAGAGGAATTCGACATCGAGATCCCGGATAGTGATGCGGAGAAGATTCAGACGGTTCAAGATGCGTTGAGTTATCTTGACGAGCACGTATAGTTTAAGACATATCGGCTGTCGGCTGTCGGAAACTGTCGGCAAGAATGGCTATCGGCTATTGGAACCATCAGCAAAGAGGTTTCTGATTAAACGAACCTCTCTTTGCTGAAGGCTGACGGAGACCGATGGCTGACCGCTATCTTGCTGACGGCTGATTGCTGACCGCTATTCTTCTGACGGCTGACGGCTGATAGCCGACGGCTAATCAAAAAGGATCGGTCTCGTGGAGCGTGTAGTTATTACAGGAATCGGCGTTGTTAATGCGATTGGCAACACGAAAGAAGAATATTGGGATGCGCTTGCTGTCGGTCAAAACGGAATCGGACCTTTGACCTATTTTGATGCTTCCGAACACCGCACGCAAATCGCTGGAGAGGTAAAGGATTTTCAGGCGGAGCAGTACCTGGATCGCCGCGCCGCGTCCAGGCTCCCGCTATTCATCCAGTATGCCCTTGCGACTGCAATTATGGCGCGCGAGGATGCTGGTCTGGATCTTGATAAAGTCGATCCTTACCGTGCGGGGGTTCAAATCGGTTCTGGCATCGGTGGGATCGGGGTACTTGAGGAGAACGCGAAGCTTCTTGCCGAAAAGGGTGTAAGACGCGTGAGTCCGTTTCTTGTGCCGTACATGATTATTAACATGGCGGCTGGGCAGATCTCGATCCATTTTAATCTCAAGGGTCCCAATTCTACATCTGTCACGGCGTGTGCGAGTGCGAACCATTCTATGGGGGATTCGTTTCGTATTATTCAGCGTGGTGATGCGGATGTGATGTTTACCGGTGGCACGGAATCGGCGATTACGCCGTTAGCGGTTGGTGGTTTCTGTTCGATGCGGGCGATGTCGGAGCGGAACCACGAACCTGAACGCGCCTCGCGTCCGTTCACGAAAGATAGAGACGGTTTCGTTATGGGTGATGGGGGTGGTGTGCTTATCTTTGAATCGCTGTCGCACGCTAAAAAACGTGATGCGCATATTTACGCGGAAGTCATCGGTTATGGAATGACTTCGGATGCACACGATATGGTCAGCCCGCCTGAAGATGGCGAAGGTGCGGCGAAAGCGATGGAATTCGCGCTTCGGGACGCTGGTCTGCCGTTAGATGCCGTTGACTATATCAATGCGCACGGCACCTCTACACCGGTCGGCGATGTCGCTGAAACGAACGCGATTAAGTCGCTGTTCGGTGATCGCGCGTATAAAATTCCTGTCAGTTCTACGAAATCGATGGTGGGTCATCTGCTCGGCGCAGCGGGTGCTGTGGAACTTATCGCGTGCCTATGTGCGATGGAAAAAGGGTTCTTACCACCGACGATCAACTACGATATGCCGGACGAAGCCTGCGATTTGGATTACGTCCCGAACGAGAGTCGTGATGCGAACATTTCGGTTGCACTCACCAACGCATTCGGTTTCGGTGGACACAATACCTCTATTGCTCTCCGCAAATTTACAGGTTAATAAGTTGATGCAGGGAAGTGCGAAATACATCAAGATTGTCGAATGGTCAGACGAGGATGAATGTTTCATCGGATATTGTCCCGGAATCATTGGTCCATGTTGTCACGGCGATAACGAAGTGGAGGTTTTCCGGCACTTATGCGAGATTGTTGATGAGTTGTTAGCATACGTACGGGAAAAAAACAGACCTCTCCCGCAGCCGACTGTTGGTAGGAACCTTGAGGAACTTTTGTTGAGTGCCTAATCAGTTTGTGGCATTCACGAATCGCTGAGGTTCAAATATGTTGCTACTAACTGCAAACTCTATGCACTTAGTCTATATTGGCTTTGGAAGCAACATCGGTGATCGACTGGAGCATATCCAGGATGCGATCCACGCCTTAGCAGAAACGGAGGGGATCACCCTGCAAAAGATTTCTTCCGTTTATCAAACCGACCCTGTCGGATATGAGACACAAGCACAATTTCTCAACGGTGTCGCTGCAATTCAAACCCACCTTCCGCCACTCTCCCTGTTACGTACTTTGAAAGACATTGAAGCTTCTGTCGGTAGGCAACACCGTATTCGTTGGGGACCGAGAGAGATTGACTTAGACATACTCATCTATGGCGATTTGTGTCTTCAGACTGAGAAACTTGTCATTCCACACCCGGAGATGCATCTGCGTCGTTTTGTGCTGGCTCCATTAGCGGAGATCGCACCAGACTTTGTGCACCCAGTCTTAAAAGAGACCGTTCAGATTTTACTTGAGCGTCTTGAGGACGATAAGTCTGTGGTGAAAAAAGAAGATTTTGTTTTGTAGACTTCCACACCTCGATATGATATAATCTCTACAATCAGTAAAGGAGCAGAGAGGAGGGAAGAAGATGAGATGGTTTGAAACTCGCGGTCCTGTCTATCCGGAGGATAATTACGTTGTTGCGCGTAGAGATGAACTTGCAGATTTTGTCAAGCGGATAGAAAGAGGCAGGTACATTGTTCTCTTTGCGCCGCGCCAGACTGGCAAAACTACATTCTTCCGAAACGCCCTCAACGGACTTGAAGACCAAGAGAGTACCTATTTCCCAATACACCTTAATTTTGAAGGATACGTCGATAGTGATGCGAACGCCTTTTATCGATCTCTTGGCAAAGAAATTTGTAAGGAGATTAAGAAGGTCTTTCAAAAACGTCAAGAGAATCCTTCCGATAGGCTTAATAGTTATTTGGCGAACGCGCAAATAACTGAATCTATTTCGATGCGGGAGTTTTTTGAAAATCTGGGGGATTTGCTTGAAGACCAGCGGTTTGTCATGATTATTGACGAGTTTGATGCTATTCCACAAGATGCGCTCAGAGGGTTTCTACACTCGCTGCGTCAGATTTACCTCTCTGAACGGCATCGGTGTCCACACAGCCTCGGCATTGTCGGTGTTAAAAGCATCACACAACTCAACTATGATCGCTCTATCTCTCCCTTTAATATACAAGACGAATTCAAATTGCCCAATTTCACACTTGAACAGGTGGAAGAGCTGCTTTCACAATATACCGATGAAGTCGGGCAACCGTTCGCGTCCGAAGTTATTGAAGCTATTCATAGACAAACAGCTGGACAACCTGTGCTTGTCAATCGATTCGCGCAAATTCTTACCGAGGAAATGGACATTCCAAAGAGTGAACCGATTACAATGGAACACTTTTCAGGGGCACGTATCCAACTCCTGCGCGAAGGACACACGAACATTGATCATCTGATAACCAATATCCGCAGAGACCGGCGATTTGAGGCACTCCTCATGAAAATCGCCTCCTACGATGAAGGTGTAAGGTTTAGCCTTTATAATGAACACATCAATGAACTCGCCACTTACGGTGTCATTGCTGAAGGTGCTGACGGTATGTGTGAAATTATCAACCCAATTTATCACTATTGCATCATGGACGCATTCAAACCGATAGTGAATGGGCTGGAGCGGGAATATCTACCGGATAACAATCGCTCAGGATTTGAGGATTATCTTACGCCAGATGGACATGTTCAGATGGCAGTGCTTCTTGATAACTTTCGCGACTTTATCGCACGCGTAGGTTTCAGAATTCTACAAGTACCCGATACGCCGCAGGAATATGTCGGACAGCATCTCCTTTTTGCCTACCTTGAGCAGTTTGTTCAGAGTGTGGGTGGGACTATGTACCTTGAGGTGCGAACGGGGCGCGGTAGAATGGATATCCTGATTCTTCACAGAAAGCAAAAATACATCGTTGAAACAAAAATTTGGGGCGGAGATAGCCGTTATCAGACAGGTAAAGCACAACTCGCAGCGTACGTTAAATCAGAGGGTGCTGAAGAAGGATACTACGTTGTGTTTGACCATCGTAATGCGCCGGAGCCTCGTGTGGAAACAGAGATGATAGATGGATTGGCGATTCGGAGTTACGTGATTCCTGTGATTCAAGAACGTCCCTCAGGTTGAAATACTTGCAATTCTGTCGTGTGTGTGGTATAATTTTTAACGCAGTAACCCGTAGTCCGAGGAACAGAAATCCGCTAAATGTCAAAGGAGTCTCGCCGAAGAACCGCACATAAAACATGAACATCCACGAATACCAAGCCAAACAAATTTTAGAATCTTATGGTGTCAATACACTCCGCAGTAAAGTCGCTGAAACGCCGGAAGAAGCGGGAGCCGTTGTCGAAGAACTGAATTTTGACAGATGCGTTGTTAAGGCACAAATCCATGCGGGTGGGCGCGGCAAAGGCGGCGGCATCAAACTTGCAAACTCGCCTGCTGAAGCGAAACAACACGCCGAAACCCTTATCGGTATGCAGCTGGTGACACCGCAGACAGGTCCCGAAGGAAAACGTGTCCGCAAAGTGCTGATCGTTGAAGCCGCAGAAATAGAGAAGGAGTACTACCTCGCTATATTGCTTGATCGGGAAACATCACAACTCACGTTAATCGGTAGCGAAGAGGGTGGTGTCAATATTGAAGAGGTTGCAGCAGAGACCCCCGAAAAGATTATTAAGGCACAAATTGATCCTGCTTTCGGGTTAACCGAATTTCAAGCGCGGCAGTTCGCGTACAAACTCATTACTGACACGGTCTACCGTCCGATTATTCCGAACGCTACAGCACTGATTTTATCGCTTTATGATGCGTTCACGGGTTGTGACTGTTCGCTGGTAGAGATCAATCCTTTGGCGATTGTGAAAAGGGGTGACGATTTAGATATTGTTGCACTGGATTCTAAGGTGAACCTCGACGACAACTCGCTCTGGCGGCACCCGGACATCGCCGAGATGCGTGATCCGTATGAAGAGGACCCGAGTGAATTGGGGGCGAGTGAATCGGGTTTGAGTTACATTCGGCTTGATGGCGACATCGGTTGTATGGTAAACGGTGCGGGATTGGCGATGGCAACGATGGACATCATCAAACAGAGCGGTGGTGAACCGGCGAATTTTCTTGATGTCGGTGGTGGCGCGTCCGTTGAAGCCGTCTCGCATGCCTTCCGTCTGATCCTTGCCGATGAAAACGTGAAGGCTGTTCTCGTTAATATCTTTGGTGGTATCATGAAATGCGACACCATTGCGAACGGTATCGTTGAAGCGGCGAAAGAGGTTGACCTTAACGTTCCGCTCGTGGTTCGATTGGAAGGGACGAATGTGGAGCTCGGCAAACAGATTATCGCTGAATCGGACTTGGATGTTCAACTGGCGGCGGGTTTATCTGAAGCGGCGCGACTGGCGGTAACGGCGGCGGATCTTGCCTAATGGCGAGAGGATGGGAGAGTTAGACTCGTGGAGAAACTTGAATTAAAGGACATAGACGTTGCCGGAAAACGCTTGCTTGTACGGGTAGACTTCAACGTGCCGATGCAGGACGGGAAGATTACAGATGAGACGCGTATCACCGCTGCGTTGCCGACACTCCTGTCGCTCATCAACGCGGATGCTAAAATCATCTTGGTGACACATTTAGGCAGACCGGAAGTCGGTTCGGCATCTGATAGGGAAACGCTCTCGACGGAACCGATTGCTATCGCCTTGAGCCGGAAACTCGGCAGGCGTGTTGCACACGTCAGGGATTGTATCGGCGGATCGGTAGAAAGTGCTGTTTCGGAATTAGACAACGGTGATGTGTTACTCCTTGAGAATGTCCGTTTTTACGCTGAAGAGACCGAAAACGATGCCGCATTTGCGCAGCAACTCGCTTCACTTGCGGAGGTCTACGTTAACGATGCCTTCGGTACAGCGCACCGGGCGCACGCCTCAACTGAAGGTGTGACGCACTATCTGAACCCGTGTGCCGCGGGACTCCTGATGGCACGTGAAATCTATTATCTCAGTACGACGCTCAGAAACCCGCAGCGTCCATACATCGCGATTCTCGGTGGCGCGAAAGTATCGGACAAAATTACGCTGATTGAGAGGCTTCTTGAAGAGGTGGATAAACTCCTCATCGGTGGCGGCATGGCGTATACATTCCTATCAGCGATGGGATTTGGTATCGGCAATTCGCTTGTCGAAACAGAGAAGCTTGATGTGGCGAAAGCACTCGTTGACAAGCCGGGTTTCTTAGACACAGTTGTGCTACCGGTAGATCATATTGTCGGACGAGAATTTGACCCGGAAACTGAATCGCAGACCATCAGCGAGAGAGAGATTCCCGACGGGTGGCAGGGATTTGACATCGGTGCTGAAACCGTATCGGCATTTGGTGAACAGATCGCACTTGCGGGGACAGTGGTATGGAATGGTCCCTTAGGGGTCTATGAATTTGAGAAGTTTGCGCGAGGCACGATTGCGGTGGCGAAACAGATAGCGGATTCGGGAGCAGTGAGCATCATCGGTGGTGGTGATTGCGTCGCTGCGGTGCAGCGAGCCGGTGTCGCGGATCGGATGACACATATTTCGACGGGTGGCGGTGCCTCCTTAGAGTTTTTAGAGGGAAAATCGCTACCGGGCATCGTTGCTCTAACAGATTTTTAACAACCGTTCATAATCCAAAGGCAGTTAAAATTAACGCAAGTTGCCACCTTTTTATTTTTATAGCACTCCTACAGAGTGCCAGACGTTGGATATACTGTTTTCTATAGATATATCGCCCCTACGGGGTGAGGAAAGTACTTGAAACCCTCATTGAAGGGCGGAGAGATACCCAAGCAAAGCACGAAAATCTGTTAGTAGTAACTTGGGTTGGAATTAACCGAAAATCATTGCGAAACGAAGTGGAGCAATGCATAGGGGCCCATAATTAAAAATGTTTGATAAAATAGTTCCGCGTAGTGAAGACTACGCAAAATGGTATACGCAAGTTATCCGTCAAGCGGAGATGGCAGATTACTCACCCGTGCGCGGTTGCATGGTTGTGCGTCCGTACGGTTACGCGCTCTGGGAGAATGTCAAGGCGCAACTGGATATCCGTTTCAAGGAGACAGGACACGAAAACGCCGCGTTTCCACTTTTCATCCCGATGAGTTTCATCGAGAAGGAAGCGGAACACGTTGAAGGCTTTAAGCCAGAACTCGCTGTTGTTACACACGGTGGCGGTAAAAAACTCGAAGAGCCGCTCGTGGTGCGTCCGACTTCTGAAACGATTATCGGGTATATGTATAGCCAGTGGATCCAGTCTTACCGTGACCTACCTGTGCTGATTAATCAGTGGGCAAACGTTGTGCGTTGGGAGCTGCGTCCTCGCCTTTTCTTGCGAACGATGGAATTTTTCTGGCAGGAGGGGCATACGGCACACGCTACACACGAGGAGGCGGTAGAGGAGACGCTCCGTATTCTTGATATCTATACCGATTTTGCTGTCAACGAGGCGGCGATCCCTGTTATCCCCGGACGTAAGAGTGAGAGCGAAAAGTTTCCCGGTGCCTTGACCTCCTATACGATTGAGGCGATGATGGGTGATAAGCGTGCGCTCCAAGCCGGCACGTCACACGACCTCGGACAGAACTTTGCCAAAGCGTTTGAGATTCAATATCTCGATGCCAATCAGAAACAGCAGCACTGCTGGACAACGAGTTGGGGGGTCAGCACACGAATGATCGGCGCGATTATCATGACCCACGGTGATGACCAAGGGTTGGTATTACCACCGAGACTCGCACCGACGCAGCTCGTTATTGTGCCAATTGTGCCGAAAAATAGAGCGGATGATAAGCAGGCTGTCATGCAAGCCGTTGACGGTATCTGTGAGACCTTGAACGGTGTCCGCTACCACGTTGACGATAGGTTTGACTATTCACCCGGATGGCGGTTTAACGAATGGGAGCTCAAAGGTGTACCGCTCCGTATTGAGATAGGTCCCCGGGATCTGAGCAACCAGCAGGTTGTTCTGGCACGGCGTGATATACCCGGTAAGGACGGCAAAACGTTTGTTCCGATGAATAACATTGCGGAGACGGTGCCGCGGATGCTTGAGACGATTCAAGCGGATATGTTAAAACGGGCGACAGCGTTCCGTGATGCAAATACTTTTGAACCGGAGTCCTATGATGAATTCAAAGAGGCTGTTGAGAACGGATTCGCTCGCGTACGCTGGTGCGGTGACGCAGCTTATGAAGAGAAGGTCAGGGAGGAGACACAAGCAACGATCCGATGTATCCTGATGGAGCAACCGGATGGGGACGGTAAATGTATTGTATCTGGGAAACCTGCAAAAGAGATCGCAATCTTCGCTCGTGCATACTAACGTAAACTACAATAAGGAGACGTGAAATGAAAAAGAAGGTTTTACTCCTTGCGATATGTTTTCTAATTCTAAGCACTAACGCATTCGCAGAACTCACACAATCCGATCTTCAAGAAATAGACAAACTTATTCAGGCATCTGAAACTCGGATTAAGGAATATGTTGATTTAAAAATCAACGCTTTAGACGCAAAATTAACCGGGCAAATAAAGGCTTTAGATGAAAGGGTAACCGGGCAAATAAAGGCTGTAGATGGGCGATTGACACAGGTATATGGGTTTGTGATTGCATTGGTTGCTTTGATTGCTGTGGCTGTCGGGTTACCGCAAATCCTTGTCGCAAGACAAGGGAAAGAGATGCGTGCACAAAACCAACGAATTGAGGCGTTGCAGCAAGAGATAGAAAAACTTAAACAAGAACGCATTTCTGCATCCTAAAAATGTGAACACATTTTATTCAATAAGGAATATGAGCATACTCGTAAACAAAAATACAAAAGTAATAGTTCAAGGCATCACGGGTCGTTCTGGACGTTTTCATACAGAACAGTGCGCTGCATACGGTACACAAATCGTTGCGGGTGCTGTTCCGGGTAGAGGCGGGACGGACGTGAACGGTATTCCGGTGTTTGACACCGTAGAAGAAGGCGTTGCGGCGACAGGTGCGGATACCTCGCTGATTTTCGTTCCGGCGCGTTTCAATGCAGCGGATTCGGTCATGGAGGCCGCGGCGGCTGGCGTGTCGCTTATCGTCTGTATATCTGAACATATCCCGGTTCTTGATATGGTTAAGGCGAAAGCGTACTTGAAAACAGGCAATTTTGACAATCCGTTTATCATCCCGAACGGCCCGCCGAGGTTGATCGGTCCGAACTGTCCGGGTATCATTACACCCGGCGAATGTAAAATCGGTGTGATGCCGGAGTTTGCGTATACGCCTGGTAACGTTGGGATCGTTTCTCGGAGCGGAACGCTGACTTACGAAGCTGCCTATCAACTGAAGCGACTCGGTATCGGACAGTCCACGTGTGTCGGTATCGGTGGCGATCCGGTGATTGGGACAAACTTTGTTGATGTTCTCAGACGCTTTGAAGCGGACGACGACACACACGCTGTCGTTTTAATCGGTGAGATCGGCGGAACGGCAGAAGAGCGGGCAGCGGAATTCGTGAAGGACAACATGACGAAACCGGTTGTCGGATTTATTGCTGGACAGACCGCGCCACCGGGGAAACGGATGGGACACGCCGGAGCAATCATCTCTGGCGGACAAGGCACGGCTGCAGATAAAATTAAGGCTCTCAAGGATGCAGGGATTGCCGTTGCGGATAGCCTCGCTACCATCGGTGAAACCGTCGCAGCGGTTTTAACCTAAAACCTTGGAGGTCCAGCATCATGGCATTTAGCGATTTCAAAACGATACCCGAAGTTCAAGAAAAATTTAGCATCAGACACATCGAAAATGACTTTATCGCAATTACAGAAACCGCTATAACGCCCTCAGAACAGTTTTTGCAGGAATTAGCATTTAGCCGACAATACATAGACGTTTTTGCCTCTGAAAGTGCCCGATGTGAAGCGGTCATTTTTCCTGTTTTGCGGGAAGTTTACAAAGAATATGCTGAAGATTACGCGCTCTGGATAAAGAAGCCGATTGTCTACGATGAAACCCTCAGCGGCACCCCGGATTACTTTATTTCAACACGATCCGAATTAGGTATGCTCGTCGTCGGTATGCCGTTGATAATGTTCGTTGAAGCAAAGAAAAATGATTTTGAACAAGGGTGGGCACAATGTCTGGCAGAACTGGTAGCGGCACAAAAGATCAATGGCGACGCGAATATCCCCATCTATGGCATCGTGAGCGACGGCACTTTTTGGCAATTTGGATACCTCGTCGGCGACGCTTTTACGCGAAACCGGACCAGTTTTAGCGTAGATGATTTACCAACCCTTTTTGGCGCGATTGATACCGTCTTCAAAACAGTAAGTCAGGCATCCGAACACGTCTAAAGCTTCGGACTTTTTGCGAGGAGAAAGCGGGTGAAAAAAGACATCGGTTTCTTACGCTCAAAAAAACAGCAACACGAACCGATCACCGTGCTGACCTGTTACGATTATCCGACCGCTTGCTTGCAAGACGAGGCGGGGATCGACATCGTCTTCGTCGGCGATAGTGTCGGTACGAATATCCTCGGTTATAAAAGCGAGACGGAGGTGACAATGGCGGATATGCGTCATCACCTCAGAGCCGTACGCCGCGGTGTGACAGATGCCTACCTCCTCGTTGATATGCCTTACGCTGCCGATCGCGATGTCAAGCAAGCCGTTACCAACGCGAAACTTTTCTTAGCTGACGGTGCCGATGGTGTTAAACTGGAAGGCGGTATAGAGAAAGTTCCGATTGTTACGGCGTTGGTTGAACAAGGCATAGAGACTTGCGTGCACATCGGTCACAACCCACAAATCCACGGTAGCAAAGCGGCGACACACGGAAAAACTTTCGCTAAAGCGAAACGACTCATCGAAGCAGCCGAGGCACTCGCAGACGCGGGCGCGAAACTTATTGTCCTTGAGAAAATCACGGAAGAGATCAGTCAAATCATCACAGAGACAGTTGATATTCCGACCATCGGCATCGGTGCCGGTCGATATTGTGATGGACAGGTGCTTGTTATCAATGATGTTTTAGGTATCGGCCCACCCTTCAAACATGCCAAGCGTTATCAGGATTACAATCAACTAACTTTTGAGGCGATCTGTCAGTACCGAGAAGAGGTAGCGAACGGCATATTTCCCACAGGTGCGAATACCTCACATATCCCCGCCGACAAGCTTGCCCGCGTTCAGAAGTGGCTAAAATCAGAACGGAAATAAAAAGCGGATATTTTTGATGAATTATCGCTTACTTTGATCGTGCCTTTTCTAAAACCTCATTAATTTCTTGCATCTCAGCCTTAAGTTCACGAATTTCAGCTTCATATCTAGCTGTCATCTCCTCTGCTCTTTTTTCGTTTTCCTCCATCTCTTCCAGCATTTTTGCAGCGTCTTCTGAGTAGGGAGCGAGATTTTGGAGGGCTTCCTTGCGCCGTAGGAGTGCCTGCTTGAATGTTTTGGTTGCTGATGCCATCCGCTCAAAATTTTTGGATTTAAGTGCTTCCGTGAACACTTCCAATTCTGCTTGGTACTCTGATTCCGCTGTAATATACTTGTCATAGGCTTCGGCTGCTGCTGGGTCATCAACTGAAATATCGTCTCTCGACAGGGGTTCTACAGAATCTGCACTTTCGCTATGAACCTGGCTGTCGTCAATTTTTTCTGATGTTGCAGCATTCTCTATGTTTTCTGATTCTGTATCTGTCCCTTCAACGGCTCTATCCATGTCCTCTTCGCGAGGCTCTTGTATAGCCTCAGAAGGCACCGGTTTCGCCGATAAACCCTTCGGTGGTAGCGGGGTACTCTTATATATCTTCTTTGGTTCAGCTTTCAGTAACCGCTGAGCGGGACGGTGATGCCCAAAATACCAAAGTGCGGTTGCACCTATCAAGAAAAGAATGATATAGATTGGCATAAGGTGTTTTCGCATTTTTAGATTCCTTAGAAGATTGAACAGGAAGCCAACGGTCTTCCATTCTACGGGAGATTGAACAGGCTAACAGCCTATTCTACGAAAGATTAAACAGAAAACCAACGGTTTTCTATTCTACAGAAGATTGAACAGGCTATAGTAAGAATTAGTATACATCTCACATTACGGATAAGTCAAGGGAGGCGGATAGAAAAATCTGTCTTCAGTTAAACTTGCATGCGTATAGGAGTGGCTAAAGTGAGAGCGTTAAATCGCTTGCTCGTAGGTGAGGTAGCAATACTTGTCCGCATCAATGACGCGTGTGCCTTCTAATTGCACAGGCTCTTTGAAAAACGGTGCGTCTAACACCCATGTGTGGTATTCACCTTGTTCACCACATGCATCAATCGGTAGCTGCTTCAGTTCCGAAATGAGTTCAGCATCCAAATATCTACCGGCGATCGTCTGTTGAAAGTGCTTTTTGTAAGCGAGGGAACAGATGACCTTAAATTTGTCGGAGATAAGGGTATCCAATATAGCGTGTCGATCTAACTCCCACAACGGTTTATGGACCTCTACCAAGCCAGAAGCGACTTCTTCTATCCAATTGGGCAGCCCACCTACTGTGGAAATATCTCCTGTAATTAGCACTTCAATGTCGGTGTCTCTGATTGCCTCAATTTGTCGGCGATAGCTCGGTTTATAGGGTTCGGAAATCGGCACGAATTCAATGGGCATCCCGATCTTTTGTGCTTGTAGTTCCATGAGTTTCGTTGGATGGGCATAGAATTGGCGACCATCTGCTGGAACAAAACAGACAAGCCTCCTTATATCGTAAACATTTAAGGAGACTTGAAATGCGAGTGCGGAATCTTTGCCGCCTGTCCACAGGACAACTGCTTTCATACTATCTTTCATCCAGGGGTACGACATCAGCATAGACATAAGTCGGTGATGTGTTGCTGTTTGTATGAATTTTGTCGTCGTCATCCTTTTTAGAAATAATATCTCTCTGAACGACTTCTCCCGGTTTGGCGGCGACAGGCGAACTGAACATCGGTCCATTGACGACACATGTATGGAATTCGCCGTTTTCACCGAGCGGGTCCACGCCGTCTGGTAAATCCGCGAGGAGGTCTGCGTCGAACCATCGTCCGGCAAAGTCGGCAGGTACTTTGGTAGGGTTGAGTGCGGTGATAATGGCACGCAGCCCGGAAGCGATCATTTGTTCGGCGAGCTGCGTTGTGTCCTCACCCCATACAGGAAAAATCGGTGTGAAGCCTGTGCCCCTGAGTTTGTCTTCTCGGTATTCACGGATGTCTCCTAAGAAGAGGTCCCCGAATGCGAAATGTGATGCGGTTAGATGCTCAGGCAATGCTACCACTTCTGCGAGGAATTTTCGCATCGCTTCTTCGTAGATCGCATTGGAACACGGATACGGGATCGGTATCTCGTATAACGGCACACCGAGTTTTTCGGACTGCTGTTTCAGTACCCATGCGGGTGTCGAGTGGATAGAAACCCTGTCGAACGTCTTTGTAACGGTCGTGAAGATACCGCGGACATCGTAACGTTCAGGTTGTTGGCGAAGTGTATGGAGTGCCCACGCCGAATCTTTGCCAGAGGACCAAGAAACGAAGACCGGCGTAGGTAAGGTATCGTCTGTCTGTTTTGTCATTTTATTCTGCCTTTTTGTTGATTTATAGTATGGTTTGGACAATTCGTAAGGTGCACAGGAAACCAACAGCCTATGCTACAGAAGATTGTCCAAACTATTTTAATTTAGAGTGCCAGAAAGTTTGCTAATAAGTCTTTCCCGGCGGTTGTCAAAATTGACTCAGGATGAAATTGTACACCCCAGACAGGCAAGGTCTTATGCCGAAGTCCCATGATCTCGTCTTGGTCTGTCCACGCGGTAATCTCAAAGCAGTCTGGGAGCGTCTCTTTTTTTACGATAAGCGAATGGTAACGTGTCGCTTCAAACGGGTTGTCTAACCCCTCGAAAAGTTCAGCACCGTTATGGTGTATCATAGAGGTTTTGCCATGCATCAATCGATCCGCACGAACGACATCGCCGCCGAACACATCACCGATACACTGATGCCCAAGGCAGACCCCTAAGATCGGTACTTTTCCAGCGAAGTGTTGTATGACATCGTTGGATATGCCTGCCTCTTTCGGTGTGCAGGGACCCGGTGAGATAACAATCCGTTCCGGTTTCAGTGCGTCTAACGCATCCAACCCTATCTTGCGACTCCGATGTACCTCGAGTTCAGCACCGAGTTCACCTAAGTACTGCACGAGGTTATAGGTAAAAGAGTCGTAGTTGTCAATCATCAAGACCATATTTTTAATTTTCCTTGCGGTTCGGTAAGGCGGATTTGGACATTGAAGTTCTCTTCCGTAGAACTGAAGAAACACCCAAGCAAAAACCCTTCCACTTCGTTTCAGGCTTGCGATCTTTGGAAACTAAGAAGAAAAATCGCCGATTATGCCTCACAATAAGAAACCTTGTTCAGCCAACTCAATAGCGGTGAACATTGCCCGCGCTTTATTCAAGGTTTCATAATACTCATTTTGGGGTACTGAATCCGCGACGACCCCTCCGCCTGCTTGGACATAAGCGGTGCCGTCTTTGATAACCGCGGTTCGGATGGTGATTGCGGTGTCTGCGCTGCCAGAGAAGCTGAAATAGCCGACGGCTCCGCCGTATGTAGCGCGCCGTGTAGATTCGACTTCGTCGATGATTTCCATTGCGCGTACCTTCGGGGCACCGGAGAGTGTACCGGCGGGAAGACATGCTCGGAGGACATCAAAAGCCGTAAATTCTTCGCGCAACCGTCCAACAACATAAGAAACGATATGCATCACGTGTGAGAAACGTTCGACGATCATGAGTTCCGTGACTTCGACGGTGTGATATTCACAGACGCGTCCGAGGTCGTTGCGCCCCAAATCGACAAGCATGACGTGCTCCGCGCGTTCCTTCGGGTCCGCGAGGAGCATCCGCTCCTGCTCTTTATCTTCTTCGGGGGTCGTTCCACGCGGGCGTGTGCCTGCGATTGGAACGGTCTGAACGATCCCGTCTTCTACTCTCACCATCATCTCCGGTGATGCCCCGACGATGTCAAACGCATCGAGTTTCAGATAATACATATAGGGCGATGGATTGACGACTCGCAACGCTCGATACACATCAAATGCGTCTACAGATACCGGTCGGCTGAGTCGCTGTGAAGGCACGACTTGTATGATGTCGCCTGCGGCTATGTACGTTTTGGCACGCCGTACCACTGCTTCGTAGGCATCTTTCGTAAAATTCGACTGTAGTTCAGGTGCAGGCTTCGCAGTCTGTTCTTGGCGGTCCCCGTTATTGTCCCGCAATTGCGCTTCAGAAACGGTTGTGAGTTTCTCGACTAATGCTTCAATGTTCGCAACAGCGTCGGCATAAGCGGCATCTACATCTCCATTAACACGTGCGTTTGCGACGACTTTAATCTGATGGTTCACATGATCGAACACGAGAAGTGTCTCGGTGATCATAAAGAAACAATCTGGGAGCTGCAAATCATCTTCCGTACTGTCTGGCAATTCTTCGACGAAGCGCACCATATCGTAGCTCATGTAACCGACTGCCCCGCCGTGGAATTGCGGTAAATCTTCGACCTCAACAGGTTGGTAATTTTGCAACATTTCTTCAAGAGCCCTCAACGGATCTTCGCACTCTTGTGAGATTGTTTCGCCTGTTGCCAAGTCCTCAATCGTAACCTGATGCCCTTTACTGTGGAAAAGCATTGAGGGTTGTGTCCCCAAAAACGAGTAGCGTGCAAGGGTTTCGCCCCCTTCAACGCTTTCGAGCAAGAACGCATAATTATTGGGCATCAACTTATAGAACGCAGACACCGGTGTCTCCATATCTGCCAAGATGGGTCGATATACCGGTATCGTGTTCCCTAATTTCGCTTTCTCTTTAAAGTCCTCTAACGTTGGATAATACATTTTTTTAAATTTTCCTTACGGTTCGGTCAGGTGAGTCTGGAATTCACGTTTTTATCTGTATATCTTAGGACTTACGCATGCTTCTCTTTTGTAGCATAGACTGTTAGTCTGTGCCCCAAGAACGCTGTGTTTTCCGAGAAATATCCGCGAAAAAAACTGGCTATCGTCAAAATTGCGTAAGTCCTGTATCTGAAGAAACACCCCAGCAAAAACCCTGCGTCGTTGTCGCAGGCTATCAGTTGTCGGCACTTTTTTTATGAGAGCCACATAGGTGGACTTAAATTAAGCGATTCCGGAGCGGATACCAAGATACGAAACCTGACGAAATATTAGAGGTTAGTAAACGGTGTCTGCGTCGAAAACCTTTTCACCTACTATATCTGTAGACTCTCCGTCGGGGGAGACTTCCCGGAAGAAGCAGGAGCGATAACCGACGTGGCACGCTGCGACTTTCTGATCGACCTTTATGAGTAGGGCATCGCCATCACAATCGACTGCGACGGATTCAACCGTCTGTGTATGCCCTGAAGTCTCCCCCTTAATCCAGAGTTTTTGGCGGGAACGACTCCAGAAACAGACGCGACCGGTTGTCAACGTCTCTTTTATGGCTTCAGTGTTCATATAGCCGACCATCAGTACCTCATCGTTGTCGCGATCCTGAATGACTGCGACGACCAAGCCGTCACTGTCATATTTAAGTTCCGATAAAATTTTCATTTTTTAAATTTTCCTTGCGGTTAACTGTTGTAGGTTAGGGATTTAGTGCCAATACTATAGGTCAATCTGTGCACTTTGCAAAAAAAACACCTTATGCTGCCGGGTTCGGTGTGCATAAGGCTTCAACTGGATTTAGAAATGAAAAACGACGATTTTCGATATGTATTTCAGTTATCCATTTAGGCGCACACTCCCCCGCAAGCAGTTGGAATGCCACCAATGCCGATGGTTAACGATGCTATGCAAGTTGGCGTGTGAATGTACAAGTGTCATTTTTCTTTTTTCATCCAAATATTCGATTTCAAATACTAACATTAATAATGATACCATATCCAATCTATGTTGTCAAATTTTTTGTCAATAAAAAATTGTCGGTATCTCTGAGAACACGAAAAAATTTGCAAAAGATGTTGCGATGTGATATAATAGACTCTATAATGATTTAATTTCGTGTTGATTTTTTCGCGTTTATTAGAACATTTTGGCTTAAAATGCGGAAAAATGCCTCTACGAAAGTGGTTAAAAGACTATAATGTAAATTAATAAAACACTGAAAGTTAATTTT
>JAJDXV010000115.1 GCA_022823085.1 Candidatus Poribacteria bacterium
CATTCAATTGTACCTATTCACTTTATATATATGGATACGTCTTCCTCTGTAGGAGCGAGCTGCGCTCGCGATCTTTCCTAAGAACGGGCACATATGTAAAGCAAAACCATGATCCAAATCGTACAATTGAATACCCCTGCAGTGAATCCGACGCGCCCTTGACGTAATCATCTTTGATGTATGAAGCAATTGTAAATCTCGTAGCATCGCGCTTGCGGAAAGCGCGGCGTTTGAAGCGGAAATAGGAAAATTTCGGTTGATATGTGGGACGGGTTGTGTTATCATTACCATCAAGGAATACCAATTGTGCAGGAGAAAAAGTGATGCAAGAACGAAATCAAGAACTTGTAAATAAATATTACGCGCGCGGTATAGCGTCCAGCGAAAAAGGCGAAGTTGAACTTGCGATTGAAGACTATACCCAAGCGATAGAACTAAATCCGGAATTTGCCGAGGCGTATTATCAGCGCGGGCTTGCTTACAGCAAAAAAGGCGAAATTAAACTTGCTATCACGGATTATACCAAAGCAATAGAAATCAAACCCGATTATGCGGATGCTTATTACAATCGTGGTCTTGCCTACCGTATAAAAGAGGATTATAAGCGTGCTATCGCAGATTATACCAAAGCAATAGAAATTGACCCCCATAACGCCGATGTCTACTACCGCCGCAGTAGGGCGTGGTTATACCTTGGAGAAGAGGAAAAGGCGAAATCCGACATGAAAACTGCCAGCGACATCGGAATAAACAACACCACGGCTATAGATGAAATACTACGAGATTACGATCGGGCATGGAAAGTACTCGGTAACTTATGAGATATTTGACAATTGTGGAGATCCTGGAGGTTGCCGAGGGACACGTCGGGGACTACCAATTCTTGAATGAAGATCAGTTACACTATTTGATTGAAGCGGTTAGTGCAAAATTTGGTGACACAGAACTGTTTCCGAATTTATTTCAAAAAGCGGCTGTGTATGCACACCATATCATTACAGGTCATATATTTTTGGATGGGAATAAGCGTGTTGGCCTAACATGTGCACTCCGGTTTTTAGAATTGAACGGTTACTCCCGTCGTCTCAATATTGAAGATTCAATTATTGATCTCGGTTTTAAGATTGCGGATGGATCCATCACCGATATTGACACAATCGCCGAGCAGATACAATCATGGATTCTGTAAAAAAACGGGTGTCGATGCAACCTTCTGTGGAATGTTCATTTAGAAACGCATACCTAAAAAGTTCAAGACAGCTAACGGAAAGAGGTACAACCATGGATAAGAGATACCGTATTCAGAACGTTGAGACAATACCGAGTCCGTCCCTTGTTGTCTATATCGCGCAGGTTCAGCAGAATATTGAACACGCAATCGCGACTGTTAATGGGGATGTCTCGAAACTTAGACCGCATGCGAAGACCCATAAAACCGCAGAGATTATCGCTATGGAACGCGATGCCGGTATCTTGAAGCACAAGTGCGCCACGCTACGCGAAGCAGAGATGTTGGCACAGAACGGTATTCAGGATATTCTAATCGCCTATCAGATGGTAGGACCGAACATCAACCGTTTCGTCTCGCTACAGCGACAATATCCCGATGCCGATTTCAAAGTGATCGTCGATCATACAGAAGCAGTGGCGGCACTCTCCGCAGAAGTGGCGAAGTTCGGCTTGACCGTCAAAGTCATGCTCGATCTGGACGTAGGAATGAACCGCACAGGAATCCCTGTCGGTGACGCTGCTGTAGATGTCTACGCGCAGATGGAAGCAGCAGAAGGGTTGCAACCGTGGGGGTTACACGTCTACGATGGACATATTCATGATGAAGATGTGACCGAACGGAAAGCAGCCTGCAACAAGAGCCTCGCACAGGTTGCAGAGATGAAAGATAAACTTGCTGCCAAACGTCTTGACGTGCCGTTGGTGGTGATGGGTGGCACGCCGACATTTCCGATCTATGCCGAGACACCCGGAGTAGAGGCATCACCCGGAACATTCGTTTTCCACGACCACGGCTATACAACCCACTTTCCTGACCTCGGTTTCACGCCTGCAGCGCTGCTTTTGAGTCGTGTGATTAGTATCCCTACACCGCATCGGATGACGCTTGATTTGGGACATAAAGCGATCGCCGCTGACCCCGCTGGGGATCGGGGCATCGTTCTGAATGTCGAAAATGCTGAAGTGGATATGCAACACGAGGAACATTGGGCAATCAACGTCCCTGACAGCACACCGATGCACATCGGACAAGAGATTTACGTCTGTCCGACACATATCTGTCCCTGTGTCGCACTACATCCGTTTTACTATGTCGTAGATACCGATGGATATTGTCGAGGCACATGGGAAGTCACGGCACGCAATCGGACTGCTGCCTGAGGAAGAAAAAAATGATAATCAAGGCCAAGGGAAAAACGGTGCCGGAACATTTGCTGCCCAACTAATGAGTGTCCACAAGACTGCCATGCCGAATTCGCCGAAAACCATGCCTAAAAAGAACGGACGGAGCCGTTGATACTGCCGAATACCGCTGTAGCGTAGGATCGGCGTTTTAATGCACCACGCAATTAAAACCGGAAACCAGAACACAACCAGTGTCCACGAAGCCGATAACGCATACCCAAGCGGGTGCAGGGGCCACCACCAATAGAGCATCCTTAAGATGACCAAGCCGGTTGTCACCAATATACCTACGCCAAAAAAGAGTCCTCCGGTTGTGCGGTGATCTGCGCCTAACCCCTCTATCGCTGCGACGTTGTCCTGAAATGCCCAAAGCGGATTTCCGCGATAGGTATAACTATACATATAGTTGGCACCGTGTTTATACGGCAGCCATAGATGGATGGCTGCCGCGCACAGAAATGCCAGCGTACACCCCAACACGAACACGCCTACCAACGAGCGGTATGACATTCCGACCCGATCCCTAATTTTTAAGCCGTCTAAGAAGCCTGTCAAAATTAACCCGCGCTGATCACGAGTGAAAATTGCGTCAAGGAAAGACAGCACCGTGAGACTCTGTGCGCCCAATGACGCTTTGCTCGCGATGAGTTGATACAAATCTAACGGGCGGAACGATGTTTCCGTCATCAACAAACCACCTTCCGCTGTACTCCGCGCCATCACGACTGCAACAACGCATACATAAACCAGTATCTCAAATGCCGCAAAACCTAAATTCAATCCCGCCGCATAGCACCACCCTACTGCAAGAATCAAACTAACGATGAGCCCCCAAACTGCCGTCCGATAAGGTAGCAGTTCGTCAGTGTCATCTTTTTTCTCTCCGGTGAAGGCTTCGCGAAAAACGCGATGGAAATGCGGTAATCCCATATAGATAAACGAAATTACCAGCACAACATAAGCGCCTGCGACTTGGTAACCGATATAAAGGCGGGTCGGATAGAGCGGCATGCTACTGACCCGTAAGCCGAACATCGCTGCAACAACATCTTGAAACCGTGTGAGGAGAAAGAAAAACCATAGACTGAAGAGCAGTTGCGTCGGTAGGAGATAAAAAAAACCTATCGCCGCGAAAGATATAAAGATAGGGGTATAGGCGATGGCATTGAAAGGTTGGTCCGTGAAATACGGATTGAGCAGGTAGCGTAGCGATAAGTTCGGAATTTGTGGCCAGATTTCATGGAGTCCGTTTAAGGTGAAAATCAACGCCGGCAGTGCGAACCCTAACCACATCAGTCGGTTCCGAAAGAAACCGTGTCCCTCGTGTACAAACTCAAGCGGGAGAGAGACCAACGGAAATGAGAGTTTCTCGTTTTCGATCCACTGTTTGCGTAAAATCGCTGCTAAACAGAGAAACGCCGTAAAGACGAAAAAGACGAGTACACCCCAAGCACCTAACGGTTCTAACCAGGCGCGCCACGGAATGCTGTCGCCACCTTGCATGCCTTCATAGAAGCTGATAGCGATGGAGGCTTGACCTTTCTGTTCAGGCGAGAAGGGGATTAGCCACGGCTTGATGTGCGGGAAAAAGAGGGTGTCCCAACTATTCGTCTCATTGGTGAAGTAGTTGACTGCAATAAGTGCGGGGATCAGTTTTTCCATGACCCCGCGCGACGAAATCATTGACGCAACGAGCATCATACAATAAATACACATCAACTCGCGGGGTGAAAACGCAAATCGGTCATTGAGCTTGGCAAGCAGCCGATTCCCTAATACAAGGAAAAAGAACAGCCCAATAACAGCTGGCGGTAACTGTAAAAAACCGATTTGGATGTAGGTAATCACAAGTTCCGCATAGGAGACGATGCAACAGATAACGATGACGCAGCAGATACCGATCAGAAGGGAACGTCCTGATATACGATTTTCATTTCGGGTGAGCAATATCGCACCGTCCTGAGTAGGATTTGAGAAAGTTTACCACAATGTTAAAGGATTGTCAAATGCATAGAGGGGCATCGGCAGGGCCATTCAATTGTACCTATTCCCTTTATATATATGGATACGTCTTCCTCTGTAGGAGCGAGCTGCGCTCGCGATCTTTCCTAAGAACGGGCACATATGTAAAGCAAAACCATGATCCAAATCGTACAATTGAATACC
>JAJDXV010000147.1 GCA_022823085.1 Candidatus Poribacteria bacterium
TTTTCAGTGTGGGTTCGGTTGATGCGTCAAGCATACGAAACCGGTCAAACCCTTTATCAAGTCAAACATGGAATGTTTTCTGAATATCTACGGCAACAACTGAAAAATCCTTCTATAAAAATGGATTTTGCGTAAGTCCTGGTTATGTAAGATTTATCCATTTTTATTTCTCTCCAAAATGTTTTAATACCTCATCAATGACCTTCTATTGGTTATACCTTATTCACGTTCTGGTGTCAAGTTCTGAATTCTGAACAGCATTCAGCAGCCATAAAAAATTGACTTTACCGAGCGTGTATGCTATAATTATGGAAGCGATTCACAATCGCAACGCTTTTTAAACCGCAATATAACAACACTAAAATTAATAGAGGAGGAATTCAATGCCAGCAAAACAAATTATTTTTGACGAGGAGGCACGGGTAGCACTCAAGCGCGGCGCAGATACACTCGCCGATGCTGTGAAGGTTACCCTCGGACCGCGCGGAAGAAATGTTGTCATCCAAAGATCTTTCGGTGCCCCGCTGGTAACATGCGACGGTGTCACTGTCGCAAAAGAAATTGAACTCCCGGACCCGTATGAAAATATGGGTGCCCAACTACTCGAATCTATCGCAACGAAAACAAACGACACAGCTGGAGACGGAACAACGACGGCGACGCTATTGGGACAAGAAATCCTTCACGAAGGATTGAAGAACGTTACCGCTGGTGCCGACCCGATGCAGCTGAAAATCGGTATAGATAAAGCTGTCGGTGCCGTTGTTGATGCGATTACCGCACAGAGCCGCGCTGTAAATACACACGAAGAAATCTTACAAGTCGCCGCCATCGCAGCCAACGATCCAGCAAATGATAGCCACATCGGTACGATCGTGGCTGAAGCGATCGATAAGGTCGGAAACGACGGTGCCATCACTATTGAAGAAGGCAGAACTTCAGAGATTCTGGTAGACATCGTTGAAGGCATGCAGTTCGACCGCGGTTTCCTATCACCCAACTTCGTAACCGATCTCCAAGAACAGATCGTCGAATTTGAGAATCCGTATATTCTCATTAACACCGAGAAAATTACGACGGTAGCAGACCTTGTACCGATTATGGAAAAGGTGATGCAGCTGGGGCGACCGTTGTTCATTATCGCTGAAGACATTGAGGGTGAAGCCCTTTCAACTTTAGTTGTGAACAAACTCCGCGGAACGCTTAATGTCGCTGCAGTCAAGGCACCAGGGTTCGGAGACCGTCGCAAAGAGATGTTAGAAGATATCGCTATCCTCACCGATGGTCAAGTTATCTCCGAAGATACGGGTATCCGTTTGGAAAACATTGTTGTCGGTATGTTAGGTACAGCACGACGCGTCATCGTTGACAAAGATAACACCACAATCATCGGCGGTGGCGGAGAGAAAGCGGCTATTGACGGTAGAATTACACAGATTCGCAGGCAGATAGAGGAGACAACCTCGGATTATGATCGTGAGAAATTGGAAGAACGGCTTGCGAAACTAGCTGGGGGTGTCGCTGTTATCAACGTCGGTGCCGCAACTGAAGTCGAGATGAAAGAAAAGAAAGCGCGGTTTGAAGACGCACTTGCTGCGACGCGCGCCGCAATTGAGGAAGGCATTGTACCCGGTGGCGGCATCGCACTTTTACGCGCTGCAGCCGCACTCAACGACTTGACATTAGAAGGCGACCAAGAGACAGGACGCAATATTATTCGCCGGAGTTTACTCTCACCCGTACGCGCCATCGCAGAGAATGCAGGGATGGAAGGTTCAGTGGTCGTCGCTAAAGTCCAAGACGGTGAAGGCAATTACGGTTTCAACGCCGCTACCGCTGAATACGGTGATATGTTAGAAGACGGCGTTGTTGACCCGACGAAGGTCGTCCGATCCGCACTTCAGAACGCTTCAAGCATCGCCGGACTCCTCCTAACCACAGAAACGCTTATCACTGAGATCGAAGAACCGCCGGCACCTATGGAGATGGACCCGCACGCCGGTCATTTCCATTAAAACGGTATAGGCGCGCTTTCTAAGCGCGCCTACGCATAAACACACCCAACAGGATTCTACATTGACGATCTATCGCCACGTATTTGATACCGCGGTTCCATCCCGCTATCCCAATCACAATCGAGACAAAACATCACGTCTGCTCCCAAATACTGGATATGGTCGCCGCCGCACTCTGGACACACCTTGACCGGTTTCTCTTTCTCGCCAACCGCACCGTCTTGAAAAATGCTTAGATAGTATACCTTCAGCTCACCCGGATAACGATGCCCCATCGGACAGCGCGCTTGGCTCGCACCATCACTCTCAAAACGGTCAATCGTTTCTCGGAGGAACGTTAACCGACGATGGCAGACAGGACACGGGTTCGGCATTAATTCCTTCAAAACAATGAGGTCTGTGTTTTCGTGCTGGATCGTCACCGTCAACGCCAGATGATGTGCAAGTTGCAAATGTGATACGCCTTCACTACCGAGGATATCAGCAAGTTCTGAGACGAGCTTCGCATAACTTTGCGGGTTCAGCACAATTTCTGTCGGTATCATTGTGCCACCTTTTAAACTTGAAAGGAGTCGATAGATACGTTCCAGAATCGGAGCCACCCCCTCTATCTTTCCCGATAAGAAGTGCGCTAAACCGTGCTCTCCTCGGGTGGATCAGGTATCAATCCTGAACGTTCATTACCACTCCGGGCAAGTGGTGATTTGGAAACGCCTCTTTGTGAACGGTACGCATCCGCCGGTTTATTCCTGAACACAATTAAATCCTCACCGTCGCGCTCGATACTATCACCTTGCATCAGTGTAACCTCAAATTTTCGCATACTCGTCATAAAGTTAATCGTAACGCGGGCAGAGGCTTCTAATTCGACACGCCAACCGTTTGCTGTTTTCGAGTGTGTGAACCGTTCGCTAATATCAATCGACTGCAGCTGTGAAGCATTGATGATGATGCCGCTTGCCGCCTCAGTCTGATTTTGCGTTTCAACTGTGTTTTCGGTATTATTTTGTTCCGCCATGTTTTGCCTTACCTTTGTAGAAATGTAATTTACTCACATTCTAACATAGAAATTCAACGATTGTCAAACCTATTTTTTAAAATCTGTTTGACATCAACGCCGTTGTTAGACTATAATATATCCTAAAACGATTTAGGACAGGTATGCGATTCACCTATTTTTTCCCCAGTTGGGCAATTGTACTCGGTATCGGCGTTGTCATCGCGATAACGCTGCTGGTCTACTTACGGATAGCGCACCCTGTGCGCCCGGGGTACCGATTTTTACTTATCGCGATGCGGATCTGCGCAGCGTCTATCTTGCTCGGTTGTCTCTTGGCACCTGTCGTCATTGAAAAGAAAGACATCACGCCACCGACGCACCTCTCTATTTTAGTGGACACATCACGGAGTATGCAACTTACTGACGCACCCGCCGATGAAACACAGGCATCTCGACTGGATCAAGTGAATTCACTCCTTTTTAATGCCGAAGGACAATTTCTGCAAAGTCTACGCGAGCGATTTGAAACCCATCTCTACCCTTTTGATACAGCTCTACATCAAAGGAGCGTATTACCGGAAGATTTTAACGGTGAAAGCGTAACACCATTTGCACCGAATGGGACACTTACCAATATTAGTGCCGCAATTCGAGCAGCCGCCTCAGCATGGAAGGGACAACAGACGGCTGGTATCCTACTTATCACCGACGGTGGACACAACGCTGGACAGTTTCCCTTCGACGATATTAACGCCCTGGAGGTACCTATCTATACTGTCGGGATCGGTTCTATAGAACCACCGAAAGATATTCAGATCCAACGGATTGACCATACACCGATCGCCTATACAGACCACGAAAGTGTCATTCGTGTGACCGTTGTGCAGACAGGATACACCGGTAAAACCACACAACTGTCTCTACGTGAAGTCAAGGACAATACCGTTGTAGATGTTGTACCCTTAACATTCGAGCCACTACAGCACGCAACATCAGCAAACACAACGACAAAACAGGAAGTCGAATTAAAATTCACGCCACAGGTTGAAGGGAGTTTCCAATACACCGTCGAACTGCCGGTGCTTGACAATGAGTTGACGGACGCGAACAATCAGAAGACGTTTTCAATGAAAGTTGTGAAGGCGAAACTCAACGTTTTTTATCTCGAAGGCAGACCGAGATGGGAGTACACGTTCCTGAAACGCGCACTTGCACGCGACCCTGATATTCAGGCGACCTGTGCAATCTTGTTGCGCAATAAATCTAAACGATTTCCGCCGACGGATAGCCTGCTCAGTCGTTTAGATGGGTATTACCCACAAACGACACCGGCATCAGAAGCCATACAGTTTCCCGAAACAATTACAGAACTCTCGAAATATGAAGTTCTGATCTTGGGAGATTTAGGAGAAGAACATCTCACCACCGCACAACAACGCGCAATTGTCGATTTCGTTGAGGTACAGGGGAAGTCTGTAATCTTTCTTCCATCTCGTAGAATGCTCGGAATGAACGGCATCCGAAATACAGAGTTAGCGGGACTTTTACCAATAGATATTCCGCAAAATGGCTGTCGCAGACACGATACGGAAGCCAGAACCCAACTCACCCGATCCGGTGAATTCCACCCGATGATGCAGTTGATGGATACGTCGGTTTTAGGCGCGAGCAGTGCTGCGATCTGGCAGAATATGCCGGCGTTATCCCGAACTTTTAGCGGATTCCGTCTCAGAGGCGGCGCGACGACGCTTATGGAAACCGGCGAAGGGCACCCAATACTGATGTTTCAGAGGATAGGTTTAGGCAAAAGTTTACTCATTGCAGCCGAAGGGCTCTGGAATTGGGATTTCGGCGTGAACACTTTTAAAGATACCCGTTACCACACCCTCTATTCGCGCTTTTGGGCACAAGCATTACGATGGATGGCAACGAACACCGATGACGAGAAATTACATCTCGCTACTGATGCAACGACCTACTCGATAGGGGACACGGCGACAGTTACAGCCTCCCTTTACTCTGAAGCCTACCGCACGACGCAGGCAGATGCTACGGTCCAATTTGAGGTGGTTCCACCGGAGGGTACCCCGTTCCAACTACAGATTCGCAGCGTCAGTGAAAGCGTGGGTGAATCGCCTGCCTCGCCTGCTGATACGGTCGCTGATACAAGCAATCTCTATACAACCCAATTGACGCTGCTACAGAACGGAACTTACCGCATTCGGGCAACCGCGAAGTCAGCCAGTCAGACATTAGGTGAAGATCAGGTCGATATTTTCGTCCATCCGCAACTTGCCGAATTAGAGGCACCCCAACGCAATGAAGACCTGTTGAAGCGGCTCGCATCGGAAACTGGTGGCACCTATTTCAGCATTGACGACGCTGAATCGGTGCCGAAGAATATCGCTGATGTCCAAAATCCGGTGTTTGTCGATGCAGAACGCGACCTCTGGACACATCCGCTGATTCTGCTTACGGTTGTCGGATTGTTAGGCACGGAATGGTTCTTACGCAAACGGATCGGTTTAACCTAAAAGAATGAGACCCTATGATACAACCAATAAAGTGGAAAACATTTTTAATCTATAGTCTCCTGTTTGGCACAACGGTGGCACTCTCTGTCGGAAAAGGTGGGATCGCATCTCTAACACCGATAACAATTGCTCAGGTGCACTATAGTGGCGGCGGCGATTGGTACGGAGACGCAACCGTCATCAAGAACTGGCTCCAACTCCTGCGGACGCGGACGGACATTGAAACAACTGAGGAGCGGGTCATCATAAAACTAACGGATCACACACTTTACCAGTACCCGATGCTCTACCTCGTCGGACACGGAAATATCCGGTTCACCGAAAGCGAGGTTGAGGCACTACGAGACTACCTCATGAACGGTGGATTCCTGTTCGCGAACGACGACTATGGACTCGACGAGAGTTTTAGACGTGAAATCCGTAGAGTCTTCCCAGAACAGGAACTTCAACCGATACCGAACACACATCTGATTTATCGCTGTTTTTACGAGTTGAGAGGTTTACCGAAGATTCACGAACACGATGGCGAACCGGCACAAGGGTTCGGGCTCTTTCATGATGGACGTATGGTCGTTTATTATGCTTATAGTGCCGACATCGGAGACGGACTTGAGGACGCCGATGTACATCCAGAAGATACACCACAGGTACGTGAACTCGCTGCGAAAATGGCGGTGAATATCGCTGTGTATGCGTTGACACACTAAAGGGACAGAACAGAATGGACACACAGAATGTAAATCAGGCTTATGACAACATCATGGATCGGTTACACGCAATTCGGCGGCACTGGTGGTGGCTCACTTTCTCTGAAGGTTTGCTGAAGTGTATCGCTGTTTTCGCACTTATCACAATAGCGATGCTCGCGCTTTTCACAGTTAGTTTCCAAGTTTCACAGTCCGTCCTCTTGTTTTGGACGCGTATTGTAGGACTCTTTTTAGCTCTCTGTATCGCTCTCTATACACTGATCCGGACGCTTCTCTTCCCGCTTTTTCGGAAATACTCTGATGCTGCAGTCGCGTCGCGGCTTGAATCGACACAGACGACGCGTGAATTGGCATCCGAAAACCGGATCCTCAGTACTGTCCAACTCTGGAAGAACCTAACGGATAACCGGCTCGGTTATGCACCGGAATTTATTGAACACGTGATCCTTCAGACCGAGCAGGACATGAAAAGTGTTCAACACAGGCAAGTCTTTGAAAAAGAGATTCGGAAAATCCAGCGGAATGGAGGGATCGCTGTCGCGGGCATCGGGCTCCTGATCCTCACAAATTTTCTCCTACCGAACGCGTTCAACGGTTTTGCCTATACCTTTCAGACATTGCCAAAGACGCTACCGAACAGTCAAGCCGGTCTAACAGATGCTATCCACATCACAGACATAAGACCCGGCAATACACAGATTGAACGAGGCACCGATGTTAACGTCACCGCAGAAGTCAGTGGACACATCGGCGCGCCTGTTACGCTCCACTACCGCACCGGAGACGGAAACGATAGTGAGAACGCATCAGCAGCTGAATGGCAGGCAATGTCGATGCAATCCATAAACGGTTCGGACATCCCGGTTTATCGCGGGACGCTCGAAAATGTAAATCGTCCACTTCAATATTATATCGCTGTTAAAGGTGTCGCATCCGCGGAGTATCACATAACAATCAGCGATGAACCGATTGTCACGGAATTCCAGTATCGTCTTAGCTTTCCGGTTTACACGCAACTGCAACCGCAGACACTACCAGTGAACACCGGTAACATTCAGACGATCTTCGGAACAGAACTAACCTTTACAGGACAGGCTAACAAACCGCTTGCGGAGGCGCGCCTTGCGTTTGAAGAATCTGGTGATGTGCCGTTAGAGGTCGCAACGTGGGAGCCTTCGCCAAATGTGCAAGCACCCGATGCAGCGCCGACATCGCATGTTATACGCGGTATCTATGTCGCCAAGCAGACTGAAAACTACCGTATCCGTATTACCGACACTGAAGGTTTTGAAAATCGCGACCCGATTAATTACACGTTGACTGTCTTCAAAGACACACCCCCTGAAGTCAATATTATTTCACCGGCGCGGGACACCGTTTTGGATAATGCTATGTTAATAGAATTAGAGGTCGAGGCTTCAGACGACTACGGTATACAGGAACTCCAACTCGTATACCGCGTTGAAGCGGAAGGGGCTGAGGAGATGAATATTCCGTTGAAGCGGTGGAACGACCAGAACACACCCGTCCGGAGATCGGTCTCTGTCGTCTACATGTGGGATGTCGATCCGATCGGTATCTTTCCAGGTGAAGTGCTCTCTTATTACGTTCAAGGTTTGGATAACGACAATGTTTCGGGACCGAATATCGGTAAATCACCGACCTACACGCTCCGTTTCCCATCACTCTCCGAATTATACGATTCAGTCGCGACCGAACAGCAGACGGAACAGCGTGGCATTGAAGAACTCGTCGATGAGCAGGCGGACGCAACAGGTCTCATCGATACGCTCCTCGGTAAAGTCCGGAAGCGTCAGGAACTCACTTTCACCGATGAAAACTTGATGCAACAGGTGCTTGAAGACCAGAAACGGATTGAGCAGGCAGCAAAGCAGTTGGTCGATGATATGAAGGAGACCGCGAAAGAGATGGAACAGAACCAACTCTTTGATACCGAGACGATCCAAAAGTATCAGGAGCTGCAAAATCTGATGGAGCAAGCACTCTCCGAGGAACACAAAGAGATTTTGCGGAAGTTATCAGAGGCGTTATCACAACAACAGACGCAAGATCAGGAACGGGCAATGACAGAAGCGAACCTCAGCCAAGAACAGTTTTTACAGCAGCTGGAACGCGCGAAATCGCTCTATGAACAGATTCTGCTTCAGCAGCAATTAGAGGCAGCCGCGAAGCAAGCCCAAGCACTCGCCGAACAGCAGAAGGCGTTGATGGATACGTTGGAGGCATCACTCGATTCTGCACCGGCTAATGAACTCGCAAAAAAAGAGGATCGCATCGGCGACGAACTTGGGAAACTCAGCCAGAAATTAGATAAACTCGGCACTGAGATGACGGAACTCGCAGAGAATAAGGAGAACGCACCCCCACAGATAGGACGCATCGCAGATGAAATCAAACGTCTCAATCAGTTTACACAAGACTATAAACTGCCTGAAACGCTTGAGGCGACCAGTGAAAATCTCCGAAGCGGACAGAACAACGATGCCCTCGAATCAGGGCGTGAGGCGGAACAGACACTGACAGAACTCGCACAAGGTTTGGATAACGCTTTGGAATTTATGGAAGGCGCGAACGCCAACGAAACCTTGACGGCTATGCGTGAGGCTGTTGAAAGCGCACTTCACCTCTCGCATCTCCACGAGGAGGTCCTTGCCGAAACGAGAAATCTCCTCGGTAGCAGCCAGGCAAACGCTTATATCCGAAGTGAGGTTTTGCAATTACAGCAGCTTGCAGCGGATGAAATTAGCACAGCAGAAGGGGTTTCACAACTCTCCAGCAAACTGTGGGCGTTAGGCAACCGACAGATCGAAGTGCCACCGGAGGTGGTGTGGCATCTGAATGCCTCAAACGACGCGCTTTCTCGTGCTGCGCGCGCCTTAGAGGATAGACAACCGACACTCGCAATGCCGATTCAGAGGACGGCACTCGCGGATCTCAATCAAGCGGTGTTTGAACTCCTTGACGCGATGGCGCAGATGAACCAGCAGATGGGCGCCAGCGGAATGGAAAACCTAATGGAGCAGCTCCAACAACTTGCTGAAAGTCAAGAGCAGTTGAACCAGATGGCGCAAAACCTGAGCCAACAGAGACGAGAACAGGGACAGACACCAGGCTTTGAACAGATGATGCGTCAACTCGCCGCACAGCAGCAACTCATTCGCGAAGCAACCGAACGGCTCGCTGAGCGCGCAGAACAGATGGCGCAGATGTTGGGCAGCCTCGAAGAAGTCGCTGAAGATATGACCGAAGTTGAACGCGCACTCCAGCAAGGTCAACTCGACGAACAGGTGCTTAATCGGCAGGAACAAATCTTAACACGGATGCTGGATAGTCTCAAATCACTACAGCAACGGGATGTCGGTAAACAACGGAAAGGTGAGGTCGCGAAAAGACCTGAAACATCTGTCCAAGAGGTACCCCCCTTGCATCCTGAACTCCTCGAAATCGTACAGAAGTTGGAAACCACACCGAATGCAAAAGAGCTTGAGGACATCCCGTTCCAATATCGTGAGCAGCTACGACGGTATTTTAAAGCACTTTCGCAGAAAACGCAATAAGCATGTCATGCACTTGGAGACATTTTATGAACAGGTTTTTTATATACATCTCATTTGTAATTTATAGCTTCCTATGTGGACCCGTCGCAGCAGATAACACGGACATCCATGAGAACGCTGGCACCCGCGCCATGACCTTCCTTAAAATCGGAGTCGGGGCGGAGGCTATCGGGATGGCGGAATCACAAGTCGCGGCGACCGACGATCTGTATGCTTCTTACTGGAACCCAGCAGGGCTAACAAAAATCCAGAAACCCCAACTCGCACTCATGCACAACGAATGGTTCGCCGGTATTCATCACGAGTTCGTTGGGGTCGCACTGCCAATCGGAAATATCAGCACTGTCGGTCTGAGTTCAAGTTTCTTATCTTTCGGGGATTTACAAGGACGGGATAGTGAAGGGAACCAGACAACGATTTTCCGTCCTTACGATCTTGCTGTGATCCTATCGTATGCACGCAATTTTAGCAGGTCTATCGCCTTCGGCGTGAACGCGAAATTCTTACGAGAACAGATCGCCGATGCCACTGGAACCGGAATCGCCTTCGATATCGGGGCATTATACACTTTTTCGCATATACCACTTGCACTCGGTTTCAACGCACAGCACCTCGGGCCGCGTGTGACATTTATTCAGGAGGCGTTCGGTTTACCTGTCACCTTCAGGGTTGGCGCAGCCTATAGGCTCTTCGAGGATACGCTCGTGCTAACCAGCGACATCATCCGTCCCTCCGATAACGACATCGCTATCGCTGTCGGAGCAGGCTACACGATCGCCAATACCTTACATCTCCGTACCGGCTATAACTACCAGATCGGCGGCAACGATTTAGGCGCGATTTCAGGACTCACAGGCGGTTTCGGACTCACGCTTCGGCAGTTCCAATTCGATTACGCACTCGTCCCCTTCGGTGTTCTCGGTAGGACGCATCGCTTCTCGTTAGTCGCCAATTTTTAGAGGCCACGAGCATCAATTTTAGAAACAACAACTGTCGCCGTACCTGGACCGGTAGGTTCGGTTTCCTAACCGAACCGAGTAAATCAAATAGCGTTATTCACCGGTAGGTTCGGTTTCCTAACCGAACCGAGTAAATCAAATAGCGTTATTCACCGGTAGGTTCGGTTTCCTAACCGAACCGAGTAAATCAAATAGCGTTATTCAGATGCAGCGTTAATAAACGCCTCAAATAATTTACGTCTGTGTTCGAGAAATTCGGGAGTCTCCAGCATCCGTTCCGGGTGATATTGTACACCGATTACAAATCGTTTCGATGGGTTTTCTATCGCCTCAATGACACCGTCTTCAGTGCTGAGTGCGGTTATAACGAATCCTTCACCTATATCTTTCACGGCTTGGTGATGTGAAGAATTAACTTCATCTATCTCTTTCCCGATAAGTTGGCGCAACCGACTCTCCGTTATCTCAATTTCATGCCGAGAATCCTCACTGTCTACCTGTGTATGTATGAGGGCATCTTGTCGGTATTCCTCATGGATGTCTTGGTACAGGCTACCCCCCATTGCGACACTCATCACCTGAATCCCACGACAGATACCGAAAACAGGAATATCGTCTTCTAATGCTTTTTGACAGAGCGGTATCTCCAGTTCATCGCGCGCTTCGTCAACATATTTCAGGGTTGGATGCCACTCTTCACCGAAATTATCGGGATGGATGTCGCCACCACCTGTCAACAAAAGTCCATCAATACCGATGTAAGCGTCTCTTGATATACTTGGGTATAACGGGCGAGGTATACCACCGAACTCGCTAATTGCCTTGATATAATTGTTAGAAGAATCGTTGTTAATATTGGATAAAAATGTAATTCCAATAATAGGCTTCATCTATAACCGCCTCCTTTTATTTTTCTTAAATTATACCCTATTTTGATACCAAATAACAACTTTCCGTAACAAAAAACTGGTTCAGAGTAGCGCAATTCAGCGAACATCTCTTAACTGACAACTGACAACTGTTAACTGACAACTGTTAACTGAAAGGTTTTCGCAGAAAACCGTACTGCGTACTGCGTACTAATAAATCGTATTTGCATTACAACAAGATGCGTGGTATAATTAGCATTAACGATTATGCTAAAACACGAAACCACCGAAACAACGTTATCTATTACAGAAGACGATGCACCGGTACTTACCTGTGATTGTAGCGATGCCACAAATTCACCATCCCTGCATCCGATCTATGCACCGGATGGACAGGTAGTGACAGTTGACCAAACCTTCGGGCAGACGTATCCTCCGGGAATATCTTTCTCAATCGGAACCGTCAGGGGTGGGCAGTATGCTCGAAGTGTATCCTCGCGAAGATGGTTGACATCTTCAGACGAGTTTTCCATCGAGTCAACGTGGGAGGATGCCACCGGACTGTTTTTAGTAGAGACGTATCGGGTAGAAGTTCGCCCGCAACAGAACGAGGTGCAGAGCGTAGATATAAAAATCTCGCTACGCGCCCCGAAGCGTTCTCTCGAATTAACCGGTGATGTCGGACTCGGCTACCACGCCGTTGAGATGGAACACCGTAAGGCTGTAGATGCAGACACACGGATGGGGAAATCAGAAGTGAGCGGAAAGGTATCAGCATGGGGAACGCTCTCCGGTCTCACCACTGCTGAGAATGCACCTGTCGGTGTCGCCATCTTCCCGCATCCCGCAAACGGTAAGACAACGTTCTTTGCTGAAGACGTTTCGTTTGGATACCTTTTCGCACAGGCAGAACCTTTCGTCGTAAGCACCGGAATGATGCGGACCCTAAAATATCGTATACTCGTGTATGCTGGGGATCTTTTCACTGTGGATGTACCGGAATACTACAAAGATTATGTAAATATCGCGGAATAGCCATCAGCGAATTAGCCATTGAAAAATTATGAAAGACCAAACGCTTCTCCCTCTCTACAATAAAAGTGGGATTCCAGAGATACCGCAAAAGCCGAGCGACACAACGCAACAGACGCATCCGCGCCGTGTCTATATTGAGACCTACGGCTGCCAAATGAACGTCAGCGACAGTGAACTAATGGCTGGCATCTTGACACAGAGTGGACATCAGACAGTGACGCATATTGACGACGCGGATGTTGTCCTCGTCAATACTTGTGCGATACGTGAAAACGCCGAAACCAAGGTCATCAACCGCCTCCAGCACCTCAACCACCGCAAACGTCGGCAACCTGAACTCATCATCGGGGTCTGCGGCTGCATGGCGCAGCATCTCCGGGACCGACTCTTGGAAGCAGCACCTTACGTTGATCTCGTCATGGGACCCGACGCATACCGAAATCTACCGATCGCACTTGACTCTCTCACACGCGACGAAGAGGCGCACATCTCCCTAAAAGACCGAGACCCGTTCCTCGGCTTACGGTTGGACAAAACCGAAGACTATGCCGACATCGCGCCCATCCGGAAAGATGGGATTCGCGCATGGCTCACGATTCAACGCGGTTGTGATAAGATGTGCACCTTCTGCATTGTTCCCTTCGTCCGCGGTCGAGAACGGAGTATACCGCTAAAATTGATCGTCGAAGATGCTCAGAAATTGGTGGATCAGGGGTTCAAAGAGGTCGTCCTGCTCGGTCAGACCGTCAACTCCTATCACGATAACGGCTCCGATTTCGGAGACCTGCTCTTCGCTGTTGGCGAAGTGAACGGGTTAGAACGGGTGCGGTTTACCTCACCACACCCCGCAGACGCAACCGACAGCATGATTAATGCGATGGCGAGCTGCCCAACCGTTTGTAAACACTTACACCTCCCTTTACAATCCGGTTCGACAGCCGTACTGGAGCGGATGCGGCGCACCTACACGGCGGAGGAATATCGCACGCTCGTCGCAAAACTCCGAGAACGGATCCCTAACATCGCACTCTCTACAGATATTATCGTCGGTTTCTGTGGTGAAACCGACGCAGAATTTGAGCAGACCTATCAGATGATGGCAGACATCCGATACGATTCAGCCTTCATGTTCAAGTACTCCGAACGTGAAGGGACACTCGCACACAAAGCGTTACCCGACGATGTCCCGGAAACAGTAAAAGGCGAACGCCTGAAACAGATTATCGAACTTCAGGAGCAGATCTCTGCTGACATTAACACCGATGCAGTCGGTGATACCGTCGCTGTACTTGTCGAAGGTGAGTCGCGTCGGGATGCAGATAAATATCACGGAAAAACGGACGGGTTCAAAACAACCGTGTTCCCGAAAATGGACAGCAGAATCGGTGAGGTCGTCAACGTCCGTGTCGACAACACCACAGCACATACCCTGATTGGACAGATCGTCTAATGGACAAACTTAGAATTAAAAATAAAACCGAAATTGAGAAGATGCGGCGGAGCGGTCAAGCCGCAGCGACTGTACTAAAGCGCATCGGGGAAGCAATCGCACCAGGGGTCTCAACCGCCGAATTGGAACGTATCTCACGCGACGCAATCGCCGAACGCAACGCCACCTCTTCCTTTTTAGGCTATCAGCTACCGGAGCATGAACCCTATCCGGCAACGATATGCACCTCGATTAACGATGTCGTTATACACGGAATCCCTGACAAAGGACACGTCCTAAAAGATGGCGACATCATCGGGATTGATACAGCTGTCAGTATTGACGGTTACCACGGCGATAACGCATACACGTTTCCTGTCGGCAACATCTCATCCGAAGCCGAACGCTTGCTTAAAGTGACGCGCAGCTCCCTCTACGACGCAATCGCCGAAGCGAAACCGGGAAACCGCATCGGCGACATCTCCTTTAAATTACAGCACGGGGCGGAGTCCAACGGGTTCTCTGTACTTCAGAGCTTTTCAGGACACGGCATCGGACGAAGCCTCCATGAGGCACCCGAAATCCCCTGCATCGGCGTACCCGGACGCGGATTACGCCTAAGACCCGGTATGGTACTCGCCATTGAAACGATGGTGAACATCGGGCTACCAGATGTACAGATGTTACCAGACGGTTGGACGATTACAACGGTGGACGGTTCTCTCTCCGCGCTCTTTGAACATACAGTGGCGATCCTTCCAGACGGTCCCGAAATCTTGACCGGGAGTTCATTGTGGGAAATCTAACAACAAAAATTATCGGTGTTATCACCGCAGTACTCATCTTTGTCTCGCTTTATCTCGTTTTCGGATACGCACGCGTTGAAGGGACAATGCTCGAAGTCCAAAAAATCTTCTACTACCACGTCTCCGCAGCACTGACCGTTTTTGTCGCCTTCGGTGTCAACTGTGTCTTTAGTATCAAATACCTTATCCAACGGAAACCGAACGACGACTTGTTGGCAGTTGCAGCCGCGGAACTCGGTATCATCTTTTGCACGATCGCACTCCTATCGGGGCCCATCTGGGCGCGATACGCATGGAATACATGGTGGAATTGGGAGGCACGCCTCACAAGCACACTCGTGCTATGGCTCATGTACGTCGGCTATTTTATCCTCCGTTCCGCACTCACGGATGATAAACGGCGCATCTATTCCGCAGTACTCGGAATCATCGCCTATCTCGATGTCCCGATTGTCTATTACGCCGTTGATATTTGGCAAGGTGGATTACATCCTGACCGCGGCACAAAATGGAGCCTCGAAGCAACAATGCGATACACCTGGATGGTAACACTTCTGGCACTCATTATGCTCTTTGTATACCTGCTTATCGTCCGGTATAGAATGAAGAAGGCGCAGATGCGCTATGAAATTATACAGCAAAAATACCTGCGGGAGGCAGCTTGATGCGTAAATTCGTTTTAGCAAGTTTTGTAGCAGTTTTGGGGTTATATCTCTTCGCTACGCAGATACCGGTCAGCATTACGTCCGACAAAGTGGCGGCGGCTGTTTCGGACGCAATCTCAGAATCCGAAGTACCTGTTGATGAAGATATTGTGGAAAAGGGCGTATTACGATCGCTCGAAATACTTGAGGCTGGACAGAGGACGCGGCTGACCTATCTTTTCGCCGCATACATTGTTATTTGGTTGGTATTTATGCTCTACGTGCTGCGTTTAGAACAGCAACAACAACTCTTAGACCAACGCCTTGCACAACTCGAAAAATGAAAACATTCCATTTCAAAACACAACAGACACTTGAGCGTCCCATCACAGAAGTTTTTGAATTCTTCTCTGACGCGCATAACCTCGCTATGATAACGCCGCCATGGCTCCGTTTTGAGGTACTCACCCCAGCACCGATTCAGATGTCTCCCGGAACGCGCATCGACTATCGACTCAGACTGCACGGTATCCCACTCCGCTGGCAAAGCGAGATTACCGAATGGAATCCACCTTACGCCTTTGCCGATGAACAACGCAGCGGCCCCTACCGACGCTGGCGGCATATACATACTTTCGATGAAACTGAAAACGGTGTGGTTATAGGTGATTCGGTGGCGTATGCTGTCTGGGGAAACCGACTCGTTAACAAATTTTTCGTCCGTCCAGACATAGAAAAGATTTTCGCCTACCGCTCTAAGCAATTGGGTGAAATATTCCGCTAAAGAAAAAACAGAACATTTCTGTAGAAACGGATCCTGCCATAGTAATGCATTACGCGCGCGACATAATCTAACGTTTCATCATATCCCTGAAAATAACCGTGCGGAGGCACATCGCTTCCCCACACTTCGCGATGCATATCGGTATGCTGCGGTGTTAACTGACTGAGCGCGCCACGCACAGGTTCCCAAAGAAGCGGATCCGCGTTTTTTCGGTGCCGCACGAGTGCTTGCGCGTCCCGAACACGTCCGATACCGCCGTTGTAGCTTGCTAACACCAAGCGATGACGATGGTCATCTTCGCTATCTGAGAACGCACGGTATAAGGTATGTAGATAGCGCGCCGCGCCCGCTATGTTCTGCTCCGCATCCAACGGGTCTTCAACACCGAGCTCCTCTGCTGTCTTCGGCATCAGTTGTGTCAAGCCTTGCGCCCCGACAGCACTTCGCGCATTTTCGTCGAATCCGGACTCCTGTGCAATCAGCGCACATACGAGCCGTGCGTCCAAATTCTCCTTAACAGCATACTTCTGAATCAGCCGCCTATACTTAAAAATCTTCGGTGTCAGCGCGAGCAGGCGTAGATCCAAGTGGATATTGATGACACCACCCACTACGAGGCCTAAGGCGAGTACTATGACAAGAAAGAGAAACGTACGCTTACGGAACATTGGTTGGTGGTTATAAGTTATACCATTTCTAAAAGTTTATATTCCATTAACCGTACACCGGCTACCCAGGCCCGGTAGGTTCGGTTTCCTAACCGAACCGGGCATAGTTCAAAAATGGTGGCACTTTTAAGACGAATCGTCAATTAGAATTGGTATTATAAGTTGTAAGTTGTAAGTTATAAGTTAAGAAAGAGCGTTTCGGAAAGTTCCGAAGTCTCCTACTTGTAACCTACTACCTTAGATACCCTATCTGAAACGTGAGTCGGTGCCCGCGGCTTATCTGCCCGCTACGATGCTCACTGTTTTGTGTGTGCTGCCATGTGTATGAGAGCAAGAGATTCCATCTGTCCAACGGACGATACGAGAACCGTCCGCCGATCTCTGTCGTGCGTGCGACGATCCCTGTAGGGAACGACAGCGCCTCGAAATCTTCACCGTAAAACCGATCAGCAATTGTACCCTCACCGTGACGTGTCAACACCGCGTGTACCGTCGCCTCAGCAGAAACAGTAAACTGATAAGCTGCCGATAACCGAACAGTATCCGCATCCGTACCAATAGGATGCCCAATCGCATACCCGAAATGCGTAAACTGGTTGTCCGGCACAAGGTGCGTATATGCCCATCGGTTGACGCGCGCGTATTCGCTATGAACTTCGAGCTGTCCGTCAAACTGCTCAGGATACCATGTCAATCCCAAGAGCCACGCGACTGCATGCGGATCGTTGGAATCAGATTCGTATTGAATATCGTCAATAACCCATTCACCGTAGAGACGTAAACCATCAACCGGACGGATCGCTGCGTCAAGGGCAAACATAACGTTATCGTCAGCCTTCGCGTTGTATTGTAGCGCGTAGTAAAAAGTGAACGGGTTCGCATACTTCCACTCCAACGTCTGTGCATCGCCGCCGTAAAGGATCCACTCGGCGACACCGATTTCCACGCGATCGTTGTATTGATAATCGAGCCGGTGTCCGCTCATATAACGTTTCGCCAAATAACGTTTCTCGCCGTCGTCGTACCATGTCGAATCCAGTTGTGTCGTGAAAGCCGTCGCTTTGAACCTTTTCCCAAGCATCGCTGTTAGACGGATTTGGTCAAACGGCGGCGAATTATCCGAGATCCCGACCGTTTGATGCCGACTCGCACCCCAATAAATCCAGTCTCTTCCGACAAGTAGGTTAAGATGTGAACTGTTGACCTGTAAGTAACTTCTTTTAAAGTCGCCGATGTATCCACCGCGCCATCGCTCAAGCCGTTGCTCCGCTGTCTTTCCGTCAGGTGCGCGACGCTCAAAGTTATGCGTTTCAAATTCCGAATAAAGCACGAAACGCGGGGCAATCCGATTCTCAAGATTCCCTGCTGTATAGTGGAAGGCGGTCTCAAGTGCAGGGGCGATCTTCTTTTCCGTTGCTCGAAGTTGCGGAAGGAAACGCAGCGCATGTCCAGTGCCACCCGCAAGTTCTCTCCTAAATGCACGTTTCAACTTTTCGAGGAGTTTCCGGTCAATCTCAGATGGGGCAACAGCTCCTGCCCGTATTCGCGATTCAGCCTGTCGTATGATTGCTGCAACTTCTGTCCGTGAGAGTGGCGCGGTCTGCCGATGGAACCCGCCAGTAATGCCCCTCGTTTCCAACTTCGCGAGCGCGTCGGTAACCCATCCATCGAAATTCAGCGAAACATCCGGCGCACCATGCGCAGCCGTGAGAATAGATAGAAGGACGAAGATAAAGATTGGAAGCGTGGAAGATTGGAAGATTGGGGATGCCTTCCTTCCACCCTTCCGTTCTTCCACCCTTCCATGCACATTTTGTCCTGTCAACTTCATCACGCCCGCGCCTCCAGCTTTTTGACGTAGGCATCAATACGGCGGAACTGCCATGTCCAGCGTGTGTTATAGAGAAACTGCCGCAGATCAAACCGGTTGTCATCTGGAGAATAAGATTCAGCGTGATAAGAAGGCGTTAGCGTCGTCATTTTATGCCGGTTGATCGCGTAACATCGAAAGAAGTGTTTGACCTTTTCGGCGACCTCGCGCGGCGGGATATGATCCCACTCCTCTACCAATCTCTCGAACATACGCACCGGACCGCACTGCTCCATTTTACGGAGCTGCCCGAACCGGCTCAATTCGGCGTAGGTCATTCCCATATCCTCTTCATCGGTCTGTGTGTAGGTTTCCGTAATCGGTTCCAACTCCGCCGTCGGCGGTGCCTCCACAATCTCGCCAAGCGCAGCGTAACCGAGATGACCTTCCGCCCACTTCAGAAAACGCCGTAGATCAAGTTTACTGATACCACCGATCGGGTTGATGTCGCCGCTACTACAATCGTATTTTGTCAGATAACCCCGCAACGCTTCGTCAACATTGCCGGTGCCTAACACAAGCAGCGTGCCTTCACGGTTTCGTACCCACGGCATCATCTGTGCAAACAGATAACTCAGCACCATCCGGAGCCTCGCTTGTATATTTTGGAGTGCCTGATTCTCTTGGTAACTGCCACCTTCAACCTTGAATTTCGGCTTTCGGTGCGTAATCCGAGTAAAGAGCGATTCCAAAGCACTCACAAGGCCATCCATATTAATGTCCAGATGATCCGATCCGATCTGCTCAGCGAGTCGTTTCGCGCGTTTCCGAGTCTCACGTGAACTGTTCGCGCTGCCCATATAACAGGTGTACAACAGACGATTCGCCAGAACACACGGATCAGAGAAAACGTCAGGTGTTTCGTTGTCCGCAAGCCATCGACTGACATCACGGGTGACCGACGCATCCTTTTCGCGTATCGCCTTTGCAACCAATTGGCACATCGAACCGACCAACGTCGCAACCGCACCACTGTCCGCACCCCCCGAAAGCGGGATGAAGTACCCTGCCGCCTCCGATCTACGTAGATAGTCCCACAGCCAGCAGGCAGGACCGTAGGCGATCTCTTCTTCAGGGATGTGCGTATGCGGCTCGATTGGAAGACTGGAAGACTGGAAGACTGGAAGCCCCTCCTTCTACCCCTCCTGCCTTCCTGCCTTCCATCCCCTCCTTCCACCCTTCCATTCCCATATCAAAATCTACCGCTATTTGCGGAAGCTGTTCCGTTTGACTCGCCTGCACAGCACGGCTCGCTTTCGCACCCCGGTAACTCCGAACAGCATGAAGATCCACCGTCGCAGTCACCACCTCTACATCTTTAAGTGAAAATTGCGAACCTTGTGCCAAGATGTCACCATTCTGTGCAATCAGTGCGCAGCCATCGAAATAGAGCCGACCCCCGTCACACCCCTGCTGGTTCGCGTAGAGATAGACCCCACCGTTTTTGGCACTCGCGTTCCGAATCAGTGCAATCCGCGTATCCAATTTCCGTAACTCATGATGAGAACCCGACCCGTTACCAATGATTTCGACACCCGCATTTCCAAACTGGATGTGTGGACTCATCGGCACAAAGAGTTCCTCACACGTCTCCGATGCCAAAAGTGTATCCGCAGTCGCAATCCCCGCAATACCGATCGGAACCTTATGGTTTACCGTCAACGCACGAATTTCACGTGGGAGTACGTACGGTTCAGTGCACCAACCGTGCGTCCACGCTGCGAACCACCGATGCTCCCGATAGTTACCGTCGCTCGCAAGGATCATCTTCGGACGGATTAACAGAATCTCGCCATCTAACACAAAAACTCGGCAATTATAACGGACGTTTTTGTGCATCACAGGCATACCGATGTCACACAAAATACCGTCCGTATGACCGCCTTTAAGGATACACGCCAGCGATTCCCAACTGTGCCGCAACGTATCCAACTCCAGAAAGTGGTCCTCACAAGAATAGCCGCTGATCTCCAATTCAGGGCCCAAACGATACCGCGCACCACGCGCCTTCGCAATCTCAATAGATTCAATGATACGCGCAGTGTTACCCTCAAAATCGAGGCTCCATTGGTTCAAGTTACACGTCGCAAGTACTACTTTCATTCTTTTAAACTTTCCTGAGACCGAAAATGTCGACGATAATGTTATTTAACAAAGGCACGACATTTTCGGTCTCGGTTAATCAAAGTTCTCGTTGGTCATACGTTCTTGGATCTCTGTAGCGAGTACACAGTTATTGGTACGGCGAGTACGCCTTTTAGTTATTGGTTATAAGTTAAACTATAGTTTGGACAATCTCCGTCAGGTTCATATCCGGTTTTCAAGCGTCTTTGATTTTTCTCAGAGCACCTCATAGAAACGCAACTCAGAGAAAAATAGACTTAGATATATCAAATGGCAGCCCCAGCGGGGCGATATGTGTACCGTCCTTAAAATTGTCCAAAGTTTAGTAAGTTAAAAGAGGGATGCGATAATTCTAACACCTCTTAACTTATAACTTATAACTTATAACTTATAACTTATAACTTATAACTGCGTACTCGCTCAAAAATTACGTTTTCTGTGGTTTCTTGCGGGCAGCTGGAAACAGGATATTGTTCAGGATTAACCTATACCCGGGTGAATGCTTATGTAAATCGAGGTTCGTCGGAATCGTGCCCTCACCGACAAGGTGACGATAGTCCTCCGGGTCGTGGCCACCGAGAAACGTGAAGGTACCTTTCCCTAATTTGCCGTGAACATATTTCGCGTAGTTCGTCCCCTCCACCTGCCCCAAAATCGTAATAGAATCCCGAACCTTGTCGAGATTGAACGATGTCGTCTGACCGAGAAACCCCGGGACAATACTAACATGGTTTTGCGTGAGCATCGTCGGAATTGGATCGTGTTTTGCGGCGAACTCAAACAGCTTAAAATCTTCAACACCGCTCTGCGCGTCCCGATCCGGGTTCGGATTATCTATATCAGAAAACTCATATCGATATGGACTTGTATGGAGGCTAAAGTTCACGAATGCCAGCGTCCGTTGGAAGTCGAGCCGGGTTTCAGCATCTGCTGCAATCGGTGTTCCATCAAGTTCAGGGGCTACGATGTCAACGGCTCCGCCGCGCGTCGCCAATGCGATATCCAGTGTCTCCGGCGCGGAGCACATCGCAAAGATAAACCCACCGTTAACGATATAGTCGGCTATCATCAATGCGGTTTGTCCTTTGTGCTGAGCAACCGTTTGAAACCCCGCTTCCGCAGCGGCCTCCTCAAACATCAGCATCCGCTGCTGATACCAGACCTGCGTCGAAAACGAGGCATGAAACTTACCGTGCTGACCGGTGAAGTCTTCGTGGTGAAGATGGAGCCAGTCATAACCTGCCGTCTCTAAGATACCGCTCTGCACCTCTTTATCCCATATCTCGTCGTAAGGGATCTCGGCATAGTCGAGCGCTATTTTAACAGCGTCGTCCCACGGATCACGATACGCCGATGCTTCCGGCGGCGCATAGACCGCGATCTTCGGTGCCTTTTCCAGTAGAATTTCGTCCATATTGCTACCTTCGAGGACAGACGCTTTGGCTTCGGTATATTCCGCGTTGCGCATCGGTTCAAAGTAGACACCCATCAACGCAGCACGAACACGAACGTCTTGTGAATCTGGCAAAACAAACGCACCGCCGCGATAGTTCAACCACCAGTAACACCGATACTCGCGCGGAACTTCTAATGCCCAATACGTTAGACCGTACGCCTTCAGGTGATTCGTCTGTTTCCCGTACGCCATCGGGACCAAAAGCCACTGCGCACTGGCGCTGTTCACTACAAGAAACGCTATCAGCAATATCGCAAACCGAGTCATATAGGTAAATCTAAAGTAAAACTTTTTCATCAATTACCACCCTTAATATCTGTTGGGACACTATTCCCTAAAGCAATCACAGGTTTATATCCAAACACGACCTGACCGTTATGCATCACAGGTGTTTCGGAGGTTTCAGGGTTTAACGTGTCAATTTTCCAGAGTTGTCCATTATTTTCGTACAGGATCCAGCGTCCGTCAGGCGGTATCCAAGCCGGATGTGTCCCACCTCTTCGCGTTAATTGGCGTTCTCGCGGCACCCCCGCATCCGAGTAGGTAACCATCCAAATCTGGGCATGATTATTGACTGTACGTGTAAACGCTAATTGGTTCGGATTCGCAGGCGACCACGCCGGTTCCGCGTCATCTGCAGATGATACAACAATCGGCTCTACGCTTGTCGCCACTTGGTCAAAGGCATAGATGTTTCGTCTCGCTTTTTCAGCGCCTGGGTTCTCGACCGTTCCGGCTGTAACATAAGCGAGCATCGAACCGTCACGATTCCACGCCGGTGTGAAACTCTGCAACGCCGTTGACGGGACAACGTATTCCGAACCGCTCGAAATGTGCTGCATGGCAACCCGGCTCCGGTTGCCGAACTCTGGACGTATGTAGGCAATATATTCCGCATCCGGTGAAATTGATACATCACGTACCAAGCCGCTTCCATCAATTAAGACAGTGCCATCTGGGGTCTCATGCCCCCGAATGATAACATTCCCATCTGTGTCTTGATAAACAAGCGTGCCGTCGTTCGCAACGGTTGGCGTGTGTCCAGCACCAAACAGTATCCTGCTGCCATCAGGGGCTATTCCCCAAATAATATTATCATAACCGAAGTAGATGAATCCGGGCAACGCATCAGGCTGTGCTGCACCGGTTTGTTCCCTAACGGTAGCGGCACCAAACGCTGTGCCTTCAGTGTCGTTATTCGTTTCAGCGATATTCTGTTTTGGGACGAATCGTTCCGCATCTCCGAGCTCCCATCCGGCACCTTTCGCTTTCCAGACGAAACCGATCCCTTTACTCCAATATTTCCACGACTCATTTACACGACCATTGCGCGTAACGCTGAACACATCTTCAGGCTCACCGTAAAGTCTTCTAATCTCCCAACGTCCGCCATCGTCGATCTCCGCCATGTTCCCCTCTTCATCGATATAACTGGCGAGGATTTCGATATTGATGTGTGGGGTCGTCTCCCCGGGAAAAACGCTGATGGCGGCAGGCGTACCACGTGCCGGATAGCGCGTACCGTATATCCCGACACCATCGGTTATACCTGTTTTCCCGTCCTCGTTGGCATCCATAACCGCCATAACATAGTAAATACCCGGCAGCACATTGACCTGATAATGCCCCGCTTCGTCAACTGAGACCGGCATCGCAATCGGTTCACTGAATTCTGGCGTATATGAAAGCGTTAAAATACCGTGTTGGAGCGTATGGTTTCCGTCCCAAGTGATGCGTCCGCTGATGCTGCCTTGATCTATATGCGCCTCAATCCCCGGTGGTGTCGCGTGCAGGTGTCCGTTGGCATCGTAGCGGGCACTTAAAAGGAGTTCGATATTCAGATTTTCACCAGCACGCAGTCTAACTGGCGTGGGCGGTGTGGTCGTTATGTCTAACGTTCCGTATCCACCTAAACCGTCCCCCTCGCTATACTTACCGTTTTGGTCAGCGTCTAAGTTAACGATAACATAATATTCACCCGGCGGAAGCGCAATATTGAAGGTGCCATCTGTCGCAGTTTCACCACTCGCAATCGGGTTGACTAAAGAAGCGTCGGCATACACCTCTACACGCGCCGGCGTACCCCCAGGTAGAGAAACTTTACCTGTTAATAGGCTCGAATTGTCTGCGTTCATACGGTTTGACTGTTGATACGCAGCCGTGATCGTTATGCCGATGTTTTCCGTGAATTTGTTCGAGGAGACCAGCACAGGTTCCGGGAATTCACCGCGTTTTCGCATGTTTTCGACACCATAGAACCCGAAACCGTCTCCAGTATCCAGCCTATTCGTGCCGTTGTTGTCAACAATCGCCATGAGGTAGTATTTCCCCGGCGGCAAATTGAGCTTCCACGTCCCGGATTCTGATACCTTCGTAATGCCGGCGCGATATTTCCAAGATAAATCTGTATAGGCGAGAACTAAGGTTTTTTGACCCGCTGAAGCAAGCAGCTTTCGGCTTGCGCTGTCCTCCCTCAACACAACTGTACCGCTACAACCCGATGTCGCCGTACGCAAATCCGCTTGGAATTGTTGGAGCGTGCTCGGTCGATATTCGGCTTCCGGAACGAGATTAAACTTTCCACCACTATTTGTTGCACGCGCGGTTATCGGAATCTCTATATCCCGAACCGTCTCTCTGCTATCTATTTCAATAATCTGATATTTTTGTGTTTTGTCGTCCCATGCCGTGATCCCGAATACACCGAAACCGTCACCGACGTTGAAATTCCCAGATTTATCGACATCAATATAGGCGACGAGGTAATATCGACCCGGTTCAACATTGAGTGTGAATCTACCGTCACCGAGTTGCGGAATCCCACTGATATACAGCTCCCGCAGCGACGCATCGCGGTAAGCAGAGATATTCGCGTGTGACAGATCGTGTCCGGCCCACAGAACCCATCCTGATAGCGTCGCCGTCATCCGTCTTGTGTCCACATCCTCTTGCGCCGAAAGGTCTTGGCAGAATACACAATTTACCAGTCCAACACCGATGACGAGAAATAGCAGTATCAACCGTTGCATGTTTTGTTCCTTTGTCCGTATCGCTTTCGTTTTGACATTAAGTTACATGCTATTAATAGTAACACATACACCAAATAATTTGCAAGTGTAGAATTACTACTGCCAAAGCAGGAGAGTTAACCGCCACAAGTTGTTAACTGAAAACGACTAAAACGGACAACTGTTGATAAGAAATAAAACATTTGACTTTCACGCCAAAGATATGATATAATATTTAAAATTTTGCCCACCTATCTAAGTCACGACGAAATTTGGTTTCGGTCTATAGGTTGGATAATTTGTCCGAACCGAGAAATAAACCTAAGGAGGCGCAATTGGAAATGAAAATAAAAGTCTATTATATCTGTGCAGTTTTGCTGCTCTTAAGCCTATCAGTACCCGCTGTACTCGCACAAGATGCACAGGCAGAACATCTGGTCGGTTGGTGGTTATTTGATAGCGGAAAAGACGAAATGGGTAACTGGGACGATATAACTCTCCATGGTGCCGAACTTAAAGATGGACAACTGATTGTCGAAACTGGAAAATGGGCACATGCACTCGAATACACCGGCCCCGACATCACAGAACTCACATTAGCAACTTGGGTAAGTTTGGATGACTATACGAGGACAATGGGCTCCGCACTTACACTTGATAAAGAATCTGTGGATCAATTCTGTGCAATCGTCTGGGCTGAACGCGTTGATAAACAGTGGATGCCCGGCAGTAGCCATTTCAGGCGTACTCAGGATTTTCCCGATGCCGTCACCGAAAAAGAGGATGGCGAGATGGTTTTCTTCGCAATTACATATAAGGATGTAAAAAACCAATATGAAATCACTGGATACCGGAATGGCGAGAACCTCGGCAGCTTCTTACAAGGTGATCTGAGAACTTGGCCAGCAGGTGACGCTGAAGCCATCTGGGGAAAACGCCATACAAACGGACTCGCAGGCCCCGGTGAACTCAACGCACATATTGAAGAATCCCGAATTTACAATGTCGCTTTGACCGAAGATGAAATTCAAAGCCTTGAACTTGGAACGCTCTCTATTGAACCGCAAGGCAAACTCACAACAACCTGGGCAGCATTAAAGAAAAAATAAACTTTTTGCAAACCTGAAGCAAAATGTTACACTTTCTGATTTTTTGCCACCACAGGAAATTATATAATAGAGCCTATAAACCCTTACAGATATTGGGTTTAATACCAATGACTTCGGCAACCCAATGTTACACAGGTGTAACATTTTAAATCGAAACTTTCATTATCCAAACACGTTTTTCAGGCGTGTATAGGAGGATTTTAATGGCAGATGTAGGAAGTGCTGCACCAGAATTCACTTTAACAGGTGCAGTCAACGAAGAAGATGTTGAAGTTTCCTTGAACGACTACGCGGGTAAAAATTTGGTCGTCCTTTTCTACCCGCTCGATTTCTCACCGGTCTGTTCTGAACAGGTACCGGATTTCAACGAACAATTAAGCGCAATTCAGGCAAAAGGTGCCGATGTCATCGCTATCAGTCGCGACTCCGCCTTCGCACATAAGGCTTGGAGTAAGGACCTCGGCGGTGTCGGTTTCCCGCTGCTTGCCGATATGAATCTCGCCGTGTCTAAAGAATTCGGCATGGCACTCGAAGAAGTCGGTATCACCACACGCGGTGTATTTATCGTTGATAAAAGCGGAAAAATCGCCTTTAAACACGTCGAAGAAGCACCACCAGACAATACACTGAGCGCAGAACAGGTCCTGGCTGAATTGGATAAACTGCAGTAGTGTTCTGTTATTTTTATTTTGACGGATCGTAGGTTGGGTTGAACGCAGTGAAACCCAACATCTCCAGCCAAGATAACGCAATCGAAAAGCAGGCATCAGGCGAAACTTCCACCCCATAACTTACGCGAACCCGCTGCAGGCAGGGTTTGTAACCCTGTTTCCGATGCCTGCTTCTTATTTTTAGTTTACATTGACAACGCCATATCGGTACGGTATAATAATATAAATGCGGGTGTAGCTCAGCGGTAGAGCGTCAGCTTCCCAAGCTGAGGGTCACGGGTTCAATTCCCGTCACCCGCTTGTCAAAAGATTTAACAATCGCGTGAAACTGAGGAACAACATGGCACGGAACCAACGGCTAACCAAAGAAGAAATCCAAGAAGATAAATTTATTGAAGTGGTGATGCAAACCTACGCATTTTTGAAGGATAATCTCCGAACGATTATCATCGTCGTAGGTGTTGTGCTTGTCGCTGTCGCAGGGTACGCAGCGTACTATCAGAATCAGGAGACGCAGCGCACCAATGCATCCCTCGCCCTCCGCCAAGCGACTGAGGCATACCAGAACGCAGAAAACAGCCTCTTTGATGCTGAAAAATTAGCTGAAAGTGAAGAACTCCTTAAAACAGCACAGACCGAACTTAAAGCTGTCTTTGAGAAATACCCGAACACAACTTTCGCGGACAAAGCACGCTACCAGTACGCGAGTACCCTCTATTATCAGGGAAACTATGCAGACGCGCGCACCCAATTTCAACAGATAATTGAGGCGCATCAACCCGAAAATCAGATAGAAAGTTTGTATGCACAAAAAGCCATCGGGAACACTTATGAACAGGAAGGTGCTTACGAAAAAGCGATAGAAGCCTATCAGGCGAAATCTTTCCCCGCAACGCCGCAACTCCCACCAGAAATCCGCAAGTTCGTACTCACAGAAGCCAAATCTAATCAAGCGTTGGTTTATGAAAAATCTGGGAATACCAGTGCTGCACGAGACACATATAAAGAGATCGTGGACGAATTCCGAACCGCCCTTGAAGCGGGACTTGAACGCAAAAGTCTTCAACTGCTCGAAGAAGCAAAAGTGGTTATCACCGCTATCGGTGAATCTATAGATGTCTCAAACGCGAACAAACTCGAAAACGAAAAGAAATATTTTGAAGCCTATGTTGCTTATACCGACGCGATTCGGACGTATAAAGTCAACAAAGACATTCACGGTGGACTTTCCGCAGAACTCCGTAAACAGGTCAGTAGTTTTGAAAAAGCCGCGACAACCGTCATAAACAATGTCCAAAATGCTCGGCGCGCCGATGCTGACGGAAGAGAGAGTTCCGCACTCTACAGCTACAATGTGGTCGTTGAATTTGAAACTTTAGGACTCAGTCGCCGACTCTATGAGAACGCCCTGCTCCATTACAAAAGGCTTACGTTGGTCCAATAATCTCAGAACTTACGCAAACACCTCACCAGCGGCATATAAGAGATATGCACTCACGGAAAGATTGCGTAAGTCCTAAAATTTTTAAAAAGGAGCCGCAATGATACATACATCCAATATGGGACCACTCCATATCGCAAAAGTCCGAACGACCATTTTTTTTACGCTGTTGATCTTAGCAGCTTTTTCGCTGACTTCAATCGGTGAAGCCGTACCGACTGGAAACCTCGCGTATGCAGTCAACGGGTTCGACGATAATTTAGGACGTTTTGATTGGAACCTCTACACCAGCGCTATTCGGGGAACAAATGAATTAGATGCAGTCCCTCTCAACCACAAAGGCATGTATCCCACGTGGGCACCGGAAGGTGAATTGCTCTATTTCATACAGTGGCACGGCGGAAAAGCCGATGTCTATTCCATCAATCCGGAGAGTCCAAAAAATAAGACACGTGTCACACCCCTCTCGGGGACATACCGCTTTCTCGCAGCTTCGCCGAACGGTAAGACACTTGCCTTCAACGGTTGGACTGTTGAACAACTTCCGCAAGACAATCAGATCTGGCTCCTCGATGTCGAAACCGGAGAGATGGAGGCAGTGACACAAATCCCACATTTCGGATGGCCATATTCGTTCTGGGGACTTACGTGGTCACCGAGCGGAAAGCAACTCGCCTTCTCACTCTCCAGACCCGGATGGTTGGAGCACCTCTATATCTTAGATATTGAAACATTAGAGATAGAAGTTTTAACCGAACTCAATAAGGATTTCTACCCCGTATGGGCACCCGATGGACGACGCATCCTATTCATGCGGTGGAATAGAGAATTTGATACCTTCTGCACCATTGATATTGAAACCCGTGTGATTGAAGCACTGTTTGATGTTGATAAAGCTACCGGTTATTGGGGCGACTGGTCACCTGAAGGCGACTATATAATCTATTCTCGATGGGGCACCGTTTATCTCTACGAATTCGAGAGCGGAGAAACCGAGGAACTCGTCGAAATCGATGGGAGCATATTCGTTATTTCATGGCTACGGGACGGTGAAATCCTGCCTGTTGAACCGCGGAAAAAATTGGTCACAACATGGGGCAATATTAAGCGTCATACGGAGCAACCGTAACACCGTCATGCGCTTGTTTCAACTGCAGCCATAAGCAACGCTATCACGTCTGAGGGGAACGAACCCGTGTTATCAAGTGTTGAAAAAGCGTTAGAATACGATAAGATTAAAGCACTTTTGAAAAAGTATACCGCTTCTCAACTCGGGACTGCACGGGTCGATAGCCTTACACCCTCACCTGACCTCGATCAGGTGCGTTATCTCCAGGCACTATGCAGTGAAACTAAATTCTTTCATCAACTCTACGGCGGCATTCCTTTAGATGGATTAACCGACATCCGAGCAGCGCTAAGCCGTGCCGATAAGTCCGGTTCAATCTTAGATACCGAGGAACTTCTTGAGCTCCGAAAAGTCGCACAGATTCCAGGGACGATTCACCGTCTGTTTGAGAAACGCGATCGAGAGGAATTTCCGAATCTTTTTGCTATCGTCGATAGACTGCCCGTGTTCCCTGAATTAGTTGAGGCAATCAACTATTGCATCAACCCAGACGGGATCATACTTGACAGAGCAAGCCCAGAATTGCGTGCCATCCGTCGTAAATTGTCGCGGCTCCGTGAAAATATACAACAAAAACTTGAGGCAACATTGCGCGCACCAGAACACCGAAAAGCGATTCAGGAACCGGTCATTACCTCTCGAAACAATCGGTACGTCATACCAATCAAACAAGAGGCGCGCGCAGCCTTCAAAGGGATCATCCAAGGGCAGTCCACGAGCGGCGCAACCTTCTTTGTTGAACCCCTCGGCGTTGTGCAAATGAACAACGATTTACACGATGCCACAGAAACTGAACAGCGCGAAATTCGACGCATACTTCTTGAACTGACAGACACTGTCCGAGAATATCTATACGAACTCGGCGTGACCCTCGACATATTAGCAGACCTCGATTTCTTGAATGCGAAAGCACGTTTCAGCTTGCACTTGAATGCTGTTGAACCCAAATTAAACACACGTGGGATCGTCAAACTGATTCAGGCGCGGCACCCATTACTGGAATTCCATCTGCAAAACGCACGTAAAACCGATACGGACCCCGAACAGAACGCCATGCTCCCGGAACGTATCATCCCGACCAATGTTCATATCGGAAAAACATTTAAAACATTGGTCATCACAGGTCCGAATACCGGAGGTAAAACCGTTGTCCTGAAAACAGTCGGGTTGGCAGTCCTAATGGCGCAGTCCGGTTTACATATACCGGCAGCACACGGCAGCGAAGTCGCTATCTTTGACCATGTATTTGCTGACATCGGCGATGATCAAGCGATTGAACAGAGCCTTAGCACTTTCTCCTCTCATATCACCAAAATCGCTGGGATGCTTGAAACTGTGAAGACTGCCGACTATTCGCTGGTACTCTTAGATGAGATTGGTGCCGGAACAGACCCTACAGAAGGCGCAGCGCTCGGTATGGCGATCCTCGATTGGCTCGGTGAGAGAAATGTCAATACGATCGTTACAACACACTACGGCGCATTGAAAGCCTACGCACATACGCAGCAAACTATGGAAAACGCTTCAATGGAATTTGACGCAACAACGCTGCGACCGACATACCGCCTACAGATTGGCATACCGGGGAGTAGCAATGCCATAAACATCGCAGCGCAGTTAGGTATCCCAGCCGAGATACTTGATGAAGCGCAGGACTTTATAGGCAAGAACATCGTCGCCGTTGAAGACCTCCTCGTCGAACTACAGGAGAAAAGAGAGAAAATAGAGACCGATGAACGCGATCTGCAAAAGAAATTACGGGATGCCGATGCCAGATACGAGAAATATAACCGACGCCTTCAGACGCTGGAAACCGATCGAGAGACGTTGAAACAGCAAGCGGAAAGCGAAGCACGACAAATCGTCGCGGATTCACGCCGCACAATCGAAGACCTGATCGCTGAGATACGCAGAGAACAAGCCTCTAAAGATAGTATCAAAAAAGCTTTCGCAAAGATAGAGACAGCGAAAGAACAACCGAAACAGGAACAACCGAAAAAACAGCCGAAACAACCGAAAGTTAAAGTGAGTGCCGGCGATAAGGTCCGCGTCAAACGCCTCAATAAATTCGCAGAGGTCATCTCCGTTAAATCGCGTGGCAGAAAACCCATCCAAATATTGATGGGGGCGATGCGAATGCACGTCAATTACCACGAAATTGACTCCGTTCACCCGAAACAGAAGAACGCGAACCTCTCGCCTTCTGTACTTGATATTCAGTATAACAAAGCCAACACAGTTTCCGGTGAACTCGACATACATGGAATGCGGGCAGCAGAAGCGGCAGACGAAGTCAGGAAGTACCTCGATAACGCTGTCCTCGCGGGGCTACCATCCGTCCGTATCCTGCACGGAAGAGGAACCGGCGTATTGCGTCAAATCGTACGTGAAGCCTTGCAAGAATATCCTTATATCGCGAACTATCAATATGCACCGTTTGACGAAGGCGGTGAAGGCGTAACCGTCGCCACCTTCAAAGAATAATAAGGAGTGCCTCCACCGTGAACCGTGCTTCTACAAGAAACCACGTTCCACGTGAAACGATTGACGAAATCCTGAGTCGCAGCGATATCGTTGAAGTGATCTCAGAATGCGGGGTCTCACTGCGCGCTGCCGGACGCGATTTTAAAGCGCTCTGTCCGTTTCACACAGAGAAAACGCCGTCATTCTCTGTCTCAGTTCAGAAACAGATTTTCTACTGTTTCGGATGCCAAACCGGTGGGAATGTTATCTCCTTCATACAAAAGCATCAAGGTAAATCATTTATTGAAACCGTCGAGTGGTTAGCAGACCGATTGAATATCGAACTCCCGAATCAGGACCCCCGAGTGATCGCCGAGCGTAAACGCTATACAACATTGGAAGACCTCAACCGTTTCGCTGTAGCGTATTATCACCATCAACTTCTCAAGGATCCGGCAGGTGTCCCCGCGAAGCGGTACCTCCACAATCGTGGTGTCCAAGCATCAAGCGTCCGATCGTTCCAACTCGGATTCGCGAAATCCGCACGCCGAGAACTTGTAAAGGCCGCAACAGACAAAGGCTTTACGATCCAGCAGCTCGTTGATGTCGGCCTCATCAAGGATGAGGAACATGGACCGCAAGATCGGTTTTGGAACAGAATCCTTTTTCCGATCCAGAACGAGCGCGGTGTCCCCGTTGGGTTCGGCGGACGCGCGCTCTCTGAGGAGCATCAACCGAAGTACTTGAATTCGCCAGCAACTGTTCTCTACGATAAAAGCAATATCCTTTACAATCTCGAAAAAGCACGTCAATCCGTCTATAAAGCGCAGCACCTGCTCCTCGTAGAAGGGTACATGGATGTTATAATGCTTTGTCAGTCCGGAATAGAGAACGTTGTCGCATCCTCTGGAACATCTTTGAGCGAGAATCACGCACGCCTCATAAAACGGTTTGTCCCTGAAGTGGTTATCGTCTACGACGGAGATACCTCCGGTTTTCAAGCCGCACAGCGTGGGTTAGATCGCCTACTCGCTGAAGGGCTACGCGTCCGCATCGCACTGCTACCGACAGGTGAAGACCCGGACTCATTTACACGACAACACGGGGTTGACGCGTTCACACAACTCATAGACAAGGCGATAAACCTCATCGAATTTCAGATTCAAGCCGCTATTCAAAGTCAGGACATCCATCGGATTGATGTGAAAACGCAAATCGTTGCAGAACTTACTGAGACGCTCATCAACATCAAGAATCGGGTTGAATTGAGCGAATACGTCAAATATGCCGTAAAGGAACTCCAAATAGATGAAAGTGTACTGTGGCAGGAATTGCGAGACGCAGGGCTAAAAGAAGGAACTTCAGCACCGCGCCCCAGAAGGCAAGGCAAGGTCGCACCACAGAAATTATCTGCTCGCGCCCGAGTTGAGTATCAACTTATTGAAGCATTACTGCAAAATCCGACGTTAATTCCGTACGTCAAATCTCGGTTCGACTGCCAAGATTTTACGGAACCGCGTTACCTTAGGATCGCACAACTGCTCTGGCAAGCCGATACAGATGATGCACCTGTGGATATCCAAACGCTCATCAGCAATAGTTCTGATGAGCGCTTAAGTGCCTTCGTTTCTGGTGTCTTGCTCCGGAAGACAGTACCACCCAATTTGCAAGCAAGGGTAGATGGATGCCTCAAGAAATTGCACAATTTCCTTATGCACGATCTTGAGCATCGCGTCCGATCAAGCGCACGCGCCGAAGGCGCAGATGAGAGAGAAACCCTTGAACAGCTGGTCAAACTTTCAAACGAGCGGCGCGCCTTAGGCGAGCGCAGCCTTCAAGACGCACCGAATGAAAATAATAATGATGGAAGGAGCTGATGATGGATTTTAAAGAACATCCCACCTTTGATTATTTTGATACCGACGTGAACGATGAGTTCGAGTATGACGATGAAATCGTCGAAATTGCCGCAGCGAACGGCGGCTATACCGACGATTCTGTAAAAGTCTATATGCGCGAGATGGGGAAATTTAAACTCCTCGACAAAGCACAAGAGGTGGAACTCGCAAAACGGATCGATGCAGGACACCGCACCGTACATGAGGCGACCTTCAGCACAGCCCTCGCGATTACCGAAATTCGGAAACTGTTGTACAAAATCGCCACCGCTAAAAAACGGGCTTCCGATATTATTGATATGCACGTTTCCAGCACCTCAACGCAGAATAAAGAGAAGAAATTAAGGGATCAGGTCATGAAGGCACTCAATGTCCTTGAAACCGTTGAGATGGAACGTCTTAACACGGCAGCCGGAAACGGAAAAAAGTCGAAGAACGCCGCAAAGAAGCGGAAGAATCTCATCAAAACGCTTGAGGCGTTGAAGATTGATCGCGAAGAGATTAGTAAAATCTCTGATCTTGTCAAGCAGGCGGAGTCTCAGATTACCACCTGGGAAAACGAGATTCAGCAGCTACAGCGGAAACATAAAATTTCCGATAAATGGCTGAACGGCAATAACGGGACTGAACGGAAATTTAAAACCGACGCTATCAGGAACGCCTATGTCAGTATCGTCCGTTTGCAACGCAGTATCCGGCAACTGATGAACGAAATCGGTATCTCGCGCGAGGAACTTAAGGCGCTCACACAGCAAATCGATAAGGGCGAATCCGAAGCGCAAGACGCGAAAATGGCGATCGTTGAGGCGAATCTCCGCCTCGTTATCAGTATCGCTAAGCGGCACAGACACCGCGCATCTGGACTCGAATTCCTTGACCTCATTCAAGAAGGCAATATCGGACTCATGCGAGCCGTTGACAAGTTCGATTACCAGCGCGGCTTTAAGTTTAGCACCTATGCCACATGGTGGATACGACAAGGCATTACACGCGCTATCGCTGACCAAGGACGCACCATCCGAATCCCCGTCCACATGCACGAACGCATCAACAAAATTCGGCGTGTGCAACGCTCCCTCCTACAAGACTTAGGATGTGAACCCTCCGCTGAACAGATCGCTGAGGACCTCAATATCTCGACAAACAAAGTTATGGAGGCACTCGCTGTCGCTCCAGAAACCGCATCCCTTGATACACCGATCGGTGAAGAAGACGAAAATCCGCTCGGCGCTTTCGTTATGGACGTTGATTCACAGACACCCGTTGAAGAAGCAGAATTGAATATCCTCAAGGAACAGATTCAAGATGTACTCGCCGAATTGAGCGACCGGGAAAGGAACGTCATCTCTCTCCGTTTCGGGATTACCGACGGATACCCCAGAACGCTTGAAGAAGTCGGTAATATCTTCAATGTAACGCGCGAACGCATCCGACAGATCGAAGCGAAAGCGCTCCGAAAATTACGGCATCCCAGACGGAGCCGTAAACTGCGAGATTTCGTCCGCTAAGCCGAAACCAACCAGATGCTTGCAACTCTCATCATGCTATAAAAATTTGATTTTAAATCCAGAATATAGTATAATTCTTAACAGCCAAATGAACATCAAGGGCCCATAGCTCAGTGGTCAGAGCCACCGGCTCATAACCGGTTGGTCCTAGGTTCGAGTCCTAGTGGGCCCATACATATCCCGACCTGGGGCGTTAGCTCAGGGGTACGAGCGCTACCTTCACACGGTAGAAGTCACTGGTTCAAATCCAGTACGCCCCATCGATTGTCCAACCGAGGAGACGTACATGGGAAATTGGGAGCCCCCACATTTCGCAGAAGCAGGCGTGAAAGCGATTGACTGCGACATCCATAACGAAATCCCAGCCTTGAAGGCTCTCTACCCCTACATGTCTGATTTCTGGTGCGACTATTGTCAGAACTCCGGATTTAGAGGGGCCGATGCAAACGATTACCCACAAGGCGCGCCCTTGACGAAACACCCAGATGCTCCCCCTCGAAAGGATATTAACCTCGAACATATTCGGCACCAGCTGCTTGACGGTTGGAACCTTGAATACGGTATCCTCAATTGCGCCTACCGCGTACAAAGCATTCATAACCCCGACCTCGCCGCAGCGATCGCACGCGCAATAAACGATTGGCAAATAGAACACTGGCTCGATCCAGAACCTCGACTTCGCGCTTCACTTGTCGTGCCAAGCCAAATCCCGGAACTCGCCGCAAAGGAGATCGAACGCGTCGGTGCGCATCCAGGGTTCGTTCAAGCAATACTGCCTGTCCGTTCTCGGATCCCTTACGGAAACCGACTCTACCATCCGATTTATGAGGCAGCCGTCCGGCAGAATCTCGCTATCGGTATCAATTACGGCGGCGCGCCAGGTACCCAACCCTCACCGACAGGATGGCCATCGACATTTTTAGAGGAATACGCCGGAATGACACAGGTCTTTCAAGCACAAGTAATTAGTCTCGTTGTCGAGGGGACTTTCAACCAGTTTCCAGATTTACGCGTCGTACTCATTGAAAGCGGGTTCACATGGCTCCCAGCAATGATGTGGCGGATTGACAAAGAGTGGCGCGGACTCCGAAACAATACACCCTGGGTCAAACGTCCCCCGTCGGAATATATGCGAAAACATATCCGATTTACGTTACAACCTGTTGACGCACCACCGACATCGGAGCAACTCCTTCAGATGGTCGGGCAACTCGAATCCGATGAAATGCTAATGTTTTCAACCGATTATCCACACTATCAGTTCAACACACCAGACGAGGCACTGCCATCAGAATTGCCGGCTTCACTGACCCGTAAGATTTTGCACGAGAACGCAAGCACCTTCTATCAACTTCCCCAGGCCCGGTAGGGGCGGTTTCCAACCGCACCGGACTTTGTCAATAAATTATTGTGGCACTAACGGATACTTCATTTCCACAAGATATTAACTTATAACTTATAACTTATAACTTATAACTTATAACTTATAACCCATAGAGATCAACGCCATGGAAAACAGAAAAACAAAACGTTCAAAATATCCAATTATTGATTGCGATATCCACAACTCTGTGCCACCGGGCGGATTGTCTCCCTACCTATCCCAGCGGTGGCAGGATCACCACAAAACTTTCGGCCTCCGCGGTCAAATCGGCGGCTACTATCCGCGCGCACTCCTAAACGCCGCACGGCACGACGCATGGCCACCCTCAGGACTCTCACCGGGCGCAGATTTAGCGTTCATGCAAGCGCAACTCCTCGACGCATGGGATATCCAATACGGTGTGCTTAACCCGCTAATCCCTGTCGGTGAACAGCTGAATCTTGAGTACAGTGCCGCACTCGCAAGCGCAGTCAACGATTGGCAAGCCAACGATTGGGTAGAACCCGAACCCCGTCTACGCGCCTCTATCGTCCTGCCTTACGAGAACGGTGATCTCGCCGCAGCGGAAGTCCATCGGTGTGGTCCAAATCCCGCGTTTGTTCAAATCTTGCTCCTCGCTCGGACCAGGGAACCCCTCGGCAACCGAAAATACTGGAAAATCTACGAAGCAGCCGTTGAATACGATCTCCCTATCGGTATCCATTTTGGCGGTAATCAGGGACCCATTACAGGTGCCGGGTGGCCCTCCTATTACATAGAAGACCACGGCGGCATGCCACAAGCTTTCCACACCCAAGTTATCAGTTACGTCTGTGAAGGCGTATTTGACCGATTCCCGACACTCAAAGTCGTGCTAATTGAGGGCGGATTCGCATGGCTCCCGCCACTCATCTGGCGACTCGATGCCACATGGGAAAAACTTCGGTCCGAAGTACCAGACCTCAAGCGCAAACCGTCAGAATACATCCGCGACCATTTCTGGCTCAGCACACAACCCATGGAAGAACCGCCGAAACGAGAATATTTCGAGCAGATGCTCGAGCAGATGGACATGAACGACAAACTCATGTTCGCCACAGATTACCCACACTGGGATTTCGATGCACCCGACCGTGCGCTCCCCAGTTTCCTAAAACCAGCGTTACGCCAAAAAATCCTATCAGAAAACGCCCGTAACCTATACGCCTTTGAAAAACAGACGCAATCGTAGGTTGGGTTGAGCGCAGCGAAACCCAACGTGAATAACTTATACCATTTCTAAATAAACGCCTGTCATTAACAAGAACTGGCTTGTAGTAGGGCAATTCATTGCCCGTCTTACATGTGGATGTCCCATAGCGTTTCAAAATCTCTATAATGCAGCTTTATTTTTTCATTTGGTATTACAACCGATAACTGAGTACTGAAAGATTTTTTCGCAGAAAAAATCGTACTGACAACTGACAACCCTAAATGCCTAAATACGTTGTAGCAACCCCAGACGAAATACCCCCCGGTGAACGCAAAATCGTCGAAATCGGCGGACGTTCCATCGGTATCTTTAACATTGACGGCGAATTCTTCGCAATCCGAAACAGCTGTCCCCATCAAGGCGGCCCCTTATGTAAAGGCATCGTCACCGGATTCTTAGAATCGCCTACCCCCGGCACCTATCACTACACCCGCAAAGGCGAAATCCTCCGATGCCCGTGGCACAGTTGGGAATTCGACATCAAAACCGGGCAATCGTGGTGGAGTCCCGCCCAACGCCGCGTCAGAAAATACGAAGTCCACGTCGAAAGCGGCGAAGACATCGACGCATCCAGTGCAGATCGCGAAAAAGGTCCCTACGTCGCCGACACCTTCCCCGTCACCGTCGAACAACAGTACATCGTCATCGAAATCGACTAAGGTAGGAGCGAGTGTTTTTGCTGAAGAAACGCCCCAGCAAAAACGGTGTTTCTTGTGCTCGCTATCCTCCACCCTTCCACCCTTCCAATCCGGACTTCCAACCTTCCACCCTTATTCTTCCGTTTCTCCACCAATTAACTTCTCCTGATCCCCCGGCGAATAAAAATACGAACCCGGCTTCCAATCCCCGATATCCCCAATCAACCGCCGTTGCCGAGGCGTACATCGCTCCATAAGTTCAGGCGATGCCTTCTCATAATCAAATGGTCGAAAACACTGATGGCTATAGCAATAGATGAGCGTCTTCCGAGCCTGCTCCGAACGATTCGCAACAACGCCGTGCCACAACGCATGCGGAAAAACAGCAGCATCCCCCGCCTCCACGCACAACTGCACCGCTTCAGGAATATAGGGGCCGTCCTTAACACCCGTCTCCGGAAAAGTACGATTATGGCTCCCCGGCACAACCGTGAAATTGCCACTATCCGGACACGCAAGATCCGTCAAGAAATAGTGGATTTTCACCTGCAACGGCGAACTCGATCTGCTGACCCGAATCGTCCGCATCGCCTGCCCACCATCCGTATGCAGATACCCCTGATCCTTCGGATTCGGCGGACGGACAATCACCTCAGACATACTCAACTGGATGAAATCGCCCATCAGTTCACGCACAATCGGAAACGTCGCAGGATGATCCATCAGATCAACAAAAATATCGTAATCCTCCATCACATTCCGTTTATCGAAAACAGAATCCGCAGTAACATTCTCACCCTTCCGAAACGCCGCATCCATTTCATCCACCGTCGCCAACAAACCCTGCACCTCATCAGCAGAGAGCACCCCTTTCAAAACGAGGTATCCGTCCTTTTTCCACTGTTTACGCTGATCCGTCGTCAAAATCCGCATCAAACATGCCCTCCATCATCCAACTTCACGACTCTTATATAGGACTTACGCATGCTTCTCTTTTGTAGCATAGACTGTTAGTCTGTGCCCCAAGAACGCTGTGTTTTCCGAGAAATATCCGCGAAAAAAACTGGCTATCGTCAAAATTGCGTAAGTCCTGTTATAGTAAAATCGGAAAATATGTTTACACTTGTAGCATAGGCTGTTGGTCTCCTGTGCCTCCGTGTAACCGAAAACTAATCAATAAAATAGACCACAAACCAATTCATGTCAAGCAAAATAGCAAGATCATTATTTGTATGTGATGAATGTTGATGGTGTGATCCGCACCTATAATACGGGGACTCGGGCACAAAATGATTCTATGAGTTTTGATTTGAAATTGTGTGCGGATTATCAGGCAATGGCTTTTCTTCGTGATGGAACGCTTTTGACATTGATAAAGGAATTGCCAGTAGCTTTGGCATGGAATATTTCTGTTTATGCTCCTGATGCTGATCTGCCAGTGCCGGTAAAGCGTGTACCAGGTAAGGATGTTGAACTCTACGAAGATTTTGATTGGACAGGTATTGATGTCCTTGGTGATGATGTTGTTGCATGCCACAGAGCATTTTTGATTTTTAAAAGATTTGAACGAGGATAGTGGTTGTGTTATACTGTTTCTAATCTAAATATCAAGACAAGGAGTTTAGCATGCGAAAAAGATGTGATTTTTTGAGAAAGTTTTGCTTTGTATTGGTTTTGTTTCTGTGTGTCAATTTAGGACACGCGAAGTTAGAGATTATCGTGAAGTCTACACCGGATTGGGGTGAAATCTCGATTGATGATATACAATATCTAAGTCAGGAGGTTGCAGATCGATTTGAGGATCATTTGCGACCGGAGAACGAAATAAATGATAACGTCAATTTATATAGAACTATTACGACGGGGTTCAGTTTTGTGACGCTAGATACAAGTGATCCTAATGTATCCTATAAGATCTTAATACAGTCGCGTGCGGACTTTGATTATAAAACCATGGACTTTGCAAAATTTGCTCATAGGTTTGGACATGAGTTCACACATATATTGTATAGTCACAGAGCAAAAGATGCGTGGTTTTATCAAAAGGACAAATCAAATTTGTGGTTTGAAGAAGTTATTGCTGAAACAGGTGGTTTATATGCCTTGCGAAGCATGGCGGATGCGTGGGTAAATAATTCAAGATTTGGCAGAGGTATATCAGAACCTACGGGATACTGGGAATTTAGTTTTATTTTTGATCATTATGCGAGTTCTTTGATAAAAAAATTTACCTATGAAGGTTCAGGCAAAGAATGGCTTAGAAATAACGAGGATAATTTAAGACGACAAACCAACCAAAGCATTATTTATCAACTTAGTATCTTACTACTACCGATCTTTGAGGAACATCCTGAAGCTTGGAACGCTATAGTGAAAATGCCGACAACAAACAGTAAAATGTCTGAATACATGCAAGTTTGGTATGAGGCGGTAGATGTTCAAGATAGGGAATATGTTGAAGCGATCGCCGAAGTCATGGGTATCACCGTAACGTCTCCTGTCGTCGCACCGGTAGAACTCACTGTAGTAAAAATTGACGCGGACGTAAATGACGACGGCTACGTTGATCTCTACGATGTCATGATTGTCCGTAGTGGGATGCAAAATTCTGTTTCCTATGACACGGATATAAACAACGACGGCGTGACAGATGAAGTGGACTTGCTTATCGTGAAAGCGAAGGCGATGGAAGCGATTGCGGCAGCAGCTCCACGGAAAAGAAAAGTAAAACTGACGACTTGGGGGGAAGTAAAAAGCCGATGAATGCTTTTTTTCAGTTACCGAATAAGAATCCGGTTACGTGTCATGTTTTTTCTCCTGATTCTTTGGATACACTTTCCCGTTTGAAGGGGGTTGCGTAATGGCTCTCGGCTCTCGGAAACCTTCAGAAATAAGAGGTTTTTGATAAAACTAACCTCTCTTTGCTGACGGAAACTGATGGCTGATGGCTTATCCAGATACGCTTTCCCGTTTTCTAATGTAATGTGTATTGCCGTTTCCATGCCTGCCGATTTCAGACAGAGAGTCGCCAATCATAGTCCATCCCATAAACCCCATCAATCACAGTTGAGATAGAGAAAAAAAAGATTGACCTCCCGCGCCCTACAAAGGTATAATCTTACCAAGACCTTAATCTCGTTTTTCACGCATCACACGGCAAGGAGAAACACCGATGGATACCTACAAAAATGGTACCAATATACCTTACGCACCCACAGATACGGCGGATCTCTACCCCGAAACGGACGGTAAACCGATGGCTGCAAGCGATCTCCACCTCGAAATCCTTATCTGGCTTTTACAAACGCTGAAGGCACATTTCGCTGAAATGCCGGATGTCTACATCTCTGGCGATATTCTGACATATTACACCGAGGGCGATCCCCGGGCAGTCATCGCACCGGATGTTCTCGTCGTTTTTGGCATTGTGCAAAAGAGACGCCACACTTATAAGGTGTGGGAAGAAGGGAAGGTTCCCGACTTTGTGATGGAGTTCTCAAGCAAAACCACCTATCAAAACGACCTCACAGACAAGATGGCACTTTACGCTGCGCTCGGCATACCGAACTATCTCCTCTATGAT
>JAJDXV010000101.1 GCA_022823085.1 Candidatus Poribacteria bacterium
CTCTTCACGCCAGAGGCGTGATATGTCTATAGAAATCAATAGTATTCGTCCTGCACTCCAGCGGAGTGCTATGTGTTGACGAAGGATTGATCGGCGGAAAATCCCTTTATAACGGAGTGCTGCCAAAAACTTTACACACCCGGCAGATGTAAATATTTTGTCAATAAGACGAAATTTGACTTCTGTTTTGGCATTGTGCTATAATCTTTCGCAAAGGGCGCGCTATTCCAAAACTGTCTTTAAAGTTTCATCTTTTAAGCCTATAGAAAAAACGCTTGGCGAGGTAAAAAATTTGAGTATTGTTGTTCACGTCACACACGAAGCCATCCAAAAGATGGGCGGCATCGGTGCAGTTTTAGAGGGGTTATTGACAACCCGCAGTTACAACGAAGCAATTGAACGCACGTTTCTCGTCGGTCCACTCTTCCCTGGTGCCGATTTGAGTGGTTTAGACACCATCCTTTACCGATCAAGTGAAGGGATAACAGACACACCATACGCACAGGCTCTCACTGAAATTGAGCAGACCTATCACGTGGAAATCGTATACGGACAACGAAAATTTGAAAATAAACATCAGAACGTTACAATCCTCACAGATGTCATTTTAGTGAATGTATCAAGCAGCAACGAAGAGCTGACGGGGCGGTTCAAATGGCAACTCTATGAACATTTCGATATCGAATCGAGTCGTTATGAGAACGAATGGGAGTTTGAGGCGTATATCCGTCTTGCTGAACCGGCGTATGCCGCGTTGCGGGCAATCGTCGGTGCAGACACCACCACTCCTGTGTTCATTATCTCGCACGAATTTATGGGGATGCCGCTTGTTCTCAAAACCCTCATAGAACGGAGAAGCAACGCCGATGTAGATGGGGCTCCGAACATGCGGACCGTCTTTTACGCGCATGAAGTCGCAACGATACGTCCGATTGTCGAAGGACATCCGGGACACGATGTGCGTTTCTACAACGCTTTAGAACTCGCGAAAGCACAGCAGCAATCTATTCGAGATATTTTCAGCGATCCGTTCTGGTATTTCAAGCATGCCCTGATTGATAAGGCGCATCTCTGCGATACCATCTTCGCTGTTGGTGATTTCGTCGTAGATGAACTCCGATTTTTGGCAAAGCCTTTTGAAGATTTTCCGATTAATCTCGTTTATAACGGTATCCCTGCGTTTGAGGTGAGTCTACAGGAGAAATTGATCTCAAAGGCGCGACTCCAAAAATATGCGAAAACGCTTTTAGAGTATCGTCCGGATTACGTATTCACACACGTGACGCGTTTGGTTAAAAGCAAAGGGTTGTGGCGTGATTTACAGGTCCTCATGCATCTCGATTCCCTGCTCGCTTCTAACGACAAGACCGCCGTGCTGTTTATCCTCTCCACTGAGATCGCGACCGGTAGGCCGAACGAGAGCATCCACGAGATGGAGGCGGCGTACGGTTGGCCCGTGCATCACAAAATCGGCTACCCGGATCTCGTCGGTGCGGAAATCGAATTGAATAACGGTGTCTCTGCCTTCAACCTACAATCTAAGGCGATTAAAGTGGTCTTCGTGAATCAGTTTGGGTGGAGTCAAGAGGCGTGCGGGAAACGGATGCCGGTAGAGATGGCGTTCATGGACATCCGTAAAGGGAGCGATGCGGAATTCGGACAGTCGATTTATGAACCTTTCGGGATCGCTCAGGTGGAGCCGTTGAGTTTCGGTGCGATTTGTGTCGTTAGCAATGTGTGTGGCTGCTGCGGTTTTATCCAGCGTGCCACTGATAATCGCGAAGTTCCGAATGTCGTCGTCGCGGACTATACGAAACTACAGATTCCGCCGAAATCGTTAGATGACGTACTGCATATCGGTTTAGCAGAACGGAACGCGATTGAAATGGAAAATAGCCGAGACATCGCGGCGAAACTTCTTGGTCGTTTGCCGAGGAAATCGCGTGATGTTGAGGATATGCTTCGAGAAGGTTACGACATCGCCTCTCAGATGAGTTGGGAGGTTGTCGTTAGAGATTATTTCTTGCCTGGATTGAAACAGGCGTTGTAATATATTGGTTAGTTTGACTGTATAAGGATTTCACTCTTATGAAAGAAGTACGCAATTCTAATGATCCGATGCCGTTGGCACCGGGAGAGAAGTTGATGACACCTGAACAGAAGTTTTTCTTTGATTTACGGGGTTGGATTTTATTACCATCGGTATTGTCAGCGTCAGAAATCGAAGAGATGAAAGCGGAAGTCTATGCCGGTGCGAGACAGAGTTATCAAGGTGCGCTTCAGAATTTACTCGATCATCCTGCGGTTGTAGGGATTCTAAATGAAATCGTTGCTGATGAACGTTTTCTCTTTGATGATTGCTATGGATTTCGGTGTGAGAATTCGTTTACGACGGTCAGGAAACCTGGCTGGAGCGTTGCTTATGGAAAAGGCACAACGGTGCCGCATGTCGTGCGTCCACCACAACAGGCGAATGCGATGCGTTATCAGGTTGCGGGTGGCAAGATATTTGCTGGACTTACGCGTGTGGTGTGGGAACTTGAGGAGGTGAAAAAAGGACTGGGCGGCACCACTTTTCTGACCGGTTCTCATAAGGCACATTTCAACTATGGGGGGCCTGACCCGAACCGTCCGAATATCAGTGAATCGCCTTGGGAGGATAACATGCGTGATATGATGGAGGACTATAGTTGTCCGCCTGGGTCTGCGATTGTTTTCACGGAGAGCCTGATACATGCTACCAACGACTGGACGAATCCAGACAACCCACGTTGTGCAGTTTTTAATTGCTATAACTCAGTTTGGTCTCAATGGTATCGGTTGAATCTAAGTCATGAGATCATAGAAAAGATGCCGCCAAAGCGTCAATCTTTATTCCGTGGTACATGGGCGATAGGTGGTGGTCCTGGCGGGAATCGTGCGTATTCGCTGGAGAATAACACCACATAATTCCGAAACTATTCAAGTTATAAGGAGATTCCAATGTCAAAAGCAACATCAAATGACGCTCCGATTCCGATGACCCCGGAGCAAAAGTTCTTTTTCGATTTGCGGGGTTGGATTTTATTGCCATCCATATTATCGGACTCAGAAATCGAAGAGATGAAAGCGGAAGTGTATGCGGGCGCGAGACAGAGTTATCAAGGTGCACTTCAAAACCTCCTTGACCATCCAGCGATTGTCGGCGTTCTGAGTGAGATTCTGTCGGAGGATCCTTTTGTGCGTGACGATTGCTACGGGTTTCGATGCGAAGGTTCCTTCACAACTGTTCGGGAGCCTGGCTGGAGCAAGGCATCTCGTGGTGATAACGGTCTTCCGCATGTTGTACGTCCGCCGCAGCAGGCGAATGCGATGCGGTATCAGGTGGCAGGTGGAAAGATTTTCGCGGGGTTGACGCGCGTTGTTTGGGAACTTGAAGAGGTGAAGGCGGGCGAAGGTGGCACCTCTTTTCTCAGTGGATCGCATAAAGCGCATTTCAACTACGGCGGTCCCGATCCGTATCGTCCAAATATTGGCGAGTCGCCGTGGGAGGAGAGTATACGGGAGGCGATGGACGAATATAGCTGCCCACCGGGTTCTGTCGTCATCTTCACTGAAAGCCTTGTGCATGCTGCGAATGATTGGACGAACCCATCGAACCCACGGTGTGCTGTCTTCAATTGCTATAACTCCATCTGGGCACAGTGGCATCGGTTGAACCTGAGCCACGAAGTTATCGAAACGATGCCTACTAAACGACAATCGTTGTTCCGTGGCACATGGGCGATTGGTGGCGGTCCTGGTGGCAATCGAGAATATTCGTTGGATAATAACACGACGTGATGGCAAACCTTAACTTGGCGCGCAAGCGGCACGGTTCTAAATGGTGCTGGCGGCGCGCCTCCCATTAATCTGCAGCTTCACCATGCGTTGATTTTGTGGATGCGGGTTTCTCAGCAGGTGGTTCCGGATCGTGGAACTTATACTTACCTGTTTTCCTCAATCTCTTCCCTACTTCTTGGTAATGAGCGAGTAATCGATAAATGTCATGTCCGCATTCTTCTGAAATTTTCATCCGCATTTCGCGAACTTCCTTAACGACTTCATTCATTTCTGTACTGCAAAGATCAATTTTCTTACTCATTTTATGCGGGACCTCCTAAGTAGTCATGTGGTGTTTTTAATTCTGGCGTTGTTAATCCCAATTCTTGGTTAATACGTGTGATGAAATCAAATTTGTTCGGATTAGCAAGATGTGTGCAATTCCAGGTAAGTAGTATATCAACACTATAAAACGAGGCAATTGGTAAATGAAATGCGTCTCCTTGTGGTTCTTGCGGCATTATCAATTTATCCATATAAACTTGTGCGATATGCACGATCTCAACTGTAGGATCAAATATCTCAATACCATCAAGTAAAGCAAGCCGATCTAACGTTACTTGCCTGCTGCCTTCTTCGAGTTCATCAATTACAGCAGTACTTGAAGTCAGGGTAAAAAGATTAGCATATTCATCCCACCATTGCCGAGTCAATTTCTGTCTAATAAGGGATTCTTCATCGGTTCGCAATGTATAGTAAGAACTTGGAATTGTTGTTTCAATGTAGATGCGTTTTTGCATTGTCTATAACTTAGGGTTATTATATCACATAAAGATATAATTGTCAAAACGAATACTATTTATGACCAGATACTAATACCTGTGCACTCCGGGCGGGGACATAAAGTTGAATCGACTGTGCCAGTCCTTCCATTGCGACATTTTGCCACGGATAATGGACACCCTCCACGGCGCCGTGTCCACCATACGCTGTATCATCGGTATTAAAAATAAGACGGTAATCTGTCTGTTCAGGCGCGGGGATCCGAAAACCTGTGACAGATTCAGTGGGATGAAAGTTGAAGGCAAAGACGAGTCCACCCCGCGCATAAACGATCTGCTTCGCGTCCTCATGAATGGATAGCAACTGGATATTTTCATCCGCAAGCAGACGGTAAGTTGCATCGAGGTGCTGCATGGCGCGGTCAAAAGTGTTGAGGTGTTTGTATCGGAGGGTATCATCCTCAACGAGGGACCACTGCCGACGCGCATACCAGTAGGAATTGTCGTTGCCTGCACGTGGAAAGTCGATCCATTCAGGGTGTCCGAACTCATTTCCCATAAAGTTGAGATACCCATCACCGCCTAAACTAAACGTCAAGAGTCGGATAAGTTTATGGAGTGCAATACCACGAGAGATGAGATGGCTCGTCGTGGAAATACGCATGTTCGTGTAGAGTTCAGCGTCCATGAGTTGCATAGCGAGCGTCTTATCGCCGACGATTGATTGGTCGTGGCTTTCGACGTAAGCGATATGTTTTTCACCGGCGCGGCGGTTGCGTAACATGCCGTAAATTTCGCCGATGTGCCAATCTTCGTCCTGCTGTTCCTTCAATAACCGAATCCAATAGTCTGGGATCCCCATGGTGAGACGGTAATCGAAACCGAGTCCACCTTCTTCAGTCGGACGTGCGAGGCCGGGCATACCGCTCATATCCTCAGCGATTGAAATCGCGGCGGGATTGACAGTGTGGACAACCTCATTCGCCAACATCAGGTAGGCGATAGCGTCCAACTCAACGCCTGCGTCGAAGTAATTCGCGTAGCCGGTAAACTCTCGTCCTAACCCGTGGTCGCTGTAGAGCATGCTCGTGACACCGTCAAACCTGAACCCGTCAAACCGATATGTCTCCAACCAATAGCGAATATTGCTGAGTAGAAAGCGTTGTACTTCATACTTGCTGTAATCGAAACAGCGCGAATCCCATGCGGCGTGTTCGCCTTTGGTACCGGCGTGGAAATACTGGTGTCCGGTCCCGTCAAAACGGTTCAATCCTTCATTGAGATTTTTGACGGCGTGGCTATGCACGAGGTCCATGATAACCAGCAATCCCATACTGTGTGCGGTATCAACGAGTTCTTTGAGTTCCTCCGGTGTTCCGAAACGGCTTGAGACCGCGAAAAAGTTGCTCACGTGATACCCGAAACTTGCGTAATACGGGTGCTCCTTCACCGCCATCAGTTGTACAGCGTTATAGCCTAAGTCCACAATCCGAGGCAAGATGTTTTGCGTAAACTCAACGAACGTTCCGACCTTCTCTGCCTCCTGTGCCATCCCGACGTGTGCCTCGTAAATCCGTAGACCTTCGGTATTGATGTCGAACTGGGGTGCCTGATGTTGCCACTGATACGGTTGTTCGGGTTCCCAATACTGTCCCGTGAAATCGGCATCGCCTTCCTGAACGACGCGCTGGATGTACGCCGGAATCCGGTCGAGTCCATGTAGGGGCGAGGTCGCCTCGTCCTTACTGACGACATGTACCTTAACACCACTTCCGTGGGTGAATCGGTCCGCGTAATCCTTGTCGGGCAAAAACAGATGCCACACCCCCCAGTTGTCAACAGACATCGGGTTCGCCTCGCGCGACCAGCCGTTGAAGTCGCCTGTGAGCGCGAGAGATTCCGCACCCGGTGCCCATTCCCGGTACCAGACCCCGGGGCCTCCATCGTGTTCGCCACGGTTGAAACCGAAATATCGGTGTCCTTGACTTATCTCACCTAACAAACCACCCGTCTTCTCAATGTCTGCTTTAAAACGTTGATAGTGGACAAACCGTTCGCGGAGTTGCGCAGCGTACGGTTTCAGCAAGGGGTCTGTATTGATGAGCGCAGTGCCGTCAGTGCTATTTTTTGTCGAGTGTTGTTTTCGCATGATGCAGCGGGACCAACTCCCCTTCATTGAGTATCCTCTTTCTCTTTAGGTGCGTGAAACAGAAAAGTTAATTAGAAATAGACGCGAAACGAGGAAAAGAAAAGATTCGGATAACTGCCGAACTCTGATCGAAATTCGGGGACCTCGCTGTTCTTCGGTCGCTTTCCAATGCTCATGAAACCGCCAACGGAAAGGTGAATATCCTCCGCTAGGTTATATGCGATCTGTGGTGCAACGAAAGTCGATGGATCAGATAAGTTAAACAACATCTGTCCACTGAAACTGATTAGAGGTGTCAATTGATGGGTGAATCCGGGGGCAAGATAGTGTCTACCGAGCAGATAAACACTGCCGCGTGTGTACGCCGGTTGCTCTAAATTCGTGAGATAATTTTCCGGTTCCCGTGCCCCCGCCCCATTCAAGTGATACTCGACAAAGGCATAAGTCTCACCACCGAAACTGTAGTCGAAACCGATAGAAGTCCGCAGATAGTCCTCCGATACGTTACGTTCATCATCGAACGGTGCAGTAAAGACGTAAGCCGTTTCTACCCAAAACCCGGCACCACCGATACCGCGAGCGACATCCAGACCGATAAGCAGGTCTCTCTGGAATTCCAACAGTAGGATCGAGAAGTCTGTCTCTGCAGCGTTCAATTGGGTTCGGAGAAAGACAGCACTCTTGTCAAAGTCGAAATCGGCTCCGGCGATGTAACCGGCATCCACCTCTCCCATGACACCGATAGGGATCCGCATCCGAATCGCGTCTACGCCAACGCCGTCTTCTGTATCCAACTGATCGTAGGTATAGGGTGCGACGACATCGGTCGGGTTCACGACGCGGGCACTTCCCCATGCAATTGCGTCCCGACCAACGGAGAAGTCCGCAAAATCTGTACTGAAGTGCAGCGAAGCCCGATCAAAGTTATGGTAGATACCGACACTACCGATCGGATCCTCCGGGCTTGGATAAATCGGCGAATCAAAATCCGCAATCCGATAGCTGGATGCGGCAGCACCAACAGCAATTAGAGACTGAGAAAAGAGCAGTGGGTCTTGAATGCGTGGCGTAAAATCGTAAGCGAAAGCGAAAGCGAGTGAATCCGTTGGCGTGTAGGAGAGATTGAGCCGTAAACGGTTAACCACGACACCGCTTATCGGTGCCTCTGGGACCGGTGAATTGAATAGAGTGGAAAAGTTTTTGTAGTAGCCACCGATCCGGAATTCAGCATTAGCACTCCCGGCAAACGGTATTGTCGCCAAACAGATGACAACTGCCAAAATTCCCCTTAATTGACCCTTGAAGGTTGGGAACTGAAAACCGTTAGCCATTACCGCGCCTCATCCGGGTCTATGCGTCCGTCGCGAAGCGTAATCAGCCGCGTTGCGCCCGCCATCACCATCGGATCGTGGGTCGAAAAAATGAACGTCATACCGGTTTCCTCATTAAGACGGCGCATCATCTCAAGCAGATCGGCACCCGTTTTCGAGTCGAGATTTGCGGTTGGTTCATCGGCGAGAATAATCGCGGGTTCGGAGACCATCGCCCGCGCGATGGCGACACGCTGCTGTTGTCCGCCTGAAAGCTGCGTCGGCATCCGATTCGCAACGCCTGTTAAACCGACAGCCTCAAGCATCGCTATAACGCGCGTGTGGCGTTCTGCTTTCGGAACACCTGCTAAGAGCATGATATATTCGACGTTTTCTTCAACCGTCAGTACAGGGATTAGGTTGTAAGCCTGAAAAATGAACCCGATGTTATCGCGTCGAAAATCAGAGAGTTCGTTGCCGCTCATCTCCGACAGTACCTTACCGGCAAGCCATACCGTTCCTTCCGTAGGATTGTCCAGCCCTGAGATGATGTTGAGAAAGGTCGTTTTACCGGAACCGGAAGGTCCCACGAGTGCTGTAAACTCGCCCGATTGGATGGTTAAATCGATCCCGTTCAGCGCGTTGACGGGGATGCCATCCGCTGCATAAACTTTCGTCACACCTTCAGTGACAATGACATCGCTTTCAAGCGTAGTTTTCAGGTTTTCAGAATTCGATCCAGAAATATTAGTCACTTCCATAATAACTTCCTTAGGACTTGATTGGAAGAAGGGAAGGATGGAGGGGTGGAAGAAGCGTCTGTCTCCACGCAACCTTCCTATTCCGTGCTTCCAGTGTTCCAATCCTGCCAGCAAACAAAACGGTTTTGCGTCCATCCTAAATAGGACTTACGCAATTTAAACTGGAGTCCGTTCTGTTAGATGAAAGTTTTCGGAAAACACAGCGTTCTGGTGTCACAATCTAACAGATTTGCGGCGTACTCGCCCAGATGCGAAGTGCATCGTGGTACAAAAGAGCATCTTGCGTAAGTCCTGCTAAATTTAGAAACTCCGACGCATTGCGGCTGCTGGCGACATTTTCGCCGCGTAACGCGCAGGATAGAGTCCAGCAATGATTGTGAAAACAAAGAGCCATATCGGATAAACAGTGAACTGTTCGACCGTCATGATGGGATAGATAAATTCTTGTATTGTTACCCCGACCATCTCAATGCCGGTATAATCGATCCCGGTCCGGTTTAATATTGCTGTCACAAGGAAGCCGAGAACCATCCCGAATCCGATGCTCACAATCGCTAAAGCGCCTGCCTCAAATAAGATAACGCGCGCCATCCCGAAAGGACGCGTCCCAACGGCACGCAGGACACCGAATTCAAACATTCGTTCATATAATGACATAAAGAGCGTGTTGATAATCCCAAAGATGACGACAAAAAACAGGATCACACCGATGATGTATTTGCTGTATTTCGTCATCTCTAATATGACTCGCAATTGCGATATCAGTTCTGTCCAGCTTAAAGCTTCGTTGCCATGTTCCGAATACGCCTCCCAAAAAGGGAGTGTCGCATCTTGTGCATAGCCGATGGAAGTAAATTTAATAGCGATTTCATGAATTTCATTCCTGATAGCGAGCATCTCTTGCGCTTTTTGAATCCGAACGAACGCCATGCCGCTGTTCATCTCTTCACCCGCGAATTGATAGATACCGGAAACCCTGAACATCTCTTGGGAGAGGTCTCCACTTTCGGCTTGTGCTACCGTCACAACCACCCGATCCGCAAGCCCGATTTCCAGAATTTCGGCAAGTTTCGCACCGATAACAATATCACGGTTGTTATCGCCTTCAAAATAGACCCCTTCGGTTATGGCATCGTCAATTTGGGACAAGAATCTCTCTGTCGGCGGGTGAACCCCGACGAGGTTAATCGCACTGACATTCGCAGGGGACGTAATCATACTGGGCGCGAGCGTTCTTTGTGTGAAATGTTCGACAATCTCTTCCTGCGCGAGCCCCGTCGTTACTTCGTCGAGTGCCTGAATTGTTAGTGAGACCTCTTGTGCGTCTCGGAAACCGACCCGATGAATCTGTGCCTCGCCGAGGAAAGAGCTGGTAGCGGTTCGCACCATGTTCTCGGACATCCCGATCATTAGCGCGTCAACAAAAATCAGTGCCGCCAGACCGATACCGATGGCTGTCGCGGCGATGAAGGTTCGCCGTTTATTCCGGAAGATGTTGCGCCAAGCCAGCTTGATTAAAATCATTTTTTTACTTTTCCTGAGACCGAAAATATCGTGCTTTTGTGAAATAACATTATTGTCGATATTTTCGGTCTCGGTTCGGTTAGGTGAGTTGACATACCTAATACCTCTTTGCTGATGGCTGACCGCTGAAAGCCACATCAATGTGTCCGCATCGCTTTCGCGGGCATAATCCGGGCGGCTTTTATCGCAGGGAACAGACTCACTATCGCCGCCGATACCAAAACAGTGATAGCAGGAATGACCAGACATCGGACGTTGACGACAGCGTACAATGTCTTGAGTTTCATACCGCCGTAGGTAATTTCTTCGGGATATGTGATGCCGTATATAGAGAGTAGATAATTGACCAAAGCACCGAGGATCGCGCCGACACAGATGCTTGCAAGTGCTATGATGACGACCTCGCAGACGACGAGCCAGAAGACTTGCATCGGCTTTGTTCCAACCGCCTTTAGTACACCGTACTCACGCGTCCGCTCTAACACCGACATCAACACCGTGTTGAGAACGCCGATAGCGACAATCAGCATAATTACCAAACGGGAAATCGCATCGCCTTGTTGGTCGGTTTGCATGGCACGATAAAAGGATTTGGCGACTACCTGCCACGGTGCGACATCAAGCGTTGGATCGTTGAGTTGTGTTTCGATTGCCCTCGTAATCTTATCGACTTGGTTGATGTTTGAAACAATCACAACAATTTCGTGGACACGTCCGTTAAGCACCAGCAGTTCCTGAGCGTCTTCGATATGCAGATAACACCCGATCCGATCCGTTGCATCGTCGTCGCTCTCTACGATCCCGACGATCTTATACACATCGTTCGCAATCGAACCGTCGGCACCCTGTGAGACAATCACGATTTCGCTGCCAACCGTCGCAGCGACAATCTTCGCCAGACTTTTCCCAATGACTGCCTCGTGTGATGGGGTTTCTGCAAGTGTGTTGCCTTCAACGACTTTTTGATCAAATCGGGTTGCTTCAGTTTCGCGAGCGACATCAACCCCGATGATCTGGATAGCCGTGCTTTTTTCACCGACCGAACCGAGTCCTGCGCCGTACGCTCTCGGTGTCCACGCTTCAACGCCAGCAGTGCTCTGGATGACTTCGCCCACTGCAGAAAGGTCGTCGATCGTTTTATAAAGCGACGGTTTATCGAGGTATCCGTCGCGATGCACCTGAATATGTCCAATCCGGTTTCGGGTGAACATGGTGATAATGTTCCCGTACGCGCCGTCGGACAAACCGATAGTTAGCGATAGGAGCGTGAAACCGACAACCATGGCGAGGCCGGTAAGGATCGTACGCCGTTTTTGGCGAAAAGTGTTACGAAAGGCGATTTTGAATATCATAACGCAGTAGGAAAACCTGTGCCGTGTGCCGTAACCTATCTTCTTCGCTGAAGGTTTCGGCGCGTGAAGATTTTATTGTCGATTTCTGAATCGAAAGTCGCATTCAACCATCGGACAACCGTTTTGTGTCCGTCTTTGTTCTGTGGGATGATCTCCATCACGGACGGTGCGATTTTGTCACCAAAGGTCTTGATTTCTTTGAAATTCATCACCCGCATCAGATTCCCTTTCTCGTCATAGAACCGCTGCCATACCGGCATATAATCCTCAGATTGCACGGCTGCGATAATCTTACCCCAAACGATTGGGGAATCTTCTTTCGGTATGAGTTGAATATAGAGGTGCTCCGGGATTGCGTTTTCTGGTGTAATTAGTTGGTATGTGTAATCATTGAGCATTGACGATTCCCGAACCAAATCGTCGTTTGTGAAATCGGAACCCATCCACGACCCCATCATCATCGACGGCGGGATTTTCATCACCTTATTTGTCTTCGGCAGATAGTTCCACATCTCGTTGCCGATGCGTAATGTCGCTACGCCTTGTTCTTTCTTTGGTGCCGTAATTCGGATAAAAGTCTTGCGCATCCCTTCTGTCCAGACTGTCATTGCAAGCGTGCGTTCCCAGTGCGGCGTGACGATGTGCATCTCCATGTCGGCATGACTCGTTTCACTGCGATAGAGTTGATCGATCTTTTTAACGATAGTTTCGACATCAAGCGCAGTCTCGTCGGCTTGTACGGACACGCAGAATGGAACAGCCAACACAAGTAGAAAACACACCTTCAAACCCTGTAATCCTTTCTGTGTTTTACTTCTACATTTCGCCATTTTTTCGATCATCCTTTCTATTTCGTTTTATGTTATATGATACAGTAAAATGTCTTAAGAGTGCAAGTTTTTCGTATTTGCCGTTGGGATTTCCGAATCCCGATTTATTTTTCGAGAACTGTCTGGTGCAAGGTTTCCGCTAATATTCGGTTGACATCTGTCCGATGGGTGCTGAGTCTCATTATCGCCTCAGATAAAATAAAACAAAACTACGACCGTGCATGGAAAACCCTCGGCAACAAGTAACGCAGTCTTGGGTTCTCTAACAGACAATATTACCTGCAAGTCAATCCCACCAAACGGTCTCCAGTCAAACACAAGAAACCTTCAAAAAATATATTGACAGCATTGCTTTCTGCAGTGTATGATATGCAAAGCATACACCACTATAGGAGGAAACAGATTTGGCGGCAGACATTGGACTCATCGGATTAGCAGTGATGGGCGAAAACCTTGCCCTGAACATGGAAAGCAAAGGCTTTGAAGTGGCGGTCTTTAACCGTACCGTTTCACGTGTTGACGATTTCATCGCAGGTGCTGCGAACGGCAAAAATATCACTGGTGCACATTCTATACCAGAACTGATTGAGAAACTCGACAGTCCTCGAAAAATTATCTTGATGGTAAAATCAGGGGAACCGGTCGATGCGTTTATTGGCCAGTTAGTCCCACACCTCTCAAAAGGCGACCTGATTATTGATGGTGGCAACTCCAATTTTAACGATACAATCCGTCGGAACACGGAGTTGGCTGAACAGGATATTTTGTTTATTGGAACAGGTATCTCTGGGGGCGAAGAAGGCGCGCTCAAAGGGCCGGCGATGATGCCGGGCGGTTCAGCAGAGGCTTATGCACTTGTGGCGCCGATCTTTACGAAAATTGCGGCGCAGGTGGACGGAACGCCGTGCTGCTCCTACATCGGCCCCGACGGTGCCGGGCATTACGTCAAGATGGTACATAACGGTATTGAATACGGCGATATGCAACTGATCTGCGAAGCCTACTCGCTGATGCAAAACGTCTTAGGCATGAACGCCGACGAGATGCACGAGGTCTTCAGCGCATGGAATCGCGGTGAACTCAATTCCTACCTCATCGAAATCACGGCTGACATCTTCACACAACGTGATAGTAGCGGTACACCGTTTGTGGATGTTGTATTAGACCAAGCCGGACAAAAAGGCACGGGTAAATGGACGAGCATCTCCGCGCTGGATCTCGGTATCTCCGCCCCGACAATCGCGGAGGCGGTTTTTGCGCGTTGTATCTCTGCTATCAAAACCGAACGCGTTGCAGCAGCGGAGGCGATCCAAGGCCCCGTCGGCACATTCCAAGGGGATCGAGATGCGGTGCTCAAGGAGATCCACGATGCACTTTACGCCGCAAAAATCTGCTCTTATGCGCAAGGTTTCGCCTTGATGCGAGAGGCGAGCGAAGAGTTCGGATGGAACTTAGACCTCGGTCAGATTAGTCTCGGTTGGCGTGGCGGCTGTATTATCCGCGCGAAATTCCTGCATCGGATTGCTGAGGCGTTTGAACGGGACCCAGCGCTCCCGAACCTACTCCTCGATTCTTATTTCCGCGGTGTCATTGAAGCGGCGCAACCGAATTGGCGAAACGTTATCGTCACGGCTACGCAGCTCGGTGTCCCGATTCCGGCGTTCAGTTCCGCGTTAGCCTACTTTGATAGTTACCGTAACGGCAGGCTCTCTGCAAATCTCATCCAATCGATGCGTGACTACTTCGGCGCGCACACCTACCACAAGCTTGATGCAGATGGCAACACGATCCTCGGAAAAGATGGCGAGCCGACGGTATTCCACACCGAATGGATGCTTGAAGGTCGTCCGGAAATCATTGTTGATTGAAGTTATTCTGCGGGGCATCGGAGTTCTGTTCTACAATCGGACCCGTAGCCCGTAATGAAGCAGATCGCTTATGGGTGATTACACCGCAAAATGGAGGGCGGATTTAAGAATAGCACGTCAAAATTTTGACTCACGTTGTTCTTCCGCAAGGTAAAATTAAAAATGGAACACGGCGCACAACAGGCACTTTACGATTTCAAACCGCAGCACGATTTTTTTGTCGGCATTGACTCAGACGGTTGCGTCTTTAACAGTATGGAGGTCAAACACAACGACTGTTTCAGCGTGAACCTTGTCAAACATTTCGGATTGGCATCTATCTCACGGCAGGTACATCAGGCATGGGATTTCGTGAATCTCTATTCCAAGACGCGCGGCACGAACCGGTTCAAGGCGATCTTGCTGGTGTGCGATTTCTTACGCGAGATGCCGCTCGTCGAGAAAATGGGTGTCGCGGTCCCTGAACTCCCCTACTTAAGAGATTGGGTCGAAAATGAAACTAAACTCGGCAACCCGGCTTTACAAACGGCTATCGACACCACAACCGGCGAAAGACATGGCGAGCTAAGTCAGGTGATGGCGTGGAGTCTGGGTGTGAACGAAAGCGTCGCTGAGATTGTGTATAACCTCCCACCATTTCCCGGCGTGCGTGAGACTTTGCAACGGCTGCAAGGCAAAGCGGATGTCATTGTTGTCTCTGCGACACCGGATGAAGCACTCCAACGTGAATGGGCGGAACACGAAATTGACCGCTACGTTGCGCTCATCGCCGGACAGGAGATGGGTACGAAAACCGAGCACCTCACGATTACAACGAAAGACAGGTACCCCGAAAACCGAGTCTTGATGCTCGGCGATTCTCCCGGCGACCTGAAAGCAGCGCAAGATGTCGGTGCACTGTTCTTTCCTGTCAATCCGGGTGCTGAAGACGCATCGTGGCAACTGTTCCTTGATGAAGCGATGGGTAAGTTTTTCAACGGACAATACGCCGGTGCCTACGAGAATGCGTTGATTGACAAATTCCAAGAATTGTTGCCGGAAACCCCACCGTGGCAGTGAAGGTCTGCAAATTATTTGTAGGGCTTAAATAGGGTGATGGATGTAAGGGATAATTCACACTTGGATTGTGATCTATTCTATGGTGCGCAGGTTTTTCAGTACAGGACACACCCCGTAGCCCGTAACGAAGTGGAGGGCGGATCTACGGAAAAGGACGTGAATCCTCCAACTTACTTGATCGAACCGCAAGGAAAAATTAAAATATGAAGATACTATTACAAGGACGTGTTGATGGCGAATCCCTTAAGCGACTCGAAAGTATCATCGGTGACGAACATACTTATGTTGCACCGGGTTCGCGCGAGGAAATTATTGAAGAAGGCAAAGATGCTGAAATTTTTTTCGGTTTCTGCAGCGAAGACATTTTCCCGCATTTACCGAACATCAAATGGATCCAATCCTCCAGTGCCGGTATGGACAAGCACATGTATCCCGCGCTCCGTCAGAGCGATGTTGTCTTAACGAATGCTGCCGGATTATACGCGAAGCACGTCGCTGACCAAGCGTTTGCACTCCTGCTCGGTCTAGCGCGCGGTATCCACGAATCTGTCCGGAATCAGGACAAACACCAATGGGGTGGCCGCCGTAGCATGCCGATGATCGAGATTGACGGTTTCAAGATCGGCATCGTCGGGATGGGTGGTATCGGGATGGAGATGGCGAAACGTGCGAAAGGGTTTGATATGCACGTCATCGCTGTCGATGCCTATCGTAAAGATAAACCTGATAACGTTGATGAACTGGTCGGGATGGATCAGCTCTCCAATGTGATGCGCCAGGTGGATGTCGTAATGATTGCGTGTCCGCTGACTGAAGAGACACGCGGTCTCATCAATAAGGATAACCTATCTGTGATGCAACCGACAGCGTTCTTTATCAACGTTGCGCGTGGTCCGATTGTCAACGAACCCGATCTGATTGAGATTTTGCAGGAAGGTACAATCGCTGCGGCTGGTTTGGATGTCACCGAGATTGAGCCGCTTGCAGCAGAGAGTCCGTTGTGGGACTTTGATAACGTCATCATTTCGCCGCATTCTGCGGGTGGTTCCCAGCACCGTATACGCCGTATCACTGAGTTCTTCTTAGATAACTTGGAACGGTATCTGAAGGGTGAAGAGCTGAAGAATGTTGTGAATAAGCAACTTGGATTTTAGGAGAATATCTATTTTTCCAGTGCCTTGGTCTTGAGATTAAGGCACTGCTTTTCAAACTTTGCAGGACTTACGCAATTTTGACTATAGTTCGTTTTGTTATAGTAGATCCTGTAATTACTTATACACTTAGCATCGGTGCGGTTAGGAAACCGCACCTACCGGGGGGTTGAAAGTGTGTATTTATTTTTGGAATTTACTATAAATGAAATTTTTCGGAAAACACAGTTGTCCGGTAACACAGGCTAACAGCCTATGGTACAAAACAGCAGCATACGTAAGCTCTATCATGATCGAATACAAAGGGTATATCGGAGTCGTTGATTTTGATCCAGCAATAGACATCTTCTGACGGGGTGCCTGTAAAATTTTGTTGAGTTTTCCTTGCCAATCAACAAGACGTTAATGTATAATTACGAAAAGGATTTGAACCTCTTAGCGGGTTCACTGAAAAATTCCGATAAACACCAATTATGGAATACGTCGTTATTTTTGAAAAATGTAGAAACAATTATGGTGCTTATGTCCCTGACCTTCCGGGTTGTGCTGTTGTCGGGGCGACCCTGGAGGAAGTGCGGACGTTGATTGCCGAAGCTATCGCTTTTCATATTGAGGGGTTACAGGCAGCAGGAGAGGTCGTTCCGCGGCCATCAGCAAAACTACCAGTTCAGAGTGCTTCAGAAGTTTCGGCAGCACTGATCGAAGCGTCCCAATGACTCTAAACTGACGATGTTGTTTTCCACCAACCAAACGCGACCTTGGCGATAATCCTGAAATTCTACGCGAGAGACAATAGGAGTGGTAGTGAATGAGAAGGTTTGGTACACAGGGGCCCGTAAACCCTGAGCAGCACTATATTGTCGCTCGCACGGATGAACTCGCCGAGTTCATCAAGCGCGTTAAAGAGGGACGTTATATCGTCATCTTCGCACCCCGGCAGACAGGTAAGACGACTTTTTTTCAACGCGCCCTCGCAGCACTCACCGCTGAAGACCTAACCTGTTTTCCCATTCAACTGAATTTTGAGATATATGTAGATTGTGACCGTTCCGAATTTTACGAGTTTCTCACCAAACAGATTTGCAAGGAAATTGAACGCGTTTTCCAAAGACGCGGAGAGACAATTGACGAAGCACTCAAGCATTTTCTCGTCAATGCGGAGATAACCAACCATTTGTCAATGATGGAATTTTTTGAGCAGCTTCAAGGTTTTCTGAAGGATGGGGAAAATTGGCAGAAAGTTGTCCTTATTATAGACGAGTTTGATGGCATTCCCACATCCGCTCTGAAAGGTTTTCTGCACGCGTTTCGACATACTTACGTCACTGACACCACGTTTCAATGTCCACACAGCCTTGGTATTGTAGGTGTCAGGAGTATTGCACAACTTGACTATGATCGTTCTGTCTCCCCGTTCAATATCCAGGACGATTTTGCTTTGTCCAATTTTACGCTTGCTCAGGTGCAAGAGCTGTTTGGACAATATACTGCTGAGGTCGGACAGGCTTTCGCGCCAGAAGTCATTGAATCCATTCACAAACAGACAGGTGGACAACCCTTCCTCGTCAACCGATTCGCGCAGATACTCACTGAGGAACTGGACATCCCAAAAACCGAAATGATTATGATGACGCACTTCGCAACAGCACATACCCAACTCCTTAACGAACGTAATACCAACATTGAGCATCTCCTGACCAATATCCGCAAAGACCCGCGCTTTCAAACCCTACTTATGCGAGTTGTCTCTTATGAGAACAGCGTGCCATTTAACCCTGATAACGACATTATCAATGAACTCGCCACGTATGGGGTCATCACGAAAGGAATCGACAGAAAGTGTGAAATTGTCAACCCGATTTACCTGTATCGCATTATCCAAGCATTCAAGCCGTTAGTCAATGGATTGGAGCGTGACTACTTCCCTGAAGATGCTGATGCGTTTCAGTACCTCACCGACACTGGACAGCTTCAGATGGAACGGCTCCTGGATAACTTTCGAGACTTCATTGCCCGCGCCGGATTTAGGATCCTACAAGTCCCGGAAACGCCTCAAGAATTCATCGGACAGCACCTGCTTTTTGCCTATCTCGATCAGTTCGTTACCAGTGTGAATGCGGCAATGTATATGGAAGTCCCAACTGGACGCGGCAGGATGGATCTGATCGTTCTTCACAATCAGAGAAAATACATCGTTGAAACGAAGATATGGCGGAGCGAGCGGTCCTATGCGGAAGGAAAGCAGCAACTCGCGGCGTATTTGTCAACAGAAGGCGTAACAGAGGGTTACTACGTGGTGTTCGATCACCGCGAGGTACCGAAACCGCGTACAGAGACGGAAACGATAGACGGCTTGACGATTTGGAGTTACGTTGTTCCTGTGGTGCAAGAACATCCTTCAGAGGAAGTACATCGGTAAATACGCGTCTATGCGCCACTGAAGTAGGTTCCGGGGACAGAATACTAAATTAACAAAATTGCAATGTTTTCGCGAGGCAGGAAGAATTCTCGTAACAGGTGAAAATTAGCTTGTGGACGGTGAAATTCTCGTGCCTCGTTTTTTATTTTTTTAAATTTAATTTGACATTTATTACTTTTAGTGATATAATATTACTATAAATAATAATGGAGGTTGTCATGAGAGGCAGATCAAGCATTCCACAACACGTTCGAGAAACACTTGGTGAAAATATCCGAAGGGAGCGCGTTATCCGAAAAATGACCCAAGCCGAACTTGCTGAGAAGATCGGCACATCGCAAATGATGGTTTCCCGTTTTGAGAAAGGGAAGGACTCCCCTTCGGTTTGGAGATGCCACCTGATAGCGAAAATTTTTGATACTACTGTTGAACAACTTTTGACTGAAAAGTTATAAAAGAAGCGATCCCAGACTTTTGAGCTACAAATGTGTAAATCCGAAGTCTTTACCATCAATAAAGGAGTACAATCATGTCAGATCAAAATCAACCCTTGGTGTATTTTTTTGCTAAAAGCAATTTTGGCGATGACCAGCCAGACTTCCTGAAAATAGGGCATACTCGCAAGGACCTCTCAATTCGACAAGCCGCTGTACAGACCGGAAGCGAGGCACGTTTATGGGATATAGGGGTCATCCCTTTTGATACCGTGGATGAAGCAATCAGCAAAGAAAGAGATATACATTCTGTCAGTTTGTGTGGAAATTAACGCAAACTGACAGCAGACGCTGCAAAGTAGTGGATGATTGAGATTTAGCAGGCAGTTTTCTGATTTCTTTTGATTAGGTTTTGATTCGATTTTTAAATCCGCCGCAAGTGTTTTAGCACACAAAAAAGGAGCGAACAATGTTAACCATAGTTTCCCTTGAACACACAATGGGTCGCGCGATACCCTTAAAAATTGATCGTCAACACATCAAGGTCGGCGTTAAGAACCAGTTGGCGACAACGAAGGTAGACCAGATTTTCGTCAATCCGAACGACTTTGAAGTAAACGGCATGTATATTTTCCCTGTGCCAGACGATGCAGTCGTTTCAAAACTTGCGCTGTCCGTTGATGGAAAGTCTGTAAGCGGAAAACTTCTCTCTCAAGAAGAATCCCACCGGATTTATAGGAACAGTGCCCGCTATGGTGGTAACAGGGCGATTTTGGAGCATCTGGGGACGCAAGCGTTTGCGGTGGAAGTCCCGGGAATTCCAGCGTCCGGCGAAAGACGTATCCAATTTGAGTATTCTCAGATTATTTCTGCAGATAGCGATCTCACGAAGTACACCTACCCGTTATCGCTCGCAAAATCGGCATCGTCACCGATCCGAAATCTTCATGTTGAGATGAAGGTTGAAAGCGAAGATGAACTCAGAACGGTTTACTCACCTTCACACGAGGTTACCATTGACCGCAAGGATGATCGCCATGTGCATGTTAGTTATGAAGGCACGGATGTAGATCCAGACGACGATTTTCTCTGCTACTATGCGGTTTCAGATGACAATTTTGGGATCACCTTGCTCACGCACCGTGCCGATGAAAAGGAAGATGGGTACTTCATGCTCCTCGTCGCGCCGAAGTATGAGGTGAAACATACTGAGATTATTGAAAAAGACTTTATTTTTGTGCTGGACCGATCGGGTAGTATGAGTGGTCGCAAGGTTGAACAAGCAAAAGCGGCACTTCGTTATTGTGTCCAGAATCTCAACGATGGCGATCGGTTTAATCTCATTGTCTTCAACGAAGACATCAGTTCCCTTGCGGATAGACTTAGCAGAGGTGAAGAGTGGTTCGGTGGAGAACGCTGGCGCGGTTCTGCTGCCTTGTCCCACGAACTTATTGACGTGAAGGATGGACGAGAAAAAGTCTTCGCGTTTATTGAGGGTATTGACGGACGCGGTATGACAAACATCAATGATGCGATGTGCACCGCGTTAAGGGAAACGCCGGATTCAGAGCGGCCCAGAACCATCGTTTTTCTGACTGATGGATGCCCAACTGTTGGTGTGAGAAATCCTGCCTTAATTCTCGAAAATGTAGGGAAAGCGAACAAAAATCTATCTCGGATCTTTGTATTCGGTGTAGGCTACGATATAAATGACCATCTACTTGACAAAATGGCGGCGGATAACGGTGGAACCCGTAATTATGTAACACCTGACGAAGACATTGAAGATGCTGTGTCCTCTCTTTTCAGAAAAATGAACGAGCCCGTGTTGGTGGATGTTGGGATCAATTTCGATCAGATCGTTACGAAGGAATTAACCCCGAAAAATCTGCCAGATCTGTTCCGTGAGGAGCAGTTGACGATCCTCGGTCGCTATGAAGGGCACGGGGACACCACTTTGAAACTTCGCGGAATCATTGGCAGCGAACAACACGAATTCTCTAAGGATGTTCACTTCTCTGCGTTTGAACCCGATAACGATTTCTTACCGCATCTCTGGGCAGAAAGTAGGATATCGGAATTAGTGGATGAAGCTGCGTTGAACGGTGAAAGCAGAGAACTCCGTGAAGAAATTGAACGCCTTAGCAAAAAGTACGGTGTGCAAACACCTTACACATCATTTACGTTAGCAGACGATGGTTCACTGCGAAGGCTGTATGACTCCCGAATTTCCGATGCCTACACGGAAGCGACAACTATCTCCGAAAGAATTATGGACCATAGGGAATTAGAGGATAAGAAGTACACTCGACGTAAGAGACAATATGCTGATACGAAACGTATAGGGCGTAAGGTGTTTTATCGTCATAGAAATATATGGGTGGATGTTGAATATGACGGGACATCGGAGCGACAAATGGTTGAGTTTGACAGCGAAGTCTATTATGAACTGATGAACCATCTGCCTGACTTGGCAAAATATTCCAAACTTGCCAAGGGTGCTCTCTCCATGATTATCTGTCACAGAGGCGTGAACTATGAGATTACGCCACCCACGGTGTAACTTTTAGATTTCCGAGATCGACGTTTGTGTCCGGCAATTGTCATGGGCAGGCATCCGTGCCTGCTCTTTCGTTTTTAGCTCGGGCGGAGATACAGAAAGCATTTGAGGTCTACTTTGCAGTTTGTGAAACACCAGATATAATTCTTTTCAGGTACATTTCCTCTTGAATCTCCTTTCCAAATGTCGTATTATTTTAAGGATAGTTGGGAGGACATTTATCTATCGTTTTTTTTTAATAAATCAACGGAAAAGAATCAGTGGAGGCATTAGTTGAAAAATTATAGTGGATTTCAGAATTAATGAAACACCCCAGAGCGGACGAGGGAACCTCGCCCCTACGATGGGTGGTCTCCGCAATCACTGAAATGTCTTTTTAATTATTGACTTTACTATGGATGTAAAACTACGCGAATGGGAACCGGATATTGCAGCAACAGTTAGGAAACGAATTTTGGAAATCATTAATCTTGCAGACCAAGATGCATTGGATATAATGCGATCGCGTGCTGTGGAACAGGAAGTTTTGGATATACTCGATGAACCTATATCCCGGTAAGATTTGGTTGAGGTAAACAGATATGAGAAGGTTCGGTACACAGGGCCCCGTGAACCCTGAACAGCACTATATTGTCGCTCGCACGGATGAACTCGCCGAGTTCATTAAGCGCGTCAAAGAGGGACGTTATATTGTCATCTTCGCACCCCGGCAGACAGGCAAAACGACCTTCTTTTACGCTGCCATGGATATCCTTGCCGCTGAGGCACCTGCTTACCTACCGATCCACTTAGATTTCGAGGCGTATAAAAACCTCACGCCTTCCGATTTTTACAACAATCTCACCGAAGACATCCGAGAGGAGATCGAGAACCTTTACCACAAACGCGGAGCAGTGCCTTCCGATGCACTAAGAGATTTTTTAGAGAATATAAACCTAACTGACAATGTGTCAATGCTCAGAGGTTTTCAGGCACTGGGGAAAATATTAGAAAATCAGCAAGTTGTCGTTTTTATTGATGAATTTGATGGCATTCCTCCAGCAGTCGTGAGCGATTTTCTGTATGCCCTCCGCCGCATTTACATTTCCAGAACCACCCCTCGGTGTCCTCACAGCCTCGGCATTATTGGGGTCAAGAGCATCGCGCAACTCAACTATGATCGCTCTGTTTCTCCGTTCAATATCCAAGACGATTTTGCTTTGCCTAATTTTACGCTTGCTCAGGTGCAAGAGCTACTTGGGCAATATACTGCTGAGGTCGGACAGGCTTTTGCTCCGGAAGTGATTGAAACTATTCACAAACAGGCAGGTGGACAACCGTTCCTCGTCAACCGCTTTGCGCAGATACTTACCGAAGAGATGGACATCCCGAAGACCGAAACATTAACAATGGCGCATTTCTCAGAGGCACTTATACAAATATTGGATGAACGGAACACCAACCTAACACATCTCATAACCAATATCCGCCGAAACCGTCGCTTTGAAAACTTCTTGATGCGAATCGTGTTGTACGAGGAAGGGGTGCCTTTCACCCTACGCAATGAACTTATTAATGAACTTGCAACGTACGGCGTACTCACGAGAGGCACTGACAGAATGTGTGAAATTGCCAATCCAATTTATCTACATTGCATTCTACAGGCATTCAAGCCGTTAGTCAATGGATTGGAGCGTGACTATTTCCCCGAAGACACCGATGGATTTCAGTCCCTCACCGACACCGGACAGATTCAGATGGAACGGCTCATGGATAACTTTCGTGATTTTATTGCCCGCGCCGGATTTAGGATCCTACAGGTCCCCGAAACCCCGCAAGAGTTCATCGGACAGCACCTGCTCTTTGCTTACCTTGACCAGTTTGTTACCAGTGTCAACGCGGCAATGTATATGGAGGTCCCGACCGGACGCGGTAGGATGGATCTGATCATTCTTCACAATCAGAGAAAATACATCGTTGAAACGAAGATATGGAGAAGCGACCGGTCCTATACCGAAGGCAAGCAGCAACTCGCGGCGTATCTGTCAACAGAAGACGTAGCGGAGGGATATTACATCGTGTTCGATCACCGCGAGGCACCGGAACCGCGCACAGAGACGGAAACGATAGACGGATTAACGATTCGGAGCTACGTCATTCCTGTGGTGCAAGAGCGGCCTTCAGTAGAATCACAACGGTAAATAGGTTTTATATTTCGAGGTTGAATCATCAAAACAACTGGTACGGAAATAATTGGCATGTTTTCACAGAAAGTAGTATAATGTTCTCAGTTTGGAAACCCGATGCTTTTATCGTAAACAGAAAGGTAAAATAATGGAACATCAAGTCACACTCAATATTCCCGATGCCGTGTACCGACACGCTCGCCGAATTGCAAAAATGCAAGGGGTCAAATTAGAAAACGTTCTTGTCGGTGTGTTGCGTGCATATTGGTCTCCTACTAATGGTCCTTTGACTGAGACAGAGAAGTTGGCAGCTATTGCACCAAGCATAGAATCAGCAGATTGGTGGGATAGTGAAGGTGATAAGGAATGGGATGCATGGACACCCTTGCAGATTGGCAAAAGGTCCAGGCATGTATCCGTAAAGCAATAACGGTATGAATGCCTATTGAGTCTTTTACCCTCAACCTATGATTCACTTGATTCAATCCGCACAGCACAGAATTTTAATTCAGGTTGCTTGGATACGGGATCAAACGCTGGATTCGTCACGTAATTTGCATTGGTTTCGGCGTGGAAGAGGTCTCCCCAATGGAACGGCGTGAAAAGCAGCCCGCGCCGAATCGCCTCTGTGACACGTGCCTTTGCATAACACCGTCCCCGTCGCCCGACAAGATAGACCCACTCACCGTCTTCAACACCGTTCTTTACCGCATCATCTGGATGGATTTCTACAAAGGGTTCCGGGTCTTTACGTACCAGCTGCGGCACTTTACCCGTCCGGGTGCGTGTATGCCACTGGCTCTCTATCCGTCCCGTCGTCAATCCGAGCGGGAACTCCTCATTTACCTCCTCATCGGGTGGCTGGTAGACCGGTGTTTTGAGCTGTGCCTTACCAGATTCGGTAAAAAACTTCGTACGGACGTATCGGCAGGTGCCCATAAATTAAACAACTTCGGCTTTCAGACGTTGTCTTTCTGCGAGTGCTGCGTCAAATGCTCTCTTCTCCGCGGCTTGGACTGCAGGCGAGAACCTCACGAGTGCCGTAGCGATAGAGGCGACTGCGACCGTGATACCGAGATATAGCAAGCCTTGCTGCATCGTGATACTCTCTGAACGGAACAGGAAACCTGCTGCAACAGCACCTGCGTTTCCACCTGCGCCGACGATACCAGCGACGGCACCCAATGCGTTCCTATTGATAAACGGAACGATGCCAAACGTTGCACCTTCGGACATCTGCACAAAGAGACTGAAAACGATCATCACGCCGACGGCAAGCACGAGCACTGCCATCTGTGAGAAGAGCATCAGCATAATGCCTTCACCTAACAAGACAATGAAGAGGAACATAACACGTCCGCGGAGTCCGATATTTTTCGCAAAAAGGTCGGAGAAAAAGCCGCCAAGGCTCCGGGCAAAGATGTTCATTAAACCGAACAGACCGGCGATAAGTCCTGCGGTCTTGACATCGAGTTGGAAATGATCGTGGTAATAGAGTGCCGCGACGTTGTTGATTGTCAATTCGACCCCGAAACAGGCGGCATAGATGACGAAAAGTGCCCAAACGCGATAGTCTTTAATCGCCAGCATGAAGGCCTCCATGCCTTTGCCTGCTGAGGGTTCAAGTTTTCCGCGTTCACGGAGTTCTTTATAGTTTCCATCGGGTGCATCTTGGGTGAAAAAATAATATACGAATCTGGTCATAAACAGTGCAATGCCGGGAACAACCATCGCCAGTCGCCATCCGAGGAATTGGTCCACCCCGAAACTCAGAACAGCCATAAAGATGAGGGGCATCACCATTTGTGTGACACCGCCGCCGAGGTTCCCCCATCCGGCGGTTGTTGCATTTGCTGTGCCGATAACGTTTGGCGCGAACATCATAGAAGTGTGATACTGCGTGATAACGAACGCTGCACCGATCGCACCGATCGCCAATCGAAATAGAAGGAAGGTTTCGTAATTCTGAGCGAGTCCGATCCCCATCACAGGTAGCGAACCGAGGATTAATAACCATGTATACGTTTTCCGAGCGCCGATTTTATCGCAGATCGGTCCGATTAAGACGCGGACCAGCACTGTAATCGCGACGGAAGCGATAATTGTATTACCGATCTGTGTTTTTGTTAGCATCAGGTCCTCGCGCACAATCGCCATCAGTGGGGCGATCCCGAACCAGCCGAAGAATGCCAGAAAGAATGCAAACCACGTGGTGTGGAAGGTGCGCATCTGGATTGTTTTTAAACTGAAGAGGTTTATCTGTGTTGCTTTATTTTTAAAATCCATGTTTTTAAATTTTCCTTGCGGTTCGGTCAGCAGGTTTTGAGGTTTTCGCGTCCGCCTCCGTATATCCGCTTTCCACTTCGTTTCAAGCTGCGTATGCTTTTAAAAAGCGAGTTATCATCAGGACTTACGCAATTTTGACGACAGCCAGTTTTTTTTGCAGATATTTCTCGGAAAACACAGCGTTCTTGGGGCACAGACTAACAGTCTATGCTACAAAAGAGAAGCATGCGTAAGTCCTAATCATAATACCGTCTGCCTCTTTGCTGACTGCTGACTGCTGACTGCTATTTCTCCTTGCGGTTCGGTCAGCATTGTTTCGAGGTTTAGCTGCGTTTCCGTGAAAGGTAAGGGACGAGTCCTTCGAGGACTTGGGATAAATTATCGCACGGGACGTTTTCCAGTACTTTGGGTGCGACTTTAGGATTTGCACTGGCATCACCCTTGAGGAATACATCTACTGCCTCGGTAACGACACCGTCAATTTTAACTTTTTTACCGAGGAGTCCAATGTCTGCGGCAGCGTGGTTGCCACACCTTTGAATCTCCTTGGATTGGCTGTTGGTGATCGGTCATCGGTTTTCGGTTAATATCCTGTGGCAGCCGCTTTTTGGGTTCCACTCCCTATGGTCTCTGACCAATAACTGATAACTGATAACTGACAACCAATAACGAATAAAAAAAGGTGTCCATCGGTAAGCAGAATGCTTAGCCAGATAGACACCTGTGTCTGGTCCCAGGCCCTCGTTGGCTGGGTGTTGGTATTATTTATAATGTTTGCCTATGCGCGAAATATATTGTTCTGTTTTAGGTACTAAAGTTTGGACAATTTTTTTACGGAATAGACATGTCGCCCCTACGGGGCTTAGCTGCGCGAGGGGTGGCGTTTCTATAAACATATCGCCCCTACGGGGCTGGGCATCGGTGCATCCGCGTTTATTTTTCTACGAGTTGTATTTGTGTGAGAAACTATCAGAAAAACCAGAAACGCTTTGAACATTGACATCTGTCTTACAGAAACTGTCCAAACTATTGTTTAGGTAAAACGAGCAATTTTAATGTGGACGTACTTCCCTTTGTGTTGAACGCAGATGCTTTCAAATGGGAAAGCAGAGACGTTTCCTACAATTTGTTTGTCAATACCTCTGAAGCCGACAAAATGTCCTGCGAGATTTCTGTGAGTCGTCTTCTACGGTTCATCGCCATTTTCCGCAAAATCTGATACGCCTGCGCTTCGTTACAGCCGCGCTGTTGCGCGACCATCTCTTTCGCCCGTTCAATGATTTTACGTTCTGCAAGGTCCAGTTTGGTTTTTTCGAGTTCCTGTCGCAATGCCCGAAATTCACAAAATCTTGCGACAGCTGCTTCGATAATCGTTTTCACGCGGGCAACGGTGAGTTTCCCCACAGCATACGCCGATACGCCAGCATGCGTTGCCGCCTGTATCGTCTGTGGTCGTTCATCACGTGAAAACATGACTATCGGACACGGGTAACTCGTGTAAAGTGCTGCGACCCAATCGAGTACCGCCTGTCCCGGAAAATCGACACCCATCAGTATGATGTCCGGCTTTAAGCGTGAGACCTGATCCGTTATGTCTTTCTGTAAACGCAAAGGGGCAGAAACATTGTATCGACTCGCTTCTAAGATTTCGACTAACAAAATTGCACGTTCCGGATTGTTATCAATGATTAAAACGTTCGGCGTTGCGTTGATTTGTTCCATCTTCTCCCCTTTCCAAAATTAGTTCTGCGTAAATATGATGTGTATTATTATTTTTTAGTATAGCAAAAACCTTGCCAAAAGTATGGATGACGGTTCTTTCTAAGGGCATATAAGGCTTCAAGAAAATAAAAATCTTATGAGTCGTCCGCGGGATACCAATTGTTGCCTGTTTTTTTAGCAGAATGGGAACGTTTTTTCCTGTTTTTTGGGCAATATAAAAAATAGTTACCAGTTTCCAGTTACGAGTTACCAGTTAAGAGGGTAACGGGTCTATCAAGTCTTTCTCTTACTGGAAACTGAAAACTGTTAACTGGCAACTTGAAAAGAAGCAGGACTTACGCAATTTTGACGATAGCCAGTTTTTTTCGCGGATATTTCTCGGAAAACACAGCGTTCTTGGGGCACAGACTAACAGTCTATGCTACAAAAGAGAAGCATGCGTAAGTCCTAAGAAGATTGGAAGGGTATTATGATGACAATGCCCTTCACGCGTTCACGCGTCGTATTGTGTAGATAGAAACTTGGGAGGTCTGTTTATCCAATGTGACAGGATGGGTAGATTTCTGATAGGTGAAGCCGTTGGTTTTGAGCAGTTTAAAAAACCCTATAGCGTTGTTCCGATTCGGCTCGGAAAAGAGAGCGACACCGTTCGGATCGAGATAATCTTGAAGTAGGGTTACGATGGGTTGCCAGTGGTGTTCTTCGTAGATGACATCAGCGGCGAGAATATAGCGGAATTTAGAATTAAAGCAGGGCGAATTCCAATCCATCTGGACGAAATCGGTATGTTGGTGAACACTGTTCTGTTCTGCATTGTGGTGTGCGAAGCGGAGTGCTTCTCGTTCTGCATCGGTAAAAATCAATCTCGCCCCCATCTTACAGGCGACGATCCCTGTTAGTCCGAACCCACAACCAATTTCTAAGACAGTCGTGTTTTTTAGGCGTGTGCCGAGTGTCTCTACATGGCGCGCAAGCGCGATAGAAGACTCCCAGAGGTAGGTCCAGTATGGAAGATAGAGTTTGCCTTCACTGTCTTCCCGACTGAGCTGCTCAAGGAACCAGTCGGGTTCTTTTATAAGCGTGAGTTGAACCCGACCTGTTTTTAACTTGATGATGGTACTCGTTAGCGGATAGTCTTGCAATTCGGTTTTCATTTTTTGTTTTCTGCGGTAAAGGTGTCAGAATGCCAACACGCTGTCGGCATCGGGTAGGGATTGGATAACCCAACCCCTACAAAAGCTTAGCGATTTCATCTGCTTGAAAGACAGGTAGTGGTTGCCGTGTACCGGTGGCATCTTCCAGCGACATTCCGCGCTCAGATGGCAAAAACTTTCCGATGATGCCCGCGTTGATACCGGCTTCACCGAGGGTTTGGCAAATTGTTTCGCCTTTTTCGGGTGCTGCTGCGATTAACATGGCACCCGATGAGATAACACCGAGCGGATTAAGCCCGAACATATCACACAGCGTCCGTGTGATATTGCTATACAATGCGGGTGAACCGAGAAGTTTATCTGAATAGACAACCGTACCTAACTCGGCAGCAGTCGCTAACTCAAACACAGCAGTTGTGATACCTCCCTCTGTCACATCGTGCATAGCGTGTACGCCGCCGGTGGCAATCGCGATTTGTGCGTCCTTTAGGACAGAAATTCCCGGATCCACGAGATAGTGCTTCGCCTGCTCCAAGAATAGGGCATCGTATTTCTCGCGTACCTGCTCTTCACGTTCGCGCGCGATGATTGCGGTCGCTTCGATACCGAGTCCTTTTGTAAGAATTAAGGCATCTCCTACCCGAGCATCCGCCGAAGTGAACAAGGACTCTTTAGCAGCAACCCCCATCATTTGCCCTATGACAACGGGTTGTGTGACGGCGGGCGTAACTTCAGTATGTCCACCACACAATGCAATGTCAAATGTTTCACATGCTTGTGTGAGCTGTGTCATGATGTCGCGCACCATTTCAGGTGTTGTTGTGTCTTCCGGTAACAATAGGGTTACCAGTAGCCATTTCGGTACGGCACCCATCGCTGCGATGTCATTACTGTTGACGCATACCACGTACCATCCAATATCTTCCGTCGCAAAGGTAATCGGATCGCTGGTTGCAACGAGATAGTTGTCGCCGAATTCGATGACTGCAGCATCTTCACCGAGTTGTGGACCGACAACTACACCTGTGTTGCTATCGCTTGTGGGCAGCAATTCTTTTAAAAAATCGTGTTTGAGTTTCCCAACGGGTAGATTCATGTTTTTTATCTTCTTGCAGTGGATGTTCGGCTTTAAGCAGGTACGTAGTTCAAAACCCAATTGATGTTAGTAGGTTCAATTGTTCTGTTCTTGCGTATGATTTGTATTCGTTAAAGTAGCATCAAGAGCTTCCCAAAATGGGTTTTCATTTTCTTCATTATAGAATGGCAAACCAATCAACCGGTATTTTGTGTTTTCAAATGTTAGGAGTTTGTCCTTAAATTCGGTGGTAATATCGCGCATGAAGTTTTCTTTCCACTGGTCATGCATTTTCGATTTTTTGAAAAAGAATTTGACATTAAACAGAAAATGTAGTATAATGTAAGTGCCAGTGGACAAAATTCGGGTTCATCCGTGTGATTGGAAGGCTACGGCCCAGAACAATCCTATATCCCTGGCTTTTTTATTTTCGTTCTTTCAATGCCGCAGCTGTGAGTGGTCTATTCTGTGTATAATAGACACCATAATCTGTCTTGCTTATGTCATCAATATCGTGTACGAGCCCAAAAGCCTTCCACAGGTATGTCAAATACCGATCGTCACCTCGCTCATAAAGCCTCTGTAACGCCCAGATAAAATAATCAACAGCTTGTAAACCTACGTGTTCCTTTGGAGTTGCCACGGCAATGTTTAAAGATCCGTGGTTGGTTATCTGCTGTTGCGGGACGAAACGTGCAGTTTCAAGTGCTCGATGCAAGGCAGCTGTCCGATCAGACTTACCGCGTTTTGAGAAAATAATATCATATCCGCTACCCTGATGTAGTCTCTCTTTGAACAAACGCTCAGTCAAAGAGTCGTAAAGTTCGTTGGGATGGTAGCGATAGGCAGGTTCCCGTTTGTTGCGTTGGCGGACGTATTCAAGGAGGCTTAATTTATCGGCAACAACAGCGAAAAAGCGCAATCCATCTGTCTCACGCAAAAGTCTGAAAACATCTCTTCGGACTTCCGGGAGGTCATCCTTGGCGTGAAATGCAAGTGCCGTTTTTCGGTTGGCGGGCTGCATAGACGGGACACTCTTAAAATAGGAATCGTTCATCAGTTGCCCCCGCAGTTGATCAAGCTGATCCTCTAATACTATTGGATCTGACACATCCAATAAGCCAAGTATGAAAAAGCGGGAACATCCCTCTGTCCCTACCAGTATCTTTCCCTTACGCGAAAAGAGAGTGCCATCGCCGCCCTCGTCTACAAAGTAGTGACGAGTTGAGGACGGAGGCATCGAGCTTTGTTTATTACCCATAAAATGCTTCATTCAACGCTTTATTCGCTTCACTCATCGCAAAATCTGCGTCCTCTGTTTCCGAAAGAGCAGCATGCGTAAGTCCTATTTATTTCGGATGGTGGGGAGAGGATTTTATTTTAAATCTACCATACATTAGACGAAAAGTCAAGGGAATGTTCGGTAATAAACGGGAGAACCATGAATTGCCCTACTACAAACGGAGGACTTGTCGTTGTGCGATTTATTGAGCATTGAGAAATTACCGAATCAATAAATTAATCTTCATAAAGTTTGTGCTACAATATAGGTTAGATAAAAATCTTATAGGTTCGTAAGCCGGATAGGGGGCCGATGATCGCCCAGGTGCTGCCGATGACGTAATCGCCTAAGATTAATCCTAAAAATAGGGGTGCGACCTTACGATGCAACCGCAAACCGCCGTGCCGTAGGATCATGAGTTTCAGGAACCACGCCACAAGGAAGGCGAACCAGAAATAGTCCATCGCGAAACTGATCGCGAGTGCGTAACCTGCAGGATGGAAGGGCCACCACAAGAAGTGCATCCGCATATACATCATCACGAATGTCAACAACGCACCGATCCCCATGAAACCCATACTGATGACGTTTGGCTCCGCCGGGTTATGGAGCCACCGCTGCAGCCGACTGAACGATTCTCTGCCGACCCATCCTTTGAAACCGACTGCTTTCGCGACGGCCCCGTTTCGGAAGGTGATGTCGAGATTCGCCCAGAAGGTCGCCAGGATCCCGACAACGATTGCGATCAGCATCGCCATCCATAAACGCCGGTTTCCCATCCCTGTCGCTTCTCCTAACTTGAACGCCTCAATCTGGTTCGGCATTGGATGGTTCCGGTAGCCGCGATTGAACCAGTAGAAAAGCGACATAATCGTGAGGCTGCTTGGGTCGAACCGACGTGTGCCACCGATTGTCGCCAACATATCGTGTGGATTCACGTAATAAATTTCGTGAGGTGTGCCGAGTTCCGCCCGGACACGCGTAATCGCGAAGGAGAGCAGGAAATAGACACCGAAGAAAACGCCGGCAACCCATAACGCCATCCCCGCAAGAGAGGCGAAGATACCGAGCGCGACGAGCGATCCGAGAATACCTAAGAAGGCGGCACGATACGGCATCGGTTCATTGGAATCATCGAGACGCGATTTGAACCCAAACACCTTCTTCAATACCTCGCTTAAGTGCTGACGTGTGACCCAGATCGCGAGCAGGAAAAGCGCGATCCACGCACCGTAAGCCTGTTCGTTTAAAGCGGGGAAGTAACGTGTACCGAGTGCCGCAGCGATGACAAATTCCGCTAAACGCACGACAAAGAAAAACCAGCACGAAAAGGAGAGGTCCAACGGCAGGAAAAAGGCTAATCCGACCGCAAACGGGTATATCGAGATTCGCGTGCCGCGAATAACGTTCCACGGACGCTCGGTAAAGATATTCTGGAATACGGCTGTCCGCTTGATATATGGGATCTCTGGAAACTGTGGGAAGAGATAGTGGACTCCGTTAATCACACCGATGGCGACAGCGATACTGAACCCCATCCACATCATCCGATTCTTTAGGAGAAGGAGACCGCCGTCTTCCGAAAGTCTGAGCGGGAGTTGAATGATCGGGTACGCCAATTTCTCTTGTTCTGCCCACCGTTTGCGGACGAGTGTGTTGATGCAGAGCATCATGAACATCATAATCAGGAAAAAGAGACCCCAGAAGAGCAGCGGTTTTATCCAAACCGAGAAGTTATGCCTTGTATAGAAGGTCGCTTCGCCCTCGTAGAAGCCTTGCAAACTCTGTGCGTCCGAGATGGTGAGCCACGTCGGTAGATACCGGAAAAAGAGTGCCTGCCATTCGTTCTCCTCTGTGGCGAATCGGAACGGATGCGCGATACTGCCGAACATATTCTGCATCGTGTCGTGTCCGGCGAACGTACAGGAGATCGCTACCATGATATAAACTGTGAGTAACTCCCCCTGCTGTAGGGGTTGGGTTATCCAGCCCCTACACCGCGGTGCAAGGTATTTCAACACGCAGTTCGCGAGAACGCAGACGAACATAATGAAAACAGGCTGAATAAAAAGTGGAAGGCAGGAACCGTCAAGTGAGTAGTATTTTACCTCAACGAGCGTCATCCAATAGACGTTGACAGGGATGAGTAAAACGCCTAAGAGAAGCGAACGTACTGTAACACGGGTCGATGAGCGGTTTGATTCACGAGTTTGCATAGTTTAGGCGCGGTGTGGAGACGCTAACAGTAGTTTTTAACGATCTCCGAGATGACACGGGCTCTGTTTTTCCAATTCATCCGAGCAGGTGGGATTAGGTAAATGCCGTCGATTTCACATTCATCGAGATTACGGATGTCCCGAATGAGTTCTAAACATAACCGCATACCGAGTTCTTGTGCAGCGGTATCTTCGATATCACGGAATTTGTCAACAATAAACTGCGGGATGTAAAGTCCGAGATTGTCGCGTAGGTAGGAGGCACTGCGGAAACTGGTGAGCGGCAGTATGCCATAAAGCATCTTTATACCGAGGTGTTCCGTCGCCTTCTGGGTCCGCACAATGTCTTGGTATGTCCAGACGGGTTGTGTGTAGGCGAAATTGGCACCCTGTGCCACCTTATTTGCGAGATGCTTGACGTGCGGTTGGAGGTTCTCGGCGACTGTGAACCCACCGCCGTAATAGAATCCACACGGGTCGCCGATAGACGAACCGTCGGCAAGTTCGCCTTGATTCAAGCGGGCGATAAGTTTCATCAATTGAACGGCACCACGGACATCCGGCACGAGGCTTGCGGCTTCAAAGGGACCTGCTTTCGGGTGATCGCCGGATAAAGCGACGATACCGCGGATCCCTAACGCCTCCGCCTCCAACAGATGTGATTGCATACTGATGAGATTACGCGATCGGGTTGTCCAGTGGATAAGTGTTGGGATTTGCGTTGCCTGCTGGAGTCGATACGCCGTACCGATTGCACCGATGTTCACTGCTGCTCCGGAATTGTCTGTCACGTCGAACAGGTCCACGCCTCTCGCAGCGAGCCCCTTCGCTTCTTTCAACATTGCTCGCAATTGCGGGAATGTGTTTGCGCGCATCTCTACACTCACGATACGTTCGCGCGTTTCAAATACCTGTTGCACAGGATTATCGTAGGGGCGGTGGGCCTTCGTCCCCACTGACCTAATTTTCGGGAGGACAAAGATTCGAGACTCACGTTTTATAGGTTTGAGTCCTGCGATTGCCTGTCGGATCCTTGCTATATATTCTGGGGTCGTTCCGCAACAGCCGCCAATCATGTTCGCGCCGAGTTCGACCAGTTTTCGGACGTAATCGCTGAAGACATCTGCCTCCACCGTATAAGAGACAGCGACTTCACCTTGCTCGACTCTCGGATTGCCAGCGTTCGGTTGCACGACAATAGGCACTTTGATGACAGGTGCCAGAAGTACCATCGCCTCAACAAGATCGTGGGGTCCCCTGCAATTGATACCGACTGCGTGTGCGCCGAGTTGCTCCAACTCCTGTGCAAAGACACGTACATCCAGTCCAGCACCGACAGTCCCACCTGAAATGCCGCTAATCTCAATGATGACAGGGACACCGTAAGTGAGTGCTTGTTTCGTAGCAACTTCTGCCTGTTTTGGGGAGACGAAGGTTTCGAGGATGAGGAGGTCAACACCCGCGTCAACGAGGGCATCCATCTGTTGTTTGAAAATCTGTCGGACTGTTTTTGTAGCAGGGACCGTCGCATCAAAACTTTGGAACGGAATCGGTCCAACGGATCCTGCGATATGACTTGCCTCGGTTGCCGCTTCGCGCGCCAGTACTACACCGATTTTGTTGATTTCCTCAACCTGTTCACTTAAACCGTGGATGGCTAACGCTTCTCTGTTCGCCTGGTAGGTATTCGTCTGAATAACGTCGGCACCCGCTTCAACGTAAGCGCGGTGAATAGCGGTGATTTTCTGGGCGTGTTCATCAGAAATATTGCAAGCATCAATGCACTGCAGATGCGCCGGTATCCGTTTGCGGAGTTCGGTCCCGATAGCCCCGTCGCACACGAGTATCCGGTGTGCTAAGGCATCTATGAAGTTGTCTTTTTTTCTTACAGTGGTAGTCATATAAGACAGTACCCAGTCACCAGTCACCAGTCACCAGTTAAGAAAAGAGGTCTTTTCTCTGGAAACTGGAAACTGGAAACTGGAAACTGTTCCTGACGCTATCTAATAATAGAGCCTGCTCTTTCAGTTGGGATATAATAGTAGCCGAAGATGATACACATTTCGTCCTCAGATGTCAGTCCAAATATAAGCGGTTCATTCGTATCGTAGTTGTTATGGGTACACTGGAATGTAAGCCCGTCATCGGAATTTAATGTAAGGATCGGGTCAAACAGCGTAATGGGCGCGTCATCGTAGGCGATACTGCGGTGTAGGAGCTCGCCTGAAGATTTTTGGAAAATCTCAAACAACTCACCGTGTCTGTGCATGTGAGATGTTAGCAGGAAGACCTGCAGCTCTGTATCCTGATCGTGGCCACGACGTTCGAGTTCATCTTCAGCGTACCACGTCATCTTGGCGACACGGGTCGTTCGGGGTGGCACGTTGATTGATCTGTTAGAAACGAAAATTTCGACAGCTTCGTATTGTAGCTCTTCCTCAGGAATCGTATGGATATTGACGTAGGTTTCGCCGATCAGTGTTTCATCGCCAAGCAGATTGATGTAATGCGAATTAAGGTCGTAAACAGTGTCTCCTGGTAATCGTAAACCTACGCCTTCTGGGAACGCGTACATAGTTTCATCTGTTTGTGTGCCGACGACGAAAAGCCTATCAATACCGAAATTGCCGAGTACCAGTGGGTCATCTGTGTCGAGCTCACGGAACTTATCTTCTGGATTGACACCGATGCCCGGTGTGATACCTCTGTCTTGGATACCGTTTGCCAAACCTTCCTCTGTCAGACGGTATAAGATGAAGTGATGACTGCCAGAAGGATAGAAGATTTCTACTCTATTAATAAAGATGTCCTCTTCTACCGGATTTCCATTTTCATCTTTGATTTGGGTGGTGTAATAGACTTCACGTTCCGTGCCGGGTTCAATCTTGAAAGGTGGCAAATGGAGTTGGTATCCTTCACCGGGTGGTGGTGGTGCGGGGGGTTCAAAAACTTCTTCGGGGTCGCGTAAGACAGCGAGGTCACCGATCCCTGCGACTTTCCCTGTCTGCGGAGCGCCCGCCTCAATCCAGGTCCGAATTGCATCTATTTTGCCATTGTGGATGACCCCACCACCGAACGGCATGCGTGCACCTTGATCGGGGGACTCGGGCCCCATCAGTTTTGTCAAAAGGAAGCTGTTGTCTGGATTGTCCGGATCCACGAGTTTCATACCTGCGGCTGCGGCCGAGGGGTTCTGCGGCACACGTCCAACCAAATCCGAGTAAGATGTTCCATACGTCAGATTCAAGTTACCGGCATTCGCAGGTGTCGCGTGGCAGACGCTGCTTGCGCAACTCTTATCAAAAACGTAGTCCTGAATATCGTGATATGCCGAATTGTCGTTGACCTCAGTTTGACCGAAACTGTTGCTGACACGAACCAGGTCTAACACATTGACGATGCCGTCGCGGTTGACATCCGGGTTCTGTTCCGCAGTGCGGTCACCGGGCTGTCCAAACGCAGCAGCGACAAGCACAAGGTCTTGGATATTGACTGTACCATCTTTGTTGACATCCTCTAACAGCGTGGAGCCTTCACCGTGTCCAAGCGCAGAGAAGGACACACCGATTACGAGAAAGAGGATAAGTGTGGAATAAATCAATTGTTTAAACATAGTCAAAAATTTAACCTCCAAATATCTATTGGCTACATCCAAATAGTCTTGGTCGTTGATAGACGACCGATTAATCGGGCACCGTACTTTTGAAAAGTTCTGTTTTTGGAATAAACCGGTATTTTAAGAGTGTCCATGCGGCAAATAATCCGTCCGACCAGAACCGGAGTTTCTTGCCTTCCTTCTTCGTACGCGGAAAATAGGAGACCGGCACCTCATAGATACGATACCCTGCACGTAGGATTTTAGCGGTAACTTCCGGACAGAATTCAAAGCCTTCACACGTCAAGTTCAGTCGTGTTATCAGTTCTGTGGAAAAGGCTTTGTAACCGGTAGACTCATCGGTGATACGGCAGCCGTAAAGGAGGTTCGTATAGGTCGCGAGAAGCCGATTCGCAATAAAATTGTGAAGACTCGCGTTTCCGCGTCCGTTCAGAAACCTCGACCCGTAGACAACTTGAACGTTGTCCTTCTCAAACGGTTTCAAGAGGTCCACGAGGTCTGTTGGCGATAACTCCATGTCCGCATCCTGAATAACGACGGTTTCTCCTTTTACATGCGATAGTCCTTGCCGGATCGCGAAACCTTTGCCGCTATTCTTTTGGCAATGCACGACGGTTAGCGCGTGAACTGCTTGTAGTTCTTCAAGTGCTCTATATGTTCCGTCAGTGGAACCGTCGTTGACGACGATGATCTGTTTCTCAATTGGCAGTGAACGCACAGCTTCAACAACTTGTCCGATTGTTTGCTCTTCGTTATACGCAGGAATGATTACAGATACCAATTTTTAAATTTTCCTGAGACCGAAAATATCGTGCTTTTGTGAAATAACATTATTGTCGATATTTTCGGTCTCGGTTCGGTGAGGTGGGTTCCGGGTTTCAAGTGCCTCTCCGTATATCCGCAGTCAACGTTGTTGCCTGCTGCGTTTTTTGTCGAAAAAACTAAATTAGAGAAGGGACTTCACCATACCGCCATCGACTTGAATAGTCGTTCCTGTTATGTAGCTTGCGCGTTCTGAGGCGAGGAATACAATTAGGGTCGCAAATTCATCCGGATCTCCGATTCTACCGAGCGGGATATCTGCTGTCATTTTTTCGAGTGCCTCATCAAAGGTGATGCCAGCTTCTTCAGCACGTACCGTCGCTAACTGCTGGATACGATCCGTGAAGATGATGCCGGGACAGACGTTGTTCACCAAAATTTTGTCCGGTGCCAACTCCGTTGCGAGTGTTTTCGCAAAGCCGATCACACCCGTTCGCGCCATATTTGATAACATAAGGTTATCGACAGGTTGTTTAACAGAGACAGAGGTAAGATTGATAATCCGTCCACCGCCGCGTTCGCGCATTGACGGTACAACACCACGGCAGAGGTTGATTGTACTCATCAGGTTGAGATGAACCGCGTCTTGGTAGTCCTGCGCCGCGAGGTCATCAAACCGTCCTGCTCTGGGACCGCCTGCATTGTTAACTAAAATATCGATACCACCGAAATGGTCAATCGCTGTGTTAATGAGGTTTTCAACCTGATCAGGTTGACTAACATCCGTCGGCACTGCTAACACGTCCGTGCCGGTCTGTTTACGTATATTGTCCGCCGTTGCTTTTAGTGTTTCGCTGTCTCTTGCACAGATGGTGACTTTCGCACCCTCTTGTGCTAAACCGAGTGCAATGGCGCGTCCGAGCCCTTTGCTTGAAGCACCTACAACTGCAATTTTGTCCGTGAGTCCGAGGTTCATTATGTTTAAATGTGGGCTTGTCACCCTACAACCTTTCAAGAACAGAATCAATTTTACAAGATTAAGTATAACACTATGGCGGTATAATGTCAAATGTTATTTCCGTATGGGGTGTGTAAGGGAATTAATCGCCCGATGTCTTGTCTACCTGCTCTTTAGCATTCGGATCTTCGATGGCATCCCTGCTGTCGAAGAGTACAGGTCCACCCAGATCGACCCCCAGTCTTATGTATCGCTCTTTGTCCTTTTTCCACTGTTTTAAGTTCGTTTTTGTGGTATCTGAGGGATAGAGGTGGTATTCTGCGGTATAAAGTTCTATTGCCTCATCAATGTTCAGTCCGTGTCCGTATGCAAGTTTTTGCTTGAGTCGGATATAGGTGCGGACTTCTGGGATATCCCCGTACTTCCGGACGAGAGGGTTGTGCGGACTCGGATTGTCTGGGTCATCCTTAAACGGATGGAACCCGGGAATGAAATCTACTTTAGGGGCCGTCTGTTTATCACGGACATCTGCTGTGTTTAGAAGCGGTTGATTTTCGTGCGGTTCATTGACCTGCTTCACACTGCATCCCGAGATCACGGTGATAAAAAGAAAAAAAACGAGTAACGTCTTCAAAGTTTTCATGGTGTTCGCCTTCCGTTTTCAGTGGCTCTTTCCTCCAAGAAAATCTCAAGCGTTTTCTTGGTTCTCAGATCTGGCCACAGATGATATAGGGCAGTCGTCAATTCAACGCGGTCATCCAAGGTGAGTTCCTCGCTCTTTTTTATTTTTCGGGTGAACTCCGTAAATGTGTGAACCTCACGGATTCCGACACTCTCGGCACCTCTGAAAATAAAAGAGGCTGCCATCTACAAAATATTCATGACAACAAGAATAGAAAACATGCATAAGTATAGCACGTGCGGGTGTTATCGTCAAAGAAAAAGTCGCAACCTTCCGTGCAGGGGTATAATTGTTTGAGGGGGGGCTTGATAAGCAAGCGTGCTGATATGCTTTGTGAAAAACGTTAAATTTTGCTAAAAAAAATGCTTGTGCTGTTTCAAAATGCAGATAGGAGACGCAATGTCCGATGATGACCGTTGATAGAAATCGTAACAGACTTGTTCTTTATGGAAACAATTTTCGTGTCTGCGTCAAGATTATCGTTGATGGAAACAATGTGCGTTGTGTGTCCTTTAGTGGTTTCAATTATGGCGGTCGATGCGGTCATCTCTCGGCAGGATTGTGCCAAGTAAGCGATACGTTTCTACTGGGCGTGGCAACACAGATAAAACGAGTCTCGTTATTGTGATGCTCACAGAAGCCTTAGAGTTCTTTGACGCACACGGGGGTGATTTGAGAAAGTATCCAATCACCTTCGACTCTTGGTATGGCAGCCGAAAACTCGTTGATGCCTTATCTCCAGAGTTCTTCCTTTGGATCCACTGTGATTTCATAGACACGATATCGTTGGACTTTTCCATTCCCGATGTCCACCTCACCTTCAATGAACAGCGGGTAATCGTACGGTGTTTCTTTCACATAGCGACAGGTGGTTTATGTAGCCAGATGTGGTTCTCTGTCCAATTCTTGTAGGTGTAAGGCAACCACGGTTGATCATAAAGTGTGAATTTGAGCGGGTGTTTCGTCAAATTCCGTGCAACGATGGCGTGAAAACCCTCATCCCAATACGTAACCCCACTGTGTCCGATGTTCCGCAGCACCAAGATTCCGACGACAGTTAGGATACTGAAGATGAAAAGGATGAGTACCTTTTGCCCTTTTTTGGTTTTTCTCAGATTATCCGAAAGTGTGTGCAAGATTTGCATAGCGGAGTGTGTTAATCCGTTTTTTCTAAAGCTTTTCGGGTCTCTGAAGTTGGCCATAATACATGAACTGCCCTTAAGAATTCACGGCGTTCTTCTGGCGTAATTGTCTGCGAATTCTGATTCCGAATCCTATGAGGAGATAAATGCTTCAGGATGACATCTATTTCTGGTATATTCCCATAACGCTCCCGAAGAAATTTACTATTTATTTCGTAGAATTCTAATTCCGACATTTCAGACAGATTTTTTACTGGTCTATCTGTCTCCTCAGTATGTTGGTGTTCATCGGCGTGTTGGTGTTCATCGGCGTAGGGAGATTTAAGCTTCTCATATATTTCTATCAGATCGCGAGGGACAACTATGAGTTGGTCGCCATGTCCAGCATCCGGCGGAGATTCAAGGATAGTAGTTCGGATCTTTGGCTTGCCTGTCGCTTGTTGGGGCGATTTTGGCAATTGACGTTCAAAACGTTTATTATTGTATTTGAGATAAAACACCCAAGTGGTGCAGAAAACGATAAAAAGGGCTGCAGCGAAAATGATTTTTTTCATCTGGTATCTCACTCCTTATACAAAGGTTTTAATCTTGAGATTATCGTATCGCAAGAGTGAGGACGAATGTCTTTAGGCATGCATCTATGTTACAAGAAAAGACTGTTTTCGTCCTCGCTAAGTAATGATAAATGAAGCCCTCGTTGGAAATGTGGGTGTTTCCAACAAAGGTAGTTCTCTATCAAGATCGAAGATTAGACGTAAAAGCATGGTAAACGCTACGTCATAAAGGTTGCACGTTACACTACATAATAAGGATTGCACGTTATCTTATTTTCTAAAAAGATACGTTGATAACGATAATAGGATGGGAGATCGTAACTCTCAAAATGATTGTCGTGTCCATCATAATGATCTTCATATGCGATGGGGTACGAATGGACAAACCATATAGCGTGAATATGCCCTTTATTGCAAACGTCCACCTGAAACTCTTCCCATATTGTTATTGAGGCAAGGTTCGCGTCTGCTGTTTGAACAAACGGCGAGGATGCCGTGAAACCTACAGCGAAGATACAGACAATAGCAATCATTTGAGCCATAGAAAATTTCATTCTTATTCTCCTATTTTCGTGGATCGCTTTCGGAAGGCAAAGTGGTAAGGTGTGTTGCATCCGTCGGCAATCCTTTCGTTATAGCATCCTGGTTTTCAATTGGACCGGATATTATGATACAATAGAAACCAGCACTATCATACTCGGTCTATGGCAGTGCCGCGCCGATCGGTGTGTCCGCACCCTCGGCGCACCTCAAAATAGAAGAGGCTGCCATTTACAAATTCATGACAACAATAGGAGATATGCATAAGTGTAGCACATTCCAGTATTGTTGTCAAACAAAAAAGTTGCAACGTTAGGGAGCACGCTCAGCGGATCATCTACGATGCAACACAAAAAAACCCGCTATGCAATGCTTTGTCGCTGACAAAAGCAACACGCGGGAACGTAAAGTCTCCGGAACCGGAGCAATATTGTGGCTTATAATACTTAACGTTTGTAAAGTGGGGAGGGGGTAGCCAGGCGTGGTGACGTAGCAGCATCAAGCATACCGCACAGCACGGGTACCCGAACATCTATCGCCACGTTCAAGCGATCATCTTTCAATACGGTATTCAGAAATCGGTTTCTACTGTTCATCGCTTCTGTTTCCTCTCCCCGCCGCTAAGCGAAAAAAATAAAATTGGCGTGTCTAAACGCTCAATGTCATTAATTAGACTCTATAATGATTTAATTTCGTGTTGATTTTTTCGCGTTTATTAGAACATTTTGGCTTAAAATGCGGAAAAATGCCTCTACGAGAGTGGTTAAAAGACTATAATGTAAATTAATAAAATACTGAAAGTTAATTTT